>NZ_JAFCTE010000011.1:0-82334 GCF_049895865.1 Psychrobacter sp. TWR1-1-1 | reverse complement strand
TTGTTCAAAATTGTTGCTCATAAATATCGCAACCGTCGTCAGCGCTATGATCTTAGAATGAAGCTATTCGCCGCTGTTGTGAATTTCGAGCTTGGTTTATGACTTTTGCAAGAGGTCTATTTATAAGATCGTTTTTGAACTATAAATATAATGAGCGTGCTTTTAATTCCCTTTAAAGCAATTGTTTATATCGTGTTTCTAATATGCAAAATAAAAAATATTTTAGGTTGTATTAACCATTATTCAGATTTGCAAAAAATACCGATATAAATAAGTGGTTTAAATATACTCTGTTCAACAGTGGTAATGCAAGACATCCGTAAGCTAATTTGATAGAAAACGTTCTGTTTTACTATCTTTATTGACAAGTTTGTTAGAGTTTCTCCTTATTTTAGAAATGCTGATAAAAATAACCACGAAAAAACAAGGGTTAAACTTTTATATAATTCGCTTATTTTCATTTTATTGAATATAAAGTTTTAATATATAGTCAATCTATAATAAAAGAGATACAACCCATATCCTGAAACAGTTTTGGTAAATTATTCTCCATCCATCCTTGGCGTAGAAATTTTGCCTGTGCCCACTTTTTTTCGATGGGATTTAGATCAGGACTATAAGGTGGCAGCCAAAGAATACGATGGCCATGCCTATTGAGTAGTTTTTGAATACATTTGTTCTTGTGAAATCTAGCATTATCCATAACTATCACGCATTTAGTCTTAAGGCTTGGGATCAACGTGTATTTGCACCAGTGGTAAAATATGCTGCTATTAATATTTTTCTCGAAGTAATCAAGCGCAAACAGCATTTTTTCATAAAGCGCACCGATGACGTTAGTACGCTTTTTTGCTTGCCAGTTGTAGCGATCAATACAAGGTTTGCCAATTGGTGCATAGCCATAAGGGCGAATAGTTTCGGCCTCAAAGCCACTTTCGTCCATATACACAATGGGATAGCCTTGCTGCTTAAAGCTATTAAGCTTACTCTGATATATCGCTCTTTTTATTGGACACACTTTTGGATGTTCTAAGGTCTTTTTTTTGACTGATACCAAGGCGCTTCAAGGCAATCTCAATACCCGATTTACTGCAGCCTAGACGCTGTGCTCGCTCGTACATATAATCATCTGGATGTTGAGCGACGTCTTTGAGAAGAGCCTCATTCGGTATTTTACTGGGTGGCTTATCCCGAGTTTTCTTAATACTTGGGTTTTTTAACCAACGCTGTAGTGCTGTTTTGCTAACATGATAGAAAGTACAAGCTTGACGAATACTCATGTCTTTGTTTTGGACACTTTTGATCACTTGCGCTCGAAAGTCTGCTGAATAGGTCATGTATTCTTCTGCCGTGTCGCTTATTTTAAAAGTATTGTATCTTATTTATAAAAGACTGACTATATAAGTTTCTTAAATAAAAATACTAATTATAAGACGCATATCTTCCCATGTTTTATGGCGTGATTCGTTCGATATGACCGTGGTTTGCTTTGATAAGGTCTGCGAGTTTTTCGGCAATCATAATCGTTGGCGCATTGGTATTACCGCTGATTAAAGTCGGCATGATTGAGGCATCGACGACCCTTAAGCCATTTACGCCGCGTACTTTTAATTGCAAATCAACCACGGATTGGTCATCTGAGCCCATACGGCAAGTGCCGACAGGATGATAAATGGTATCTGACTTGTTGCGAATATAGCCGAGCATACCGTCTTTTTCGATATAGGGGGCAGGGTAGTCTTCAGTAATATATTTGGCGATGGGTGATTCTTGCATGATGGCGCGCGTACGCTCCGCGCCTGCAATCATATATTCCACATCTTTTGGGTGAGAGAGGTAGTTTGGATCAATCAATACCGCGTCTGAGGGGTCGGCGGAGTCCAGTCTGACCGTACCGCGGCTTTCAGGGCGTAGGTAGCAACTGTGACAAGAGACCGCAAAGCCACGTCTGAGATCACGACCATGCTCAATCACGCGGGATATGACAAAGTGCAGTTGGGTATTTGGCCACTCTTTTGGATCATCACCGACACTAAAGAACGCGCCCGCTTCAGCATAGTTGGTAGACAAGAGGCCTGTACCATCCTTTCTCCACTGCCGAATACTTTTGGTCAATGTCGAAATCGTCGCCATACCAATACCGATGACGTCAGTGGTATTGACCTCGTAATCAAAAACGACATCTAAGTGATCTTGTAGATTACCACCAACATCGGGCGCATCTACCACGACGTCGATGCCATGCGATTGTAGATGCTCAGCAGGTCCAATACCTGACAACATCAGGACTTTGGGTGAGCCAAAAGTGCCCCCAGATAATATCACTTCATGACGCGCCATAACCGCATGCTCGACGCCATCTTTTTCATAAGCGACACCAACGGCTTGTTTGCCTTCAAAAATGACGCGGTTGGCTTGGGCGTGGGTGATGACGGTCAGATTTGATCGGTTTTGTACTGGATGTAGATAAGCCGCTGCCGCAGAGCAGCGTTGACCTTGTTTTTCGCCATGAAAATGGGTGACTTGATATAGCCCTGTACCGTCTTGCTTTTCGCCATTAAAATCTTGATTATGATCTAAACCATTGATGATGGCGGCTTCTACGAATGCTTTGGAGATATCACGCGGACTCAGTAAGTCACTGACATGCAGCGGTCCGCTATCACCATGCAGCTCGCCGCTACCATGAATATTATTTTCTGCTTTGATAAAGTAGGGCAGTACATCATCAAATCCCCAGCCTTCGCAGCCTTGTTCTACCCAACGTTCATAATCGAGCGCACTACCACGCGTATAAATCATGGCATTAATAGCCGATGAGCCACCCAAGCATTGACCACGTGGTTGGAAGCCACGACGGTTGTTCAAGTGCATCTGCGGCGTAGTTTGAAAGCACCAATTATTCAGTTTCAGCGGCTTGCCTGGTACCATCAAAATCAGTCCAGCAGGGACACGGACAGCAAGGTCTTTGCCTTCACCACCATATTCTAATAAGCAGACACTAATGTCTGGGTTTTCTGTTAATCGGCTAGCAAGTACGCAGCCAGCTGAACCACCACCAACGATGACGTAATCAAATTTTTTATCAAATTCCATTTTACATTCCTTCTAGCATCCATGCTGAGTAAAACGTGCTCGTTAAAACGCGTTTATTAAAATAGGGTACGCATTACAGTATCTATTATTTTGCTGGAATAATAAAATAAAAATGACTAAGGGGTGTTTATCGATCAACATATGGCATGGCAAAACAATACTAGGTCGTTAAAACGCTGGTGGATACTATTTAAACTTATATAGCACATATCTCTGAACGTACGATAAAGCGCTTACCTTCTGGTATTTCAAGCGAAAAACTTGCTCCGCGTCCATCGACCACATCTATCGTTAGATCGGTATGTTGCCAGAGCTTATGCTGAGCTTTACCCATATAAAATGGGCAGCCAACCAGCTCGCCGATGAGTACGTCTTGTCCGCCTACTTTAAATTCGCCTAATGGATAACACATGGGTGAACTGCCATCACAGCAGCCGCCTGATTGATGAAACATCAGCTCGCCGTGCTTAGATTTTAGTAAGTCGATTAATGCTTTGCAGGACTCTGTCGCTGTGACGTTCATAATGATTTCCCTATCGTTAGACCCGAACGGATGTCTCTCATAATCATACTGAGTAGAAAATAAAGGGTCGCATCATATTCACTCACATCATTTATCATATGTGGTTGAAAACGATACGACCCTTTACTGATGATTACTCTAGCCAGTCATTGAGACGGTGTTACGAATTTCAAAATATCATAAAGCATATGGCTAGATAATGGTTGCTACATACTATAGTCAATGACAATGCGACCTTCGATTTTGCCATCACGCATACGATCAAAGATATCATTGATATTTTCTAGTGGCTCAGCGGCAACGGTGGCTTTTACTTTGCCTGCTGCTGCCATGTCTAGCGACTCTTGCAAGTCGAGACGCGTACCAACGATTGAGCCACGAATGGTAATACCGTTTAAAACAGTATCAAAAATAGATACTGGGAATTCGCCCGTTGGTAGACCATTACAGACCAAAGTACCACCGCGTCGTAACATGCCTAATGCTTGATCAAAGGCTTTTGAAGATACTGCTGTCACGAGCGCACCGTGAGCACCGCCGATTTCTTTTTGTAGATATTCAGCAGGGTCAGTATTTTTCGCATTGACAGTGACTTTGGCGCCCAGTTTTTTAGCGAATGCCAGTTTTTCGTCATCAATATCCACAGCAGCAACGTTCAATCCCATCGCAATGGCATACTGAACTGCCATATGTCCCAGTCCACCGATACCTGAAATGACAACCCAATCGCCTGGCTTGGTGTCGGTCATTTTAAGACCTTTGTAAACCGTGACACCTGCACACAACACTGGTGCAATTTCAATAGAGTCAACGCTTTCAGGGATGATGCCGACATAGTTGGCATCTGCTAGTACATATTCTGCAAAGCTGCCGTTTACAGAATAACCAGAGTTTTGTTGGCTTTCGCATAAGGTTTCCCAACCACCTAAGCAATGGGTACAGTGTCCACAAGCAGAGTAGAGCCAAGGGATACCGACTCGGTCGCCTTCTTTGACATGATGCACATTGTCACCAACGGCGGTGATAAGACCAACGCCTTCGTGGCCTGGGATAAACGGTGGGCTAGGTTTCACTGGCCAATCGCCCTCAATGGCATGCAAATCGGTATGACAGACACCTGATGCCTGCATTTTTACGACGATTTGACCAGCACCTGCGGTTGGAATATCTACTTCTTCAATTTCTAAGGGTTGTCCGAATTCATGCAGCACGGCCGCTTTCATTTTATTACTCACGTTGTAACTCCTTGTCATCGTTCTTTACATTAAGATGCTCGGCGAGCACCGAGGTCGCACTTTACGCTTTTGCCATAAAGTGCTTTGAAAAACAGAATTAAAAGAAGCCCATTGCTTTAGGACTATAAGAGACCAGCATGTTCTTAGTTTGTTGATAATGGTCTAGCATCATTAAATGGTTTTCGCGGCCAATACCAGACTGCTTATACCCACCAAACGCAGAATGCGCAGGATAGAGATGATAGCAATTCGTCCAAACGCGACCGGCTTTAATGCCACGACCGAAACGATAAGCGCGCGTACCATTACGCGTCCAGACGCCAGCACCAAGACCATATAAAGTGTCATTGGCGAGAGTCATTGCTTCTTCATCGTCTTTAAAAGTGGTGACAGCGAGTACGGGGCCAAAGATTTCTTCTTGGAACACGCGCATATCATTCGTGCCTTCAAAGATCGTTGGCTGCACATAATAACCGTTTGCCATATCGCCATCATGTTTGGCTAGCTCACCGCCAACAAGGACTTTTGCCCCTTCTTTTTTACCAATATCAAGATAAGATAGGATTTTTTCTAACTGATCTGAGCTGGCTTGCGCGCCAATCATAGTATCAGTATCGAGCGGGTTGCCCATTTTAATGGCTTTCACGCGAGCGATACAGCGTTTCATAAATTCATCATAGATGCTTTCGTGTACGAGGGCGCGTGATGGGCAAGTACAAACTTCACCTTGGTTTAGCGCAAACATCACCAAGCCTTCAACCGCTTTATCTAAGAAGTCATCGTCTTCATCCATAATATCAGCAAAGAAGATATTTGGGCTTTTACCGCCCAGCTCTAGCGTGACTGGAATGATATTTTCACTGGCGTATTGCATAATTAAGCGACCAGTGGTGGTCTCACCAGTAAAGGAAACTTTATCGATACGCGGGTTGGAAGCGATTGGTTTACCAGCTTCTACACCAAAGCCGTTAATGACGTTTAGTACGCCTTTAGGTAAAATATCCGCCGCGCCTATGACGTCAAGCATGTATAAAACAGACGCAGGGGTTTGCTCGGCAGGCTTGAGGACGATACAGTTACCAGCAGCAAGGGCTGGGGCGATTTTCCAAATCGCCATTAGAATAGGGAAGTTCCAAGGAATGATTTGACCGACGACACCTAGAGGCTCATGAAAATGATAGGCAACCGTATCTTCATCAATTTGACTAATGCCGCCTTCTTGTGCGCGGATAACGCCCGCAAAATAACGCAAATGGTCGATGGCGATTGGAATATCAGCGGCGAGGGTCTCACGTACTGGTTTGCCATTCTCATAAGACTCAGCAATCGCGATGGCCTCTAAATTGGCTTCGATACCATCGGCAAGTTTGAGCAACATATTAGAGCGTTCAGTGACACTGGTTTTGCCCCATGCGTCTTTTGCGGCATGAGCGGCATCTAGCGCCGCTTCGACATCGGCAGCTTTAGAGCGCGCAATTTGACAGAAGGTTTTACCATCGATTGGACTTGAGTTGTCAAAGTATTCGCCATCGATTGGTGCGACCCACTCACCATTGATGAAGTTGTCATATTTTTTGCGGAATTGAACAGGACTATTTTCAGTATTGGGATAGGCGTATAACATTAACGACTCCTTGTTGTGTATTATGGCTAGTTAAGAACAAACGACTTAAGCATAAATATTTGGCCATCCTGACCAAGCTATGACCCTATCGTACTGAGCTTTAGCGATGAGCGATAATGACTTTTTATAATGATATATTTCGTATCGTATAACTTTAAGTTATGTGGCTTATCAGGGTTAAAGTCGTCCGCGAAACGGATGTAGCTGTTATAATTGTTGGCAGCTTTTTCTCTTATTATTTGCTCTTAAGCTGTTTTTCTTATTACTATTAACTTAATTGGTTTAGATATATGCGTCAATCTTCTGCTCTTGATATCTTAAAAACGGGTCAAAATGTCTTTTTGACTGGCTCAGCAGGTTCAGGTAAGACTTATACTCTCAATCAATATATTGACTACCTGCGCGCGCGCCGTGTGCCTGTCGCCGTCACTGCGAGTACCGGTATTGCTGCCACACACATGAATGGCACAACGATTCATAGCTGGTCCGGCATCGGTATCAAAGATGAGTTGAGCGACCGCGACTTGACTACGTTATCACGCAAGCAGTTTTTGGCAGACCGACTAAAAGACACCGCGGTATTGGTCATTGATGAGATATCGATGTTGCATGCTAAGCAGCTCAATTTGGTCAGCCAAGTACTCAAGCATATCCGCAAAAATGACAAAGCCTTTGGTGGTATCCAAGTGGTCGTCGCAGGAGACTTTTTTCAGCTGCCGCCGATTGGTAGTAAGGGTGAAACCAACCGTGAAAAATTTGCCTTTATGTCTGAAGCGTGGCTTGATGCCAAGTTCCATATTTGCTATCTGTCTGAGCAACACAGGCAGGTTAGTGAAGCGGCAAATGGAGGGCTTGATTTGGACGATATTCTCAACCAAATTCGCCGTCAGGAAGTCACTTTTGAATCGATTGCCGCGCTGGAGGCGACTTTTGACCAAAATGTCGATATCAAACGTACCCGTCTTTATACCCATAATCTCAACGTTAATAGCATCAATGATAAAGAGCTTGCCGCGTTAGAGGGCGAGATGATGCGCTTTACCGCTACGTCTACGGGCGATAGTAAATTGGTTGAGACCCTTAAAAAAACGGTACGTACCCAAGATGATTTGGTACTAAAAGTCGGTGCCAAGGTGATGTTCATCAAAAATAATACTGAACTTGGCGTGTCCAACGGTACGATGGGTGAATTGATTGGTTTTGCCGCTGTTAAAATTAATGATGATAGCAAAGACAGCAGTGATGATTTAATCGAAGACGATGACGACAGTGCTGACAGTGAGACTGATAAGAATGTAAAAGGCAAAAGTAAAAAAGCCATAAAAGAGAAACCCAAAGCCAAAAAGCCAACGACGCAAAAAATGCCCGTGGTTCGGCTCAATTCAGGGCGTGAAGTTGTCGCTGAGCCTGAAGAATGGATTATCGAAGATGAGACAGGAGATGTGCTGGCAAGCTATGAGCAAGTACCGCTTTGTCTAGCATGGGCGATTACCATTCATAAGTCACAAGGCATGACCCTCGATGCCGCAGAGATTGACTTATCACGTACTTTTGAGTTGGGGCAGGGCTATGTAGCATTGTCACGGTTAAAGTCGCTGGCAGGTTTGCAGCTGCTCGGTATGAACGACATGAGTTTGCAGCTTGATCCGCTAGCACGCGGCGCGGACAAACGGTTTTTGGTGCTGTCAGAAGAAGCCGATGCCAATTATGCGATGCTTGATGAAGAGAGCATGACGCAGGCACATGAGAAATTTATTTTAAAATCGGGCGGTACGCTGAGTAAATCAGTGATTGATGCTTATGCCACTTTGCAAAAAAAGCGCCGCGAGCAACAACAGGCGCAAATAGACAAAAAACTGAAACTGGGCAATCAAGTTTCAGATAAGTCGGACAGTACCTTGCTTGCGACGCGATTATTATTAGAGGAAAGCTTGTCGATTGCAGAAATCTCACAAGCACGCCAGTTGTCACAATCGACCATCATGCGTCATATTGCTGACCTAAAATCTCAAGATCCAAGTCTCGCTTGTGATCATTTGCGGCCAGAGGATGAGGTGATGACGGCGGTTGGTAATGCCTATGTCGCGATTAAAGTCGCCAATAATCCAAATGATTTCAATGATGATGGCAGTATTAAATTGCGTCCAATATTCGATCATCTTAAGCAAAGTATTGATTACAATGCCATTCGTTTGGCACTGATTTTTATAACGCCTTAATGCCGAATGGCGTCTTGATACTGAGTATGACAATTCAGGGTTCAAGCATTCACCAAAGCCATTTAGCTTTTATATAACAATCCCTAGAGCCGATTAACGACTTGTTGGTTTTGTTTCATTGTAGCGCTGACTGTGTAGCGCTCAATTTTTTATCCCTTTATAGCGATATCTTTTTATGCCTGATTTTTCGAGCGCCACTTATCAATTAACGTCTGACCCAGTAGCAGCAGCGTTTCATGTATCTAGTGAGCATACACAGCCACTGAGGGTTGCTATCAATGGTTTTGGACGTATAGGGCGCAACGTTTTGCGGGCATTGCTAGAGCGCTTTGAGGTATTAGGCCGTGCGATCCATGTCGTGGCAATTAATGATTTAGCCCCTGCTGACATTCTGTTGCACTTATTAAAGTTTGACAGCACGCATGGTCGCCTAAGTCGCCTTGGGGTCAGTGCTGATATTGTGGCGAGTAGCAACGATGAAGCGAGCGATGACGGTAACAATGACAGCGCCACACAGCTTTGTCTGACAAAAAACAATTATACCTACTGTATCAATTTATTCTCAGAATCTAACCCTGCGCAGTTGCCTTGGCAGGCGCTGGGTGTCGATGTGGTGCTAGAGTGTACCGGACATTTTCGCTCTTATGAGCAAGCACAACTGCACATAGTGGCTGGCGCGCAGCAGGTGATTATCGGCGCAGCGCCATTCGATGATGTCGATGCTTGTATCGTTATGGGCGTTAATACTGATGAGCTAACACGTGAGCTGCCGATTATATCGAGCGTTTCTTGTACCACGCAGGCCTTGGTTCCCTTAATTGCCACGCTTGATACCGCATTTGGGGTAAAGTCGGCGATGATGACAGAGATTCATGCTGTCACGGCTGACCAAACGGTGCTTGATCAAGCGCACCGTGACCCAAGACGCGCGCGAGCGTCTGGTTATAACATTATCCCAACCACCTCTAGCAGTATCGCGGCGACAGAGCGTGTGCTCCCGTCGATGATAGGCAAGATAAACGGGCATTCGATACGAGTGCCTACCATTGATGTAGCCGCTATTGATGTGACTTTTGTTTTTGATACGCCCGATGTGTCTGTCGAGGCAGTCCGCAAGGCACTCAAATCTGCCAGTCAGGCACATTTGCGTGACATCATGGCTTATACGGATGAGCCACTGGTCTCTAGCGATTTTATCCATCAGACAGAGTCTTTGATCATTGATGGTCAGCAGCTCATGCAAGTGGGTAGCCAGTATAAGGTTTTTGCATGGTATGACAACGAATGGGGTTATGCCAATAGACTACTAGATATGTGTCTACATCTGGCTTCTCATAAAAAAGCTATCGTCAATTCTCTATAAAAAAGTGACCGCGCTAACCTCGCTGCAAGTATCATATATACCTCTGCATGCAGTTGCCTTGACTCTTTTTTAAACTGAATCAACGATAGCATCAAAATAATTTAAATTCGTGCAATTAATTGCTTGCATTCTTATGTTATATCGCTATAATAACGCACAAATGGAGACGTGGCAGAGTGGTTGAATGCACCGGTCTTGAAAACCGACAAGGGTTTGTAGCCCTTCGAGAGTTCGAATCTCTCCGTCTCCTCCAAATTCGAAAGCCGCAATCATTAATAATGATTGCGGCTTTTTTTGTTGCATTTTTATTTTTTATCGTTATAATAATGCACAAATGGAGACGTGGCAGAGTGGTTGAATGCACCGGTCTTGAAAACCGACAAGGGTTTGTAGCCCTTCGAGAGTTCGAATCTCTCCGTCTCCTCCAAATTCAAAAAAAGCCCTAATCAGTGATGATTGGGGCTTTTTTTATGCTGGATATTTATCCTATTATTTTATAAATATTCTGTAGCGTTTTTTTATTTCATTAGCGACTCATCAAACTTAATTTCCTGCCCATTCTCCAATATCAATGTGCCTTTACTGATCATGATGGTCAAGTCTTTGGTGTTTTTAATGGCACGCATAACGTTAATGTCTTCAATACTGCTCTCGATGATGATCTTGCCAGACTGCTCTGGTTTAATAGGCGGGTCAAACTGTGTTAGTGGTACGTTAAAGCTTTTGCCCTGCGCCAAGTTAGCATCTTGCATGGTCAGTGTGCCCTTAAAGCTTTGAATGGCGACCTTGCCGTGATTAGAGAGCATAAACTGCAGTTTTACTTGATTTAAGCTGTCACTATCGCTGGTTTTGACTGGTAGTAGAGCGACAGGGTAGTTCTGCGCATTGGCACTATAAGCTGGCTGGCTGCTGACGATGGGGCTTTTTTTACCTGTTGGATTGTTTGGATGTAGTCGTTCATATTCACGCTGTTGCACAAGGGCTTGCTTGATAGTGGTACGCGGCATCGCCCCCGACTCATAGGCACCGCTGAGTTTCATTCGCAACATGTAGCGGCTGAGTAATTGCTGCTCAGATTGAGGTAACTGCTCAAAAGTGGTGCCGAGTTTTTTCTGCCACTGATCTGAGTTGGTCGGTATGGTTTTTTTGGTTGGATCAGCGGCTGGCTGTGAGCAACCAGAAACGATTGGTAGTATCGCTAAGGCAATCGTCAATAACAAAGCTTTATTTAAGCGTTGATGTAAACTCGCCATCGTACACCTCCTTAAAAATCTTTATGGATAATAAAGAATGACAACAAAATAATGAGCGTTTTCTTAATATACCTCGTTTGATGAAAGGTTGTGTTTAATTATCGCTAAATGCTGTATCGCAAGCAAAATAGGCATATTTTTTTATATGACAGAAAAAAGGGGCAGGAGACGTACTATTTATAATAAGTTTTGACAAGCAATCATGATCGGTATTTTCATTCACAATAGCTATTTTTATTACGCCCACAAAAAAAGACTGAGTGCCGTTAAGCAAACTCAGTCTTTTTTATTAACAGCAGTAACAGCTAACGACTGTTTGAATGGTTAGTCATGAGCTTGGTCATTTTCTTGAAGCTCAGATAGTGAGTGAGTAATATTGTTATTATGGGTCACGACAATAGCCTCATCAATAATATGCTGACTAACACCGCGTTTGCGCAGACTTTCGATGAACACCTCATCATGGGCTAGGGTATAGTCCTGATGATCGCGGTCAAGTCCTTGGCGGATATATAAACGAATAAGCCCTTGGATGCGTTTAAACCCCAACTCCTTTGAAGTGGCTTCTAATAACGAAATCATCTCTTCAGACAAACGAATACTGATCGGGCGCATGATTTTTTGCGGATGATCAGAAAACTTATTTTTTACACGTACAGGTATCATAATAAACCATTATTTTTAGTGAGTAGGAGTAAAGCACTCAGACAAAAATTAACCCAATCAAAACTATCCTTACCATACAACAAAAACGCCTAAAAGAACACCGTAGCCATGCCAATCGTATTAGAGCGTGTCCTCAATTCAATCGATTAACCTCTAAATAGGCAAAAAATGGCTAAATTTTGCCAAACATCGTCAAATAGCTTATCAATATCTCGATATTATTTGTGCTACTTTCCTTGTTTGACGGTAATTTATCTCATTTTTGTCATCGTTATTTAAAATAAGGACACGCCCTAATATTGTGGTTATTCTTTTAATTGAAAACGGCAGCCATAAAAAAACCTTCATCAAATAATGATGAAGGTTTTTAGTATATGGCTCTCCAACCTGGGCTCGAACCAGGGACACACGGATTAACAGTCCGTTGCTCTACCAACTGAGCTATTGGAGAATAAGTTGGTATAACGACAAGTTAGGTAAGCGCTATTGCTTGTCTTGTTTGCGTTATGTGGGGCACATTTTAGCCAAGTTGTTATAGGCTGTCAACCTTATTATGCCATTAATTATAAATATTGTTGTTATCTGTCAAAAATAACCAGTAATCCCTTATAAAGCGGGCTGTTTTGGCAAATTTGACCGTTAAAATATTATTTTTTGACTAGGGCGTGTCTTCAATTCAATCGATAAATCTCTAAATGGGCTAAAAATGGCTAAAAGTGGTCAAAACCCTTATTTATGTAGGTTGGATATAAAACCTAGCGGTAATTTGATTCGACAAGGCGCCTATCTTTTTGAATAGTAAAACAATCTGTACCTCCCTCGAAACAAAAAAATCAGAAACAGCCCTTCACATTGCTAGAATATTTCTATAAAATACCGACCGTATGGTTTCTTTAATGTATATACATTATTAATATGTGATCAATCTGAGACAGGTAACCTAATTATGAGTCCCACCACTATTGCTTACGGTTATCTAGCCATCGCCATCATTTGCGAAGTGGTTGGCACGACCTTTTTAGTCAAGTCAGAGCAGTTTACGCGTTTGGTACCGACCCTGATTATGGGTGTGCTTTATGCCATCTCATTTTACTTATTAACTCAAACCATCAAAACCATACCGCTTGGTATTGCTTATGCACTGTGGGGCGGGTTGGGGATTGTGCTGACATCGCTCGTTGGCTTGATGTTTTTTAAGCAAAGTCTTGATACGGCAGCTGTGGTTGGTATCGCTATGATTGTGGGCGGTGTCGTGGTGATGAACTTATTCTCTAATTCTGTGGTGCACTAATATGGAAATGGAAAACGCTTACAAACGTAAAAAACAGCCCGAAGTTGTCCGTCGTGCGCTACTAGATCAGGCAGCGCGAATCACGTTAGAGCAGGGCTTATCAAAAGTGACCTTTCAGGCGGTCGCTGATGCGGTCGGGGTGACCAAAGGCGGGGTGATGCATCATTTCACCACTAAAAATGCACTCATCCTTGAAGTGTTTCATGATGCGATGGCTAGGTTTGAGGCAGAAGTTAATCAAGCCATGGCAGAAGACCCTGTGCGTTATGGCTCTTTTACTCGTGCCTATATCAATGCCACGATTAGCTTAGGCGAAAAAGGGCAGGAAGAGCTCGATAGTCAAGCAACCTTATATGCATTGATGCTAGGCGATAGCGAGTTACGTGAGTTGTGGGCCAAGTGGGCAAATGCACAATTAAAGAAACATCAAGCAACCGACAATACCGAAACATTATGTATGGTGCGTCTGGTGGCTGATGGTATTTGGCTCTCTGATTTTTCAGGGATTAGTATCTCAGATAAGACCTCTATTCATAAGCGTTTGATAAAAATGACGCAACCTGAGAATGAATAAAACACTGTTCTTAAATGATTGATCAAAGCAGCTTTTTTATCAAAAAAGCATTGAAAGACAGGCTTGTAGCAATAGGCTATATAAATTTATTTTAAACATTTAACCCATGACGACATCATTTAGCATTAGCTTGTTTATAGGGCTTTTGCCAGTCGTTAATAGGAGCACCGCATGACAGATTCAAAAACAGACCTCAACAACTTAACAGACATCATTGATTTAGAGAAGGTTCAAACCGCTTATATTAATGGCTGTTATTTGGCTGTCGATGACTCATTAACCACCTTTGAAGACATCAATCCAGCCACGGGTGAAGTGTTAACTACCGTTCAGCAAACGACCAGTGAACAGATTAATGAAGCGGTAAAAGCGGCACAAAAAGGTCAAAAGGTTTGGGCGGCGATGACGGCGGTTGAGCGCAGTCGTATTTTGCTAAAGGCGGTTGCGATATTACGCGAGCGCAACGATGTACTCGCGTTACTTGAAACCAAAGACACGGGTAAAGCAATTTCTGAAACCAAATATGTCGATATCGTGACTGGTGCTGATGTCGTTGAGTATTATGCAGGGCTTGCGTCGATGATTGAAGGTCGTCAGATTCCATTGCGTGATACTAGCTTTGTCTATACTCGCCGCGAGCCACTTGGCGTCGTCGCAGGTATCGGTGCGTGGAACTATCCGATTCAAATCGCGATGTGGAAAGCAGCACCAGCGTTAGCCGCTGGCAATGCGATGATTTTTAAACCTTCTGAAGTCACGCCATTAACGGCGTTAAAACTGGCAGAAATATTGACAGAAGCGGGCTTACCAGATGGCGTCTTTAATGTTGTGCAAGGGGATTATAAAGTTGGCGAAGCATTAACCCAGCATCCTGATATCGCCAAAGTCTCGTTTACTGGTGGTGTACCAACGGGTAAAAAAGTGATGGAAAGTGCCGCATCTTCGTCGCTTAAAGACGTAACCTTGGAGCTTGGCGGTAAGTCGCCCTTTATTATATTTGATGATGCGGATATCGATACTGCTGCTGATATCGCGATGATGGCGAACTTCTATAGCACAGGTCAGGTCTGTACCAATGGTACGCGCGTGTTTATCCCTAAAGCACTGCAAGCTAAGTTTGAAGAAGCCATATTATTGCGTGTCGAGCGTATTAAATTGGGCGATCCGATGGATGAAAACATCAACATGGGTCCATTGGTCAGCTTCCCACATATGGACAGAGTGCTTGGCTATATCGAGCAAGGTAAAGCGAGTGGTGCTCGTCTGCTAACAGGCGGTGACCGTGTGACAACAGGCAAATTGGCAAATGGCGCATTCGTTGCACCGACTGTGTTTACGGATTGCAGCGACGATATGACCATCGTGCGTGAAGAAATCTTTGGCCCAGTGATGTCGATATTGACTTACGAGACTGAAGAAGAAGTGATTCGCCGTGCCAATGATACCGAGTATGGTTTGGCAGCTGGGGTCGTGACTGCTGACTTGACCCGAGCGCATCGAGTCATCGCTCAAATTGAAGCGGGTATTTGCTGGTTAAATACGTGGGGCGAGTCGGCTGCACAAATGCCAGTGGGCGGTTATAAGCACTCAGGTATCGGCCGCGAAAACGGCATTGAAGCCCTTGAGCATTATACGCAGACCAAGTCTATCCAAGTAGAGCTTGGTAAGTTTGAATCGGTATTTTAATCACTTATGCTGTGAAATTTTTAAAACGGTAAGGCTGAATTATTAGGACTGATTTGTCCTTTTGGCACCGCCTTACTGATATGAAGTGATGGATTTTTTAATATTATGGAGCGTTTTATGACATCAACCACACCTGAATATGACTACATCATCGTCGGCGCAGGCTCAGCAGGCAATGTGCTGGCCACCCGTTTGACTGAAGATGCCAACATTAAGGTGTTGCTGTTAGAAGCGGGTCGTCCAGACCATCGCTTAGACTTTCGCACGCAGATGCCAGCAGCGCTCGCTATGCCGTTGCAAGGTACTACTTATAACTGGGGTTATAAAACCGATCCTGAGCCTTATATGAATAACCGCGTCATGGATTGTGGTCGCGGTAAAGGGTTAGGTGGCTCGTCTCTGATTAATGGGATGTGTTATATCCGTGGTAATGCCTTGGATTTTGACGATTGGTCTCAAATCAAAGGTTTAGAAGATTGGACCTATTTGGACTGCTTGCCGTATTTCAAAAAGTTAGAAAATCGCGATGCTGGTGAAAATGACTATCATGGCGTCGGTGGTCCCGTCGAGATGACCACTTCAAAGCCAGGAGTCAATCCGCTGTTCCAAGCGATGATCGAAGCAGGCGTGCAAGCAGGCTATCCAAGCACGGATGATTTAAACGGCTATCAACAAGAAGGCTTTGGGCCGATGGATCGTTTTGTCACGCCTAATGGTCGCCGCGCATCAACAGCTCGTGGGTATTTGGACCGTGCTAAACCGCGCAGCAATATCACCATTTTAACGGGTGCATTGACTGACGTGATTTTGTTCGATGGCAAGCGCGCTGTCGGCGTTAAGGTAGAACATCAAGGTCAAACCAAGAATTTTTACGCGTCTCGTGAAGTGATTGTTTCATCAGGTGCGATTGCGTCGCCGCAATTATTGCAGCGCTCTGGTATTGGTCCTGGTCAATGGCTCAAAGATTTGGGTGTCAATGAGATTTTAGATTTACCGGGTGTTGGTAATAATCTACAAGACCATTTAGAGCTGTATATGCAGTACGAATGTAAGTTGCCAGTGTCGATTGCGCCTGCCAATAAATGGTGGAATAAGCCAGCGATTGGTGCCGAATGGTTGTTCAATGGTACAGGACTTGGCGCGTCAAATCAGTTTGAAGGTGGCGGTTTTATTCGTACCGATGAGAAATTTACCCATCCTAATATCCAGTACCACTTCTTGCCATTAGCAGTGCGCTACGATGGTCGTAGTGCAGTGAAGTCGCACAGTTTCCAAGCGCATGTGGGCTCATTGCGCTCGCCAAGTCGTGGTCGCGTCAAGCTGACCTCAAAAGATCCAAGCGCGCATCCGAGCATCTTGTTTAACTATATGTCTCACGACCAAGACTGGCAAGAGTTCCGCGCTGCCATGCGTATCACCCGTGAAATTATGCATCAGCCAGCACTTGATCCTTATCGTGGTCGCGCCATTGCGCCAACCGATGATTTGGTGACCGATGCGCAGCTAGACGAATATGTCCGTAATCATAGCGAAACGGCTTATCATCCGTCGTGTACCTGTGCGATGGGTGAAGGTAATGATTCAGTCGTCAATGGCGAAGGACTCGTACACGGCATCGATGGCTTGCGCGTCGTTGATGCGTCGATTATGCCAAATATCATCAGTGGTAATCTAAACGCCACCACCATTATGCTTGCCGAAAAAATCGTCGATAAGATGTGTGGTAAGCAGTTGCCACGCTCGACGGTAGACTATTACGTTGCCAATGGTGCACCGCTTAGAACTGAGCCGATGCGCGCTTACCGCTCTACTGTATAAAGAGCTATATGAGCTATTAGGCAATGAAATATATAAGCAATTTCAATAAGAAGACCTTTCCACGCAAAGGTCTTTTTCATCAGCGCTAACGTATTAAGTATTTTTAATACTGTTGTGGCTGCCTTTAATTGTCATTTAAATTTTTATTTACATCGCAATTTTTATTTATTGGTACTGCTTTGTGCGTCATACAGTCCTCAAGTTATGACGGACAAATCAATATCAGACCCTGTTTAATTTACCTATTGAGGTCTTTTATGTACAGCTCGCCATCAAAAGATGCGACGAAACCCCTGACTCTAAACAAGACGGTTTTTTTAGGTTCAGCTATTATTTCTATTTTATTAATTATCTGGACGATTGCGTTTCCAGATTATAGTGAGACATTATTAAGCTCAAGCATGGCATGGGTATCAGAGAGTTTTGGCTGGTATTACATGCTGGTGGTTGCCGCTTATAGTATATTTGCACTATTTGTTGGTTTTTCTAAATACGGCGACATCAAGCTTGGGCAAGACCACGAAAAAGCACAGTTTCCTTTCCTAGCATGGGCCGCGATGCTGTTCTCTGCGGGTATTGGTATTGATTTACTGTTTTTTGGTGCCTCTGAGCCATTGATGCATTATTTGACGCCGCATACGGGGCTGGAGCCTGCCAGTGCAGAAGCCATGCGTGAAGCACTTGCCCAAACTTTTTTACATTGGGGGCTACATGGTTGGGGTATTTATGCACTAATCGGTATGGCATTGGCATATTTTGCGTATCGTAAAAACATGCCATTGGCACTGCGTTCACCACTGACGCCTATCTTTGGCGAGCGCTTGATCAAAGGCTGGCTTGGCGATGGCATTGATACCTTTGGCGTCGTTTGTACCTTGATGGGTATTGCGACCAGCTTAGGTATTGGAGTATTGCAGGCCAATGCTGGATTGACCCATGTTTTTGGTATTGAATCTAGTAAAACAGTGCAGACGCTTATTATTGTAGGTGTCGTTGCTGCTGCGGCTATTTCGGCGATGACAGGTGTGGAAAAGGGCGTCCGCCGTTTATCTGAATTTAATATGCTATCGTCGATATTATTATTAATCGCCATATTGGTGATGGGTAATACGGTGTATTTGCTGAATACTTTTACCCAAAATATTGGTCAATACTTTCAAACCATTCTCTTTAAAACTTTTGATGTATATGCCTATGACGGTACTGCTGGTGCCGATTGGAAATCAGGCTGGACGATATTTTTCTGGGCATGGTGGGTCGCTTGGGCACCGTTTGTTGGTCTATTTATCGCGCGTATTAGCCGTGGTCGTACCTTACGTGAGTTTGTCTTTGGCGTGATGTTTATTCCGCTGGGTTTCATTTTTGCCTGGTTCTCTATCTTTGGTAATTCAGCGATAGACTTGGTTGCTAATGGAGCAACTGAGCTTGGTGAAATCGCTGTTAATGACGCCGCCATGGGTATGTTTGCCTTGTTTGAGTATTTTCCTTACAGTGACGTTTTATCATTTGCTGGTGTGGTCATTGGTTTAGTATTCTTTGTGACTTCAGCTGACTCAGGTGCGTTAGTATTAGCGAATTTGAGCTCGCGCGGCATGACCAATGACACCGATGCCCCGGTTTGGTTGCGTCTGTTTTGGGCAGCAGCAACAGGTCTTATCACTTTAGGACTATTATTTGCTGGCGGCTTTGCGTCATTGCAGTCAGTATCTGTCATTGCAGGTTTGCCATTCTCGCTCATTCTTGTACTTTATATGATGTCAATGTGGAAGTCGCTAAAAGAGGAAGGTAATAAACGTAAGGCAAGTACGATTGGTACGGCTAATGTGCTGGATAGTGGTAAGAGCTGGAAAGCACGCTTGCAACGTATCGTCAGTTTCCCTAGACATGCTCAAGTTGAACGCTTTTTACAAAATGTGGTTAGACCTGCCATGACGGAAGTTGAAAAAGAATTTGCGGCAGGCGGTCTAAAAACCTCTTTGGACATCCGTAACCCTGAACATATCGGACAAGATATAGATGAAGGCATGGATGAGAGTAGCGGTCAAATAGATGGTCTAAAATTACGGGTTGGACACGGTGATGAAGACGACTTTATTTATGAAGTTAATTTGATTAAAGCTGAGCGTCCTAACTTTACATTGAGTACCTCAACTAAGAATGCAGAGTACTATTATCGTGCCGAAGTGTTCTTAAGTGAAGGCTCACAAGAGTATGACTTGGTTGGTTACTCCAAAGAGCAAGTGTTGGTCGATATCTTAAATCAGTACGAGCGCCATTTGCAGTATCTACATTTAGAGCGTTAATTGATTTATCAACACGTCCTGAATATTTAAGTAAAAACACTTAAGTAAAAACATTGTAACAAACAACCCCATAAGTTGAATGCAGCTTATGGGGTTATTTTATGAAAAATAAAATAAGTAGATATAGGGTAAAATATATAAAGATACGTTTCGGATTATCAGTTTCGAAATATTAGCAAAGGATAAGTTTGTGACCACATTAAAGTATATCGCTCATTATTCTGAGCAAGTGCAGACCCAAGCGGCATTGCTGATTAGCGATGGTAAATTGGGCGCATATCTAGAAAGAAAGTATCCCACTCAGCACCAAATAAAAAGTGATAAGGCGCTTTATCAGTATATCAATGAGATAAAAAACCAATATATGCGCAAAGTGGGACAGTTATCGAATGTCAGCTATAGCAGTAAATTAACGGTCCTCAAACATGCGCTAGGTATTCATACCACCCAGTCTCGCATACAGGGCAGTAAGCTAAAATCCCACAACAGCATCACCGTGGCCAGCTTATTTCAAGAAGCGCCGCCTGAGTTTTTGCGCATGATTGTCGTGCATGAATTGTCGCATTTTAAAGAGCATGAGCATAATAAAGCTTTTTATCAATTATGCTGCCATATGGAGCCTGAGTATCATCAGTTCGAGCTTGATACGCGGTTGTGGTTGCACTGGCGCGAACTGAGTTGATCGCAGTGCTGTATTCTTTTCTTCTCAAAATGAGGACACGCCACAGATTGTATTTCTTATCATAACTTTCTTATCATAACTTTCTTATCATAAATAATATTATACCTTTTGTTAATATATTTTAGTGTATAATTTAATAACGATGATTTTAATGATTGTTGATAAATGGAGAAGATGATGAAACGGATAGTTGCTACTGTACTTGCTATAAGCGCCGCCTCACTGATGGTTGGCTGTACAGCGACCAATGCCATGTCACAAAAGAGTGACGTCATTCCAGAGAATAAAAAACCGACGCCATCGGTGTTGATAAATGTGACATCAGACGATGCTCAAGTGCAGCTGATGTCGATGGTGTTAACTATGCAATCCGCGCAGCAAGGTGCCAATACTCGAGTATTGCTCTGCGGTCCAGCCGGTGATATGGCGCTCCGTGACGCACCCAAAAGTGTGACCACAGCACAACCGCCTAAAAATATGAGCCCACAGGGTTTGATGCAAATGGTCATGAAGAATACCAATACCAAGGTTGAGGTTTGTGCGCTTTATCTACCGGGTAAGGGTATTGACCAATCGGCACTGATTGACGGCGTGAGTGCTGCTGATCCTGCTGATATCGGAGCGTTAATGGTCGATCAAACCACCAAGATAATGAGCTTTTAGGCAGATAAAAAATAATTAGTAGTTTGATGAATAAAAAGGGTGTGATATCGACTATCGCATCCTTTTTTTGTGTCAGTCATTTTGGCTAGTAGAATTGCGTTATAATCCCAGCTAAGCACTGTTTACTAAGTAATATTTGCCAAGTACTCTTGGCTGAAAAACAAGTACCATAGATCCTAATTCATAAAAGGTTATGAGCAATGATTAATACCAAAATTTATAAAGCAATTTATACTTTAGCTGAAGAGTTATTGGAAGCTGATCGTATAGGCAATCAAGCAGCATTTGATGGGTTTTATGCTGAATTAGAAGCCATTTGTAATGATAATGAAAATACCGATAAAGACCATCCAGAACAGTGGGAAACATTGGCTGACTTTACTGCAGATTTAGACGAAGCCTTAGTTATTTATGATAAGGCCTTAGCGAAAGCGACTGCGATTAATTCAAAAGATCATCTGTCGTCGATTGCTTTTTCTATGGCGGTACTACAGCTTGAGACAGGTAACAAAGAAGCGGCTATTCAAAGTCTACAGAATGCTAAAATTACGGCTAATAAGATTGAAGATAAAGAATTTAAGGTTGAGATAGACGAGCTGCTTACCAAGTTGTTGGCTGAATAACTTCGATACTGAATAGCTTCAACTAAGCAGGAATGATTTGTTATGCAAAACCTACCTATTGCAATTATCGGTGGTGGTTTGAGTGGCTTATATGCAGCGTTTTTGTTAGAGCAACAAGGTATCGATTATATATTGCTTGAGGCGCGTGATAGATTGGGCGGGCGCATCGCTGTTGCGAAATCATCAGTAGATCAGAATGCTAGTAGTCACAGTGTCGATAATGAAAAATCAAACGATGGCTTCGACTTAGGGCCATCTTGGTTTTGGCCAGAGTATCAGCCGCAGTTGAGCAGTCTTATTGAAAAGTTGAATTTACCACGTTTTGCGCAGTTCGAGGACGGCGATATGATGGTTGAACGTGCCGCCAATCAGTTGCCTATCCGTACCCAAGGCTATCAAAGCTCGCCACCGTCTATGCGTCTCGTCGGTGGTATGGCATCCTTGATTAACACTCTGTATGCGCGTTTAAATCCTACGCGCATTATCATGGGGCAAATCGTAAAGCGTGTGATCAAGACTGAGCGCTGTATCAGCATAGAGAGCGAGAGCAGCGCTGAACAGATGACAGCTGATCAAATAACTACTTATCACGCGCAGCATGTGCTCCTTGCGCTACCGCCTCGTTTGGCGGCGAGTAACATCAAGTTTGAACCGACTTTACCGCAGGATTTGGTGGCAGAGTTGCAAGAGACCGCGACATGGATGGCGCCACATGCCAAATATGTGGCGGTTTATGATTCACCCTTTTGGCGCAATCAAGGATTATCAGGGTCAGCGAGAAGTGCAATAGGGCCACTTACTGAGATTCATGATGCGTCCTTGGTAGAGGGCGAAGGTGCATTGTTTGGCTTTTTTGGGGTTCCTGCTCATGTCCGTCAAAGCGTCTCAGAAATGGAGCTAAAAGCCCATTGCCGAGCGCAGTTGGTACGTTTATTTGGCGCACAGGCAGAGACGCCAACGGCTGAATATCTGAAAGACTGGGCGCAAGATTCATTGACCGCGACGCCTGCTGATGCCAGTGGCGCAGGTCAACATGCTGTCGCACCGAACGCCAAGCCAAATACAGGTGCATGGCAAAACTGCCTAACGGGCAGTGCTAGTGAATGGTCAGACGCGTTCCCTGGTTATATTGCTGGTGCTATCGATGCAGCATATAAGGCGGTACAGGGTTTAGATTTAGGTTTGTCTGATGCGCTATCGTCATCAGCGTCACCATCCAATGGGATAGTTGATGAGTGAGTCTTTAGAACAGCAAGCTTCTCGCAACACCAGCACATGGCTCATCCCTTTCGCTTGCTTGTTAGGCGGAGGAGGTCTGATTGGTATTTCTACCAATTTGGCAAAATATGCTGGTGAGATAGGTATTACACCACTGGCATTTCTCTTTTGGTCCATCACGGGCGCTGCTGCTATTTTATTGATCGTTGCATTAATACGGCACGAATTACCTCCCTTAAATGCGCGTAGCTTTGAATACTATTTTGTGGCCGCGCTCATCAGTGTTGCTGGTTCTAATTTACTACTGTTTTCGGCTATTCCACATGTGGGTGCAGGTTTCGTCGCGCTCATTATCTCGCTTCCACCATTGCTGACTTATCTTGGCGCATTGGCACTGCGGATGGAGCGATTTAATATCGTCCGTGCTTTGGGTGTGGCCGCGGCGCTTCTTGGCGCAGGAGTATTGGCAGTGCGTAAGTTTTCGACGCCAGACGCCAGTACTTTTTGGATTTTGATCGCGCTTTGCGGGCCAGTATTATTGGCTATTGGTAATATATATCGCACCTTACGCTGGCCTGATAAAGCGTCGCCTAGTGCACTCGCGCCAGGTATGCTAATCGCGGCGTCGCTGTTACTGCTGTCATTTAGTGTATTGCCTAATTTTTCAGTCAATATGCCGATAGATTGGCTGCCGCTAGGTCTGATTGGCATACAAGCCGCCGTATTTGCGGGTCAATTCTTATTGTTGTTTTTATTACAAAAAACCGGCGGTCCTGTTTTATTAAGTTTATTAGGCTCGGTCGGCGCAGTTGTCGGTGTGCCAGTGGCTATTTTTCTGCAGGGTGAGATGCCGCCAGAAGGGTTGTTTCTGGGTGCTTCATTGATCGCACTGGGCGTTGGTTTGGTAACATGGGGCGGGGTGAAAATGGTGACCACATCGATAGAAGACATGTAAAGATGACCATTGGGATATAGCGCTCATAAATACGCCAACCTATAAACTAATGAACTTACTAGGGCATATGTTTGCACTGCAACTATCCAAAAATGTAGCCATGTAAAAATGTCGCTATATAGAAATGCTACTATTTAAAAATGTCACTATGCGACCCTCACAGTGATCATTTTTTATCTAATCCAACCTCACAAAACCTCGTTAAAACATAAATATTACCGTCACTGCCAATCTATGATTTATCTACAGCCATTTTAGCAATCAGCATGGCTAGGTATGAGTGTTCAACAGGGCATCATAATTGGTTACGATTATCTCAAATCAGTTTTTGTGAGTAACACAAAAAAGGAGTATAAATATCGTGGTTATTCCTATCATGGATTAGGGCGATGCATGCAGCCAAGCGTTATCGATTGTTAAATAATGTCACGATTGTCATTAGTATTATCGGCGTAGCCATTGCTTTATTAGACAGTGGTTTCACGCTGCCGATGTGGTTACAACAGGTTTTCCATATTTTTTATCTGGCGATTATTTTTTTAGGATTTGTTGTGACGGCAGGTCGTTACATCTATAGCAAAAAGCCGCTGACCCTAAATAAAGTCGCGGTCTTTGACTTACTGACCAGTATCGCGATTGTTATCCTATTGGCAGCACATTTCACTGATTTGGTGCGTTCTGGGATGTCGGTCGCTGTTGATGGTTTCGTTGCCATCAAAATTGCTGTCTTTGTGACCTTTATTCGTGAAATATCTGACCACGATTTTAATCTCAATCGTACCTTTCTAAACCCTGCACAGTTTTTTATCTTAAGCTTCCTGTCATTGGTATTGGTCGGTGCATTGCTACTGATGATGCCCAATGCAACGACGCAGCCGCTGTCTTTCATTGATGCGCTCTTTACCGCGACCAGTGCTGTCTGTGTGACTGGTCTCATCGTGGTAGATACGGCGACTTATTTCACAACTTTTGGGCAAGTCATTATCATGGGGCTGATACAGATCGGCGGCTTGGGTATTTTGACCTTTGTGACGTATTTTAGTTATTTCTTTAAGGGCGGTGTCAGTTATGAGACGCAGGCGAGCATCAGTGAGATGTCTTACATGCGCGGCATGGGTGATGTGGTATCGACCCTCAAATCTATCTTATATGTGACGTTTGCTGTTGAGGCAGTGGCTGCGGCACTCATTTATATCAGTATTTATGACATACCAGATATGGATTGGTCTGAGCAGTTATTCTTCTCTGTTTTCCATGCAATTTCTGCGTTCTGTAATGCTGGATTTTCTACATTTAGCGCTGGCATGTATGATGACGCGCTACGTTTTAATTATCCATTACAACTGATTATCGCTACGACCTTTATCTTTGGTGGCATGGGTTTTGTCATTGTGGTCAATGTGCTGCGTTATTTACGTGATCGTGCCGAGCGCCTGATCTATCGCCATGATCAGCGTTATATTTATCGACCATGGTTGCTCAATATTAATAGCCGCATAACCTTGATTACGACGGGCGCTTTATTGTTGGTAGGTCTCATCGGTGTGATGATATTTGAATATAACAATGTGCTGGCAGACCATCGCAGCTTTTTCGGTAAGCTTGTCACAGGGCTATTCACTGCTGCCACGCCGCGAACCGCGGGATTCAATGTGATTGATATGGGTGAGCTGACCTTTCCAACAGTCATGCTGACGATATTTTTGATGTGGATTGGTGCTTCGCCAAATTCGACGGGCGGTGGTATCAAAACCAGTACGTTTGCGATTGCACTGTTAAACACTTTGAGTTTGGCACGTGGTCAGACCAATGTTGAGGTCTTTAAGCGCCAGATTGCTGACATCTCGATTCGCCGTGCATTTTCTATTATGTGGCTGTCTTTATTGGTCATCGGTATGGGGGTGACGCTCATCAGCTACGATCAACCGGAGCTTGATTTAATCAAGGTGGTTTTTGAGTGCTTTTCAGCTTACAGCACGGTGGGATTAAGTTTGAATTTGACGACAGAGTTATCAGATTTTAGCAAAATAGTGGTGTCAGTCATTATGTTTGTTGGGCGTGTCAGCATGTTGACCATCTTTATTGCCCTACTTAAAAATAGACGCCAGCGCAATTATCGCTATCCAACTGAAGAAATCACGATCAATTAAATGGTCGTAAATAAGCCATTTCATCATTAAAAAATACTGAAAAAGGTTAATAAGGTTATGAAATATATCATCGTAGGGTTAGGGAACTTTGGCTCATCGCTAGGCATGGCGTTGACCCGTCAGGGGCACGAAGTGATTGCCATTGACAGTAGCATGCAAAAGGTTGAGGCATATAAGGAAGTCATCTCTCATACCATCTGTATGGATGCCACGGATGAATATACCGTCAACGGTTTACCGATTGTCGACACCGATATCGTTATTGTTGCAATCGGTGAAGACCAAGGCGCAAACGTCATGGCGACGGCATTATTTAAAACCCTAAAAGCAAAACGTTTGATCAGTCGCAGTATCAATCCACTGCACGAAAAAGTGTTGCAAGCTATCGGTGTGGACGACCTTATTCACCCTGAAAAAGAGGCGGCCAATCGCTGGGCCAAACGGCTGTCGCTACGTTATTTCGTCGACTCGTTTGAGCTGAGTGATCATTTCAGTATGGTAGAGATTAGCATTCCCAAGTCGTTGATTGGTCAGACTGTTGATGACTTGCAATTGGAGCAAAAGTTCAATATTCGATTGCTTAGTACCCTGCGCTATGAGTATTATGAAGACAGCTTTGGTCGTACGCAAAGTAAGCCTAGTATTAAAGGTTTGGCTGAGCCTGAGCAAGTATTGCAAGATAAAGACGTATTGGTCATCTACGGTGCTAACAAGCATATCAATGAGTTTCTGCGTAGTGTCGGTGTAAACATCAAATAAACATTTGCAACAGCCGTGACATGAAAAGGCAAAGGGGAAACTTATGAGTAAGCGCACTATATCCATCTTGTTGCTTGCGACGATGGCATTGTTGTCAGGCTGTGATCAGACGCCGCAAGACCCGAACGTGTTGTATTCAGAAAAACATCAAGACCCTATTCAAGAGCTGGAGATGACAACAGCGGTTGATCGTAGCCAGTTTGCCTATAAACAAACCTTTTATGTGCCCATTTATTCTGACATCTACACCGATAGAGACAATCGTAAAGTATTGCTATCAGCGACTTTGAGTGTACGCAATACCACGCTAAAAAAATCACTGTATATCAATAAAATTGACTACTATGGCACTGATGGAACCTTTATAAAACCCTATTTAACCAAACCGATTGAGCTTCCAGCAATGGCCACGCTCAATTATATCGTCGAAAAAGAAGAGGATAAAGGCGGATCGGGTGCCAACTTTATCATCGAAGTCGAAGGGATAGATGAGACGGTCAAGCCTGTCATTGAGGCGGTGATGATCGGTAATTTTAGCAATAAAGGCTTTGCATTTAGTACAGAAGGTACGCCAGTGGTGCATTGATTAAGGATAATAAAATCCAAGGAAGGGATATGTCTGCAACCAAAGAAGAAATTGTCGCCTTTATGGCGTTGGAATTTCCACAAACCAAATGTGTCATCGAGGCAGTCGGTGACAATCGCTCGACCTTATCACACGATATTGGTATCAATGAATTGCGTCCCGGTGGTACGGTCTCTGGACCAGTATTGATGAGCATCGCTGATGTGGCTCTCTATGTGGCGATACTTGGTAAAATAGGTATTGTGCCATTAACGGTGACGACGAGTTTGACCATTAACTTCCTGCGCAAACCCTCAGCAGAAGCACGTATTATCGCTGAGTGTACGTTGATGAAAGTTGGGCGCACACTAATCGTTGGCGAGGTTGCGCTTTATTCTGAAGGCTCTCGCGACATGGTGGCTCACGTAGTTGGCACGTATTCCGTACCGCCTCAGCACGTTTAGCTATTTTTAGCCCATTTTTAAAATGAGGATAGGCTCTAAAAAAGCAGTGCTATAAAAATTAATGTCATAAAATTAATGCTGATAAGGACTGCTACTGTTTGGTTGCCTCGACCTGAATGTTTAAATGAAGGTTTTTAGTGACGCCAAACCACGCATATTTATCGATATTCCATTTGGTGCGATCAATCATCGCCGTAAAATCCCCACCACAAATATCTTTTTTGAGCGTAGGGTGTAGATAACAGTCAAACTTAGTCGCTGTTAAGCTAATAGGGTGGGTTTCACCATGCATCGTTAGATGACCGTCTACTTTTGTGACCATTGGGCGTGATTTGTCTTGGCTAAAATACCATTTGTTAGAATCAAAGCGTGCCAACGGAAAGCGCTGCATATCAAAGAATCTAGGGCCTGTCAAAGTCTGGTTAAATGCTTTATTTCCCGTATTTAGAGAGCTGATCGGAATGACCAAGGAGATATTGCCAGTTTTTAAACTTGAGTCATATTGCAGTTGACCTTGGACATTATAAAAGCCGCCCGCAGTGGCAGGGGATTGGAAGCGTTCAATGGCAAAGCGCACATGGGTGCCAGCAGGATTGATGGTATAACTGGCGGCATGGCTGCTATGTGCAGCGCTTATTATTAATAATGGCAGTGTCAGTGGCAGTGCCAATGTCAGTAAAGGGTAGATATTTGATTTTTTTAGAATAAAAGATAGGATGCTCATAGCTACATTCCTTTGCGGGCTATTGATAAATAAAGAACGTCGTCGATGAGCGCAATCCATGCTGTTACTCAATATTAAGTCAGTCAGCAATAACTATTTATACATTACTTATCAAATGCTTAGTAGCTTTATTTTTATAAGACTATCATTGTTAATTTGGCTATTATTTAACAGCTAAGATTGGGTTTTCGACGATTTTTGAAAGCTTGCTGCATCAGGTTTTTTGCTATTAGCATTGATACTGTTGGCTTTATTCGCTACTGGGTATTTAAAAAATAGCGTTGCAAGTGCGCAGGTTATGGTCAATGACAGAAGCATCGATACTAATGTATGACTAAAAAAGTGATCACCAAACAGCATTTTATACAGTCCCATCGTCCATCCTATGACCGTGACTATTTCAAATATCCTATAGCGATACTGATGTAGAGTGGGTAAAAAGACCAAGCCATATAGAGAAAATCCGGCACTGGCATGAGCCGCTGGGAAGCACTTGGCAGGCGTGTTAGCGACTATATTTTGCCAAATATTTAGATAAGGCAGGTCGCCACCAAACAGTATTAAATGATTGGGGCAACTGACATGAGTGACACCTTTGAGTAGCGCAATCATACTGGGAACGGCAATTAAAACAAGCAGTAGATAACCTATTTCACGCGTGGATAAAGGCGTGCACCGTTTATCGTACTTAGCATTTTTTATTACCAGATTGATGTCTGAATCCTGTTTATGTCTCAGAATTAGAACGCCTATGAGATAAATGCCAAGCAAGATGAGTAGCAATTTAGGCAAGTCATAAAAAATAAAGGCAAAAGGTTGTGTGCCTTTTTCTAGTAGCCAGTGTCCATTAGTGTAAAAAAGCTTGCTAATATGAATGTCTAATTGGCTGTGCTCAAACAGCAGTGTCGCTATGATGGTCAAACATAGGAGTTTAAGCCAGACTCCATTGGCTGAATATGTTTTCAAAATACAATACTCAATAATGCCATCATCCACAAGATAAATAGCAGCAGTAATGCCAAAAATTGCGCCGCAGAGCCAACATCTTTGGCTATCTTTGCCAGTGGATGCTTGGCGGTCGATGTGTGATCGACACTGGTTTCGATTCCCGTGTTAATGAGTTCGACGATTAATGATAAGAAAGAAGCAACGACCAGTAGCATTTTGACGCTGATAATGAAAGGGCACAATATAATAGCCATGAATAATATGAGATTGAGCCAAAATACTTGTCGAAAAGCCGCCTCAAATTTGTAAGCTGCTTTGAAGCCGTCCAGAGAGTAACCAGCGGCTTTTATAATACGGTAAAATCCTGTTTTACCCTTGGCGTCACTGGCATAGCTATGAGGTAGCAGTTGTTTTTTGCCTGCTATTGGGCTTAAACCCCCACGACTGGCCGACTGGCCGACTGGTTTTCAAAATTAATAGGATTTGCTTTATTCATGTCAAATGCTTCACAGTCTATTAATATCAAGGTATGCGATAAATGTTAACCATTTAACCATGGTCGAATGTTCAACATGCCCTAAGTATAAGCGGGCAGGCATTAAGAAAACGTTAAGCTTTTTTAAAATAGAGATCTGCTCTAATGATAATTGATGATAAAGGTACTGCCACCTAACGGATTGACTTTATGGGTAAGCTGCCAGCCCATATGTGTCATGATGCGGTGTACGATACTGAGCCCCAAGCCTGTGCCTTCTACTGGATAATGGGCGTCAGCTGCCAATGACGATTCTGTATCCAATGAGATGTCTTTATACTGCTGCTCTAGACGTTCAAATCTCTCATATAGCAGCGGCATCATCACCTCAGGAATACCTAGACCAGTATCAGTGACGGTGATTTTTTCAGCATCGATAGTGATGATGACCTCACCCTCATCGGTGTACTGAAACGCATTTTTTATCAAATTACCCAGTGCCATTTTTAGCAGTTCAGGTCGTACGTGTGCGACATACAGCTGTTCTGCGACTATTTTACAGGTGACTGACTTATGGCGAAGCAAGTAATTTAAGCGCTGTACTTCATTTAACGCGATGTCATTGATAGACGTTGGCGGTGCATCCAGTTTTTCAGGAGCACGAGACAGCAATAATAAGGCGCTGATAATCTCCGAGGTTTCTTTGGCGGTCGTACTGATACGAGTGGCAAATGCGCTCAAGTGAGGGTCGCTTTCTAGTTGTGAGGACAATACCTCTGATGCCCCCATGATAATCGTCAAAGGCGTGCGCAGCTCGTGACTGACATCACCAGTAAATAGCTGTTCGCGTTTGAGGTACTGCTCAAGTTTGTGGTTTTTTTCATCGATTGCGCGTGCTAACACGCCAACCTCGGAGGGCAGATGCGTCAATTCCGTCAAGTTGCGATGATCTGTTTCTACGGCTTGCTTTAAGTCTAATAAAGGTTTAATGATTTGCTTGGAGGACAGCGATGAAAATATCACTGCAATCAATAAGCTCAAAATGACCGCTATTTTTAGGGCGTTGGCAAATATGTCTTCTAAATGCTCAAATATGGCCAAAACAGGGTAATTCCCCATCACCATTTCAGTGTTTTCTAAGTAGGTTAAAATGTAGTTTTCTTTGTCTTTTTTATAATTAAAGAAATGTAACTCTGTTGTCGATTGACCATTTTTAGTGGTGACAGTGACGGGCATCTCTTGTACGGTTTGGGTGGCCAGTTTTTGCAGATTGCTCGGTGCGTTATCGAAGCGATAAATCTTAATACCCGGTTCAGCGGTATAAATAGGCTGATCGCCTTCTTTTTCTTGGCTAAGCTCTAACTGTTGCAATAAGCGAGCTTTGACCAGCTGTTGCTCCATTCTGACTTCGGCATACATGAAAATACTGACGAAAGTGGCACACAGTAATAGGGCAAATAACAAGTAGGAGAGTCGAAACTTATTGGCGATGGAGTCGATATTAAACATGGTATTTACTTCGTTGTGAAAGGCGATATGAAAGACAGTGAGAGTCAAATAAGGACATCAGACGATGATTTTTTAGGCTTTATCAGGATCAATAATCTGATAACCGACACCGGGCAACGTGACTATCATGATTTTATCGAACGGCTTATCGACCTGCGCACGGACCCCGTGCATGTGAGTGCGCAGTGCATCACTGCTTGGTACATCTTCGCCCCATACCTTTTCTTCCAGCTCGGTTTTGCTAACCACGCGCGGCGCCGCACTCATCAAGGTATGTAGTATTTTGAAGCCTGTTGGTGTGAGTTTTAGCGACTTACCTTCACGTGTAATCGTATGCTCACTATGATTTAAAGACAATGTGCCAACAGTTAAACCATGCTCAAAATGATCATCTTTATGTCGGCGTATGAGAGCCTTAATACGAGATTCTAATTCCACCAATGAGAAAGGCTTAACCAGATAATCGTCAGCGCCACTATCGAATCCTGCCACTTTATCTAAAATCGTATCGCGAGCGGTCAGCATCAATACTGGCGTTTTGTCATGCAGCTCTTCCCTAAGCTTTTTGCACAGTTTAGTGCCGTCCATACCCGGCAGCATGACATCTAACAAGATGACGTCATATCGATTATTCGATGCGAGCGTTAAGCCACTAATGCCATTATGGGCATTGTCTAGCTCAAAGCCTTTCGGCTCAAAAAAAGCATAAATATTGGCGACGATATCGGGATTGTCTTCAATGATGAGTATCTTGTACATGAGTATTATTACCTAAAAAGGCGGAGCGATGATAAAGAATTCAATTAGTCACTTTAAAAAAGGTGGGTGCTGCTTTGGTTTCGTCAGTGGTGATACCAAAAAACTGAAGCAAGGTTGGCGTAATAAAATCATGTGATACGGGCTGATCAATCATGTTAGCTAGGCTACTGTTAGCAATAGTGCTGCTATCAATGCCGTTGCCATTCGGTGACCAAATAATCACTGGCACGTGCTTTTGAGCATTTGGCGCAATAGCGTATGGCAGACCATGCAAGTAAATATTGTTTTCGCCCAAACTTTCTCCATGATCACTAATATATACCATCACCACCTCATAATCTTGCTCATAAGGTTTTAAGGTGTCGATCACGCTATTTAAAAAATAATCTGTATAACGAATGGCATTGTCATAGCCATTGATAACCGACTGGTTGTCGCATTTTGATAGCTCATTGGTCATACAGACGGGCTGATATTCTGCAAAATCTTTAGGGTAACGCTTAAAATAGGCGGGTCCATGATTGCCCATTTGATGCAACAAAATAAGTGTGGCTTTAGGTGTCTCTTTCTGTGAGCTGCCTGACTTAACCAGTTTATCAAAACCATCAAGCATGCCTATGTCTCGACACTCAATATCACAGTCTGGATTGAGCGCGGCTGTTTTATAGTCCTCAAAAGTTACGCGGTCAGCCACCCCTTTGGCGCTAGAGTTATTGTCTCGCCAAACGACATTGACGCCTTGCTTATGTAGCGTATCGAGCACGTTTTCATTATAGCTAGCGCTATCAGGGTCATAAGTTTTTCTATTGGCGTAGCTAAACATGCAGGGTACTGAATAGGCGGTGGATGTGCCGCATGACGAGGCGTCTTTAAAGCTATAAATGTCTGATTGTTTTGAAAGCAAAGGCGTGGTGTTGCGCGCATAACCGTTTAAGCCAATATGGTCAGCACGAACGGTTTCTCCTACTACAAATACCATCAACTTAGGTTTTACAGCGCTGTTGCTAGTGTTGCTAGCGTTAATAGTAATGCTGCGTTTTGCATCTGTGGCATGAGGGATTAGCGTATCGGGACGACGGCGCTCAGCGATATAATCAGTACCCAGTTTGATGACAGAATAAACAGGAGTAATAGGATTGACATAACTACGGACTATTTTGTGCTGGCGAAAAAAGCTGGCGTATTGGTCACCAAATGGCACCAGACACACCGCTATCAATACAATAGATAATAATAGGGTGACTGATTTTTGAAGGGTTGCTTGTTGCCAAGACAATCGCTTTAGACGAATGTTACCAATCATGAAAGCAGGCACTATACCTAATAGAAACAGGCGAATAAATAGACTGGGCGCCATTAATCCCATGGCTTCTGCTTGATCAGTTTGTAAGCCGTTAATGAGCATATCACGATTAAATATCGTCCCGTAGGCGTCGGTAAAGTAACCACAGATGGCTGCAATCAGCATCATTATGATGAGCACTACTTTTGCCGTTGAGCGATAACACAGCAGTGACAACACCAACCACATCAGCCCAAATAATAAGCCTATGATGGAAAAAATAAAGCCCGTGTTTGTGCTCAATGGATAAACGCTGAGTAACTGCTCAAAAAAGCCAATATTCGCCGTCGCTACTAAGTACAGAGCAACAACTATGATCAGATGATTGAGATTGATCTCACGATCATAGAGCTTGCTTAGGAAGCGGATTTTTTTATTGGCTTTGGGTACATCGATTTTGGCGGCTTGAGATATTGACATACAAGTACTTCTCAACAGGATGGTAAGGAGTGTAATGCCTTACAGTAACCAGTACGCTGTTAAGAAGATGTTAAGGTAGTTGAATTCAATAAGATATTAGGACGTATCAATAACCTAAACGATGACACGTCCTAATTTAAACCTGTGCGAAAGAGCGTGCCAACGACAACAAAGGCGACAGAAAACAAAGTGACCAATATGATATTGATTGAAAATCCTTTCAGGGTGTGAATAGACAATCTGGGTATTCGATAGAAACGAGCGTGCAGGGCAACCAGAACAGTCATTAGCAATAATAGTAATTTGAGACTAATAAGAATACTAAAATCATTATCAAGTTTAAACCATGCAGCAATGTTGGGTAATAACTGGTAGGCCATCCAAAGTCCAGTGATTATTTGCAGCATCAAAGCTGGCATCCCAACCCTTTCAAACAGCTGCTCAAATTGCATCAGACCATCAATATTTCGGGATGATAGCGCTTTTGGTAATACCACCAAGGTCAAAATCAGATGACCACCTGTCCAGACAGTAGCGCCTAACAAGTGTAGTATGAGTATATAGTTAAGCATAGATAAACATCCTTAAATGCCACTGACATAGGGCTTTATGTCGATTAACTGAGGTACTTAATCATGAAACGCGCCGCACAATTACAACCATTATCTCGCCAACATCATCTAGGTCTGAATCTATCTCGCCATGCTAAAGAGTGTGCTGATGAACCTAACGCAATTGCCGAGCATTGGCTAAATATCACGTCTTATATTAACGAGATGCAACAGCATTTTCAGATTGAAGACAATCTAATGGCTCATGCCTTACAGCCTCATAGCAGCTCCAAACCTGAGGTGGCAGCGGTACTAAATACACTTGATGCGCAGCACAAGTCCCTGCATGCACTCATGGCAGAGGTTCAAGATTTGCCGCAATCTCAAAGCAATCACGTCACCGTTGGACAAGTCAAAAAACTCGCCACCTTGCTATACGATCATATTCGTTTTGAAGAACGAGAATTGTTTCCTATCGTTGAGTGCTATCTAACAACAGAAGAATTAGAGGCTATTTATGATGCCAGTCCAGACAGTATCAAACGCTCCGATGAGAACCGCTAGAGCGCATTTTTTATCAAAGTTGTCTTAATCTATAGCGAGATAACCTGCGTCAGAAAAATACTGCTGTCCAGTAGGTGAGCGCAGATAGTTTGAAAAATCGGTCGCGGCAGTAGTGTCACTAATCACCAACCCGTCTTGCAAAATAGGGGGATAAGCGTCTGGCGCTAACGTATAGAACTGCTCAGGCGTGGCTTTAATCGCTGTCAGTTGTGATTGAGCGATAAAGCCATAATCGACATTACCAGTGTGCGCATATTGAAACGCTTGCCCGATATTTTCAGCTTGAATAATGCGACTTTGCTCAGTGAGAGTGTCAAAGATATTTTGTGATTGCAGGTACGCTTGTGCCGACTTGCCATAAGGGGCGAGTTCTGGATTGGCAATGGTGATTTTGCTATCAGATTCAGACATCAATAATGCATTTAAAGTAGTATTATTGAGTCCTTTAAGGGATTTGTTAACACTATAAAGTGCCAGCTGACCTTGGGTATAAGTAAAGGGCTCGTGGGTTGCTTCGTCAGCAGATTTTGCGTTATCTAGTTTTTCTTTGGCAAGCTTGGCAGGGAATTCTTGATTGGCGGATAAAAATATATCGTAAGGTGCGCCAGAGGTAATCTGCGCATATAACTTACCTGAAGAGGCATAAGTCACGTCAATCGCTTGTGCAGGCGGGGTTTTATCCGCTTGATAAGCAGCAATAATCTCAGGCAATACATCTGATAAGTTGGCAGCCGCTGCGATGCGCAGTGTTTGACTTTGCTCAGTGGTGTTATCGACATCTGATTGGACTGGCTGAGTGGTTTGCTCTTTGCTACAAGCAGTTAGCATTAACGCTAAGCAAGCTGATGATATTGTTATTATTTTAATCATTATTATGAAGCCTTCTTATTATTGCTCGCCAGTGTCGCTCACTGTTATTGCTAAAGGTTAGCTATCGCTTTAAGCAGTCATTTGAAGCGCATTGTTACCCATTATTGCTAAGCCACTTAGAGGAATCGTCTTGGTAATATTCTTGCTTCCAAACTGGAATGTCGGCTTTAATCGTATCCAATATCCAGCGACAAGCATCAAAGGCAGGATAGCGATGCGCTGAGACGACGCCAACCCAAATAGCGACATCACCAATTTCTAATGCACCGATACGATGGATGGCAATGGCATGGGTAATCTCAAAGCGCTTTTTGGCTTCTTCGATAATGGCGCGACCTTGATTGATAGCAAGGTCTTCATAACCATAATAAGTCAAACGATTGACGCTACTGGCATTATTATGATTGCGTACCCGTCCTTCAAAGCAGACAAACGCGCCGCAACTGTCATTATCAAGGGTGCTTTTAAGCCGATTTTCATCAATATCGGTATCTAACAGCGCAAAACCATCACGTTCAGCGATGAGGTATGCCTCATCAATGGTACGTTTAATGCTCATCGATTGACCGTGTACATTGTCTGTCATAACCATTTTCTCTTATTGTTTTTAAGATTCTTAATGATGCAGATGATAGTTAAATGGTTTTAACCACCAGCCACTGGGGTGATAAAAACCACACTATCGCCGTCATAAATTTCATCGGTCCACTTAGCGAAATAGTCATTGACCGCCACGCGCAGCTCTGACTGCGGACGACTAAAGCGATGTTTTTGGCGTAGTTGTTCGTACAGTTCGGTCAATGACGTCGACTGTGGCACAGTGACTGTTTCTTCATGACAATTGGTTTCATCAGCTAAGCTAGCGAAATATAAGACGTTAATATTCATCGTGGTGTCTAACTTAGAATTTGTATTGCTTTCTATTAAAGTGCTCATAGCAATCTCCCTTATTTATGAACTGCTTAACTTTATAGTTTTCAAATTATTTTCAGGCATGTTGATAGTCGGACTTACCGCCCGTTTTTCTCATCAAATGAATATTATCAATCACAATGTCATGCGAGATGGCTTTGGTCATGTCATAAATGGTCAAGCAAGCCACACTGACGGCGGTTAATGCTTCCATTTCTACCCCAGTTTTATGAGTAACTTTAACCGTGGCAGTCACAGTAATGCTATGGTTTGCATCATCGTATGCAAAGCTTAAGCTAATTTTATCTAAGGGCAGAGGATGGCAAAGTGGAATCAAGTCGTGAGTGCGTTTGGCTGCCATGATACCGGCAATATGAGCAGTCTGAGTGATGCTGCCTTTTTTGGTCATGCCGTCAGCGGCTTTGATTTGCGTATAAATGTCTGCGGGAAAAACCACTTGTCCGAGAGCACAAGCTTCTCTGGTGCTAGCCGTTTTGCCACTCACATCGACCATGGTGATATCACCGTCGCTGTCTAAATGGGATAAGCCAGATTGATTGTTTTTATTATTGTTGTTTACTTGGTCGCTATTCATTCTTTATTTCTCTTAAATGGTCAGTTTTTCTGAAAGCTAGTTTCTCTCAATAAACCTTTTTATAAGTTGTTCAAAGCTAAACAAGCACGGGAAAAATCTTTAGGCGTATTGAAATTGGTTAAATTCTGCCACTTTTTCACGAAAGCTACAGGCTGCACAATCGGCTTAATAAACTTCATTACTTGCCGTTGCTCATCGTCAATATAACGCTTTAAATCAGGCTCCATATCCAAGCGGTATAGACCTAACAATGGATATAAATGACTGTCATCGGTCAGGCAAATAACAGATTTGTCTGCAGCTTGCGTGATATAAGGTCGCAGTTTTTGCCATAAATCGGTGACAGGAATTAAACTGTCACAGCTGATAACCATCAACCAAGATTGCTGCCAGCTTGCTTCTTTTATTAATTGGTTTGAACTTGCCAAACTCTTTAATGCTTGCAGTGCTGATTCAATCGCTACCAACGCGCCACCTGTTTCAATCGGCTTATTATCATTGCTTGACAGAATCTTGTTAGAAAGAGCGTTAGCAGATAGATAATCATTAATATGAAAGACTGGCGATGGCGAATTCTTAATCAAATCTGGATTGATGCTAAAACCACGCCCATTATCCGCAATCATAATAGGTAAGTTGCTTGTCAATGCAGCACTCAATTCAAGCGCTTGTCTAACATGATAATCAAGCAAACACTCGCCTGTCGGGAGTATCAACTCAGCTTTTGGCGTTCCCATACGTTTGGATGCGCCGCCCGCCAAAATTACGATACCTGCTAAGCGATTGAATCCATCTGCTTTGATTAAGCTATCCGCCACTTCAAGCATGAATTAATCATGACCTGGATTGGTACGCATAAAGTGCGGGACAAAATTACAGGGGCGTGTGCGGTTATCAAGCTGCTCTTGTAAGATACCTTCCCAAGCAGTGCGGCAAGCGCCTGACGAGCCGGGTAAGCAAAAAATGCCCGTGCCATTTGCCATGCCAGCCACAGCGCGAGATTGGATGGTAGACATGCCGATATCGTCTTTTGAGATTAAGCGGAACATTTCACCAAAACCATCGACCGATTTATCAAATAATACGCCAACCGCCTCTGGCATACTGTCTCGGATATAAAAGCCAGTACCGCCAGTGGTGATAATAGCGTGCACATTTGGGTCGGCAATCCAACCGCTGATGACGGCTCTGATTTTATAAATATCATCAATAATCAGCTGACGATCGGCAAGTTGGTGTCCTGCTGTGGTCAGTTGGTCAACCAAATACTGCCCTGAGGTATCTTCTGCAAGAGTACGACTATCAGAAACCGTTAAGATGGCGATATTAAGCGGGGTAAAGGGTGCTTGCAGCTTACTCATGAATAATCCTTAATAAATACGCTTGTTATGGAAATAAAAGTTTTTATTATTGATACATTATTGATTTTATCCACCAATCATCGACAAATTATTCATCATGCCGCTGTTTGATTCGTGAAGATGATGATGTTCAGGTTTGATTGGCATAAAGCTATGGAGGGTATTAACAAGTCCTGCGACATCATCCTGTGCTAGATGCTGACGAATATCGTAATTACCTTGGTCGAATAGACACAGATGCACCTTGCCTTGACTGCTAACCCGTAAGCGATTGCAGCTATCACAAAAATGAGCAGCGTAAGGGGCAATCATACCGATACGCCCTTGATAATCTGGATGGCTATACTCTATGGCTGGGCCATCGTTGCTGCTACGTATATGAGTTTGCCAGCCATTTTTTAATAAATAATTGGTAATAATATCGGACTGTGCATGCTGCGCAAAAAATAAATCGCTATTATCACTGGTCTGCATAAATTCAATAAAGCGATAAGTGACCGCTCTGTTTTTGATGTATTCAATGGCATTCATTAGATTTTCAAAGGCGGTTTCAGCCATTAAAATACTGTTTATTTTTAGCTTAATATCTGTGGTCGCAAGCAAAGTATCCATGTCCGCCAACAGCTGCGGCAACATATCAAAGCCAGTCATTTTATGGAAGGTCGCGGCATCAAAGCTGTCCATACTGATATTAAGCTGATTCAGTCCAGCGGCTTGCCAGCTGGCTAAGTGCTTACCAAGCTTATACCCATTACTGGTCATGGCAACGGTTTCAATGCCTTCGGTGTTTTTGATGGTTTTAATAATGTCTACCACATCACGGCGTATAGAGGGTTCACCGCCCGTAATCCTGACTTTTTTAGTACCAACTTGGGCAAATCCGCGGATTAACGTGGCAATTTCAGTGACGCTAAGCTCGTTTTGTGGGGGTTTACCTTGATAGCCATCTGGCAGGCAATATTCACAGCGAAAATTACAGAAATCAGTAATCGATAGACGCAAATAGGTGAGACGTCGTGCGAAACCATCGGTTAACGGTTGAGAGAGCGTGACCGGAAAATACGTCGACGTGCTAGCAGCTTGCGTTGCAACGTTCGATGATGAGTCACCATCAAAAATAACGGGTGCAGCGGCAGGCGAATACAATTGCGCATTACCTAGGGTAGGGGCAAGATGGTTCATAGATGATTACCATTAATATTAAGTATAGTGTGTACTTTTAGGCGTTGCCTCAGGTTGTGAGTGGGAAGTTCTATTTAAACACGATTATGACAGCTTGCTTGCAAATAACCATTCACCGTAAGTGACCCAAAAACTACCACTAAAGTAGTAGATCTACTTGGTTATGATTTTTAAAATCAACATACGCCCCAAGCAGTTTCTCATGATTCATGGCTAATCAACAGTATAAAGAGTTATTAACTGTGTAACGCTTTATACCATTGATTAGCCATGCAGCTTTTTAGCTATACCGTTATTAATGACTCAATTATTTAGCTGTTGTTTAGCGATTATTTAGCAATGTAACCAAGGGAAAGGTTGCACTTTTACGGTTTCACCAGCGGCTACATTGCCAGAATCTTGTGCTAGTACAATAAAGCAATTGGCATGGCTTAGTTGTTTGATACGGTGCGATTGTTGCTTGGTAAAGCTTTCAACTTGGAAATCGCCAAGTTCGTTTTGGGACAATATGCCTCTTTGGAAATCCATACGCCCCGCTGATTTTTTGATATCATTTTTAAGCGTTGCAGTGAGACTTAACTGCATAGGTCGCTCTTGTGGCGCAGCGCCTGCCATTTGCCACAAGGCTGGAATGACAAATTGCAGACTACCAACGATGGTCGATAGCGGATTGCCGGGCAAGCCAAAATATAGCACGGGCTTGGCAAGATCTTTAGTCAGCTCGCCAAAGACAAATGGCTTACCGGGTTTCATCGCCACTTTATAGTGGTTAATCTGCCCAAGCTGCCCAATGACGGTGGTTAAAAAATCATAGTCGCCAACCGATACCCCAGCCGTGGAGATAAGGACGTCGCACTCTTGCATCGCTTGGGTTACAGCGGTGGTGGTTTTATCTAAGTCATCTGGGATAATGCCATAATCACGAATAGTAATGGGCAAATCAGAGAGTAAGCTTTTTAGGGTAGGCGTGTTCGAGTTATAGATTTGCGCCAAACTGATCAGCTCATTGCCAATCGCAACCAGCTCATCACCGGTTGCGAGCACACCAACGATTAAAGGCTGATATACCGTCACTTGACCAAAACCCAAATTAGCCAGTAAGCTAATATCAGCAGGATTTAGGCGTTTACCCTTTAACAAAACCGCTTCACCAGCTTCAATCTCTTCGCCTTGTTTACGGATATTGTCATCATGCTTAGCGTCTTGACTGAGAGTGATGGCATAGGGCTGTGATTTATCAATGCGGTCTTTTATGGCGGCAAAATTGGTGTTTTCTTGCATGATGACCGTATCACAGCTGTCAGGAACGACCGCACCGGTAAAAATACGCACCCCTTGTCCTGCTGAAATTTCACCACTATAAGGACTGCCTGCTTGTGATTCACCCACGATATCAATCGTGCTGTCTGCTGAGAGTATGCTGTCTTTAGCGATCGCATAACCATCCATCGCCGATAGATTTTGTCTTGGTATGGCAAAAGGCGAGACAATATCTTCTGCCAATATATGATGACGGCTGTCTAATAAGTCGTAGCTTGCGACCGCTCTTTTATGTAGCGGATAGTCTTTAGTATTATAAGCTTCTATGCGCTGCTGTATTTCAGAGATAAGTCCTGCAACCGTAATCATAAACGTCTACTCATTTTATTAATATTGAACGACACATAGCATAAAAAGGGTGTTGTATCATAAGAACCTTTATACCATAGCAGCTACTTTATAACATAAGAATTAAGTGACCGACAGCGGACTGCTTAGCCGCGGAAGATATTCTCTTGCTCAAGCGTCATCTCGATACCTTGAATATCAGCTTCATGCGCTAAGGTAAACAGGTAATCGCATAATGATTGGTGAAAGGCTTGTTGGCTCAATTTATTATGGATCGCAGGGCTGACTTGCTCATAAGTCATCTGTATGCCAGGTTCCTTATTGAGCACCTCAACGATGTGAAAACCGTAACGGCTTTCGATAGGGCTTGGCGCAAGTCCTTTATCGAGCTTAAATAATACACCTTCAAATTCCGGTACGGTTTGACCTTTGCTAATCACACCCAGTTCGCCGCCTTGCTCTTTTGAAGGGCAAGCCGAATGCTGGCGTGCCAACTGTATAAACTCTGCATCAGGATTGGCGTTATTTTTGATTTGTTCGATAAACTCATACGCGGTCTTTTTAAGTTTTAAGCGCTCATCGCCATCTTCAGGCGGGCATGCCAATAAAATATGGCGTACAGTCATGATGGGATCAGTCTTAAAGTCAGTCATATTCTGCTTATAATAGCGCTCACAAGTTGCCATATCTGGCATCGTTGCTTGAACGTTTTTGTCTATTAAGGTAGAGATAGCTTGCTCTTCGTCGTTTTCCCACGCCGCTTCACCAAGGCTTGGCTCATCTAAAACTGCCAATCTCAGTAATTCGCGCACAACTAGCGCTTGTGTCGCTAAAAAGACGGCGTCTTCTTTGTTTTCTGCTGGATGATATTGCAGCTCTTGAGCGATATTGGTTCTATCTATCATCACCCCATTGACCGTTACTGAAGGCAGCTCATCACGGCTAGAGGCAATCAGATTTTTATGGTTGCTGCGCTCTTCCGCCATTGCTTTTTCGATGAACTCTTGGTCAGAATGTGGTTTTTGCAAATCAGACAAGGTTGGCATTACTCTAAGAATATCATCACTGCGACCAGTAGGAGTGTGATCGGCATGACTGTGACTGTGACTGTGACTGTGATTATCATTACCATGGCTGTGATGTTTACCACTGTGCACATGAGCGTTTTGGTTGGTCGCATGGTCGGCTGGATTGTAGGTACTGACAGTCATGGCTTTGCTCCACTAAGGATTCTGGTAATAGAAATTCTAAAATATAGGGCGTGTTGATTTATCGTTAAAGGTAGGGTAAAGAGCAATATCTAGTTGAGGATAGGGTTAAAAACGCCGTTCCATTTAGATACCGCTCTATAACCTTACTGAGAGTTTTTTTGTCTGACAATTTGATAGCGACGCCCGAAATACCAAATTGGCGCACTAATGATATGAATAAGCCGTGTAAACGGAAATATCGCAATCAGAGTGATGCCGAGCGCCATATGCAGCTGATAAATTAAGTCAGTTTGCTCAATGCGCGCCGCTGCCTGCAAAGGTCTTAAGATTGTGATGTCCTGTGCCCAGCCTGCCAAATTCATCATGGTATAGCCATCTAAGTGCTTCACTGACGTAAAGATGGACAGCAGACCTAAGTTCAGCTGGATAAATAACAGCACCAGTACCAGCTTGTCTGAGAACGATGAGGTGTTTGAGATACGGTCATCGGTAAAGCGTCGCCACATGAGCATGACTAAGCCAAACCAACAAAACACGCCTGCGATACCCCCAACGACCACTGCTAAAATCTGCTTATGTCCGGCGCTGATAAATCTGTCATAAAGAAAATGCGGCGTCAACATGCCAAATAAATGACCGAGGAGCACCACGATAATGCCAACGTGGAATAAGTTGCTGGCAAGGCGCATGTTTTTGCTTCTGAGCATTTGCGTCGAGCCTGTCTTCCATGAATACTGAGATAAATCAAAACGTACCCAAGTACCAATGATAGCGATGGTCAATGCCACATACGGATAAACGCCAAAAAGGAAAATTTGTAGCCAGTTTAGGTTGGCTAAAGACTGCACACTAGGATCTGCGATATTCATGTCCTTTCTCCTTATTATGATTTAACCGGCTGGTTGGTTTTAAAATCTACCCAGTGCACTGGAGCATCGACCGCATTTGTAGCAGAGGCATTTTTTATACCAGCTTTTGCTGCAAGATTTTGGGTACTTGTCTGTGACGGGCAGCGCTCTTCTTGTTGCGCATCCAAAAACGTCACCACTTCTTCTTCCCATTCTTTGTCTAATGCCTCAAAGCTGTCATCACGCTTTTCTTTGCTGATTTTTTCTTGGTACTCTTCAACGATATCGAGCGGTTTACCAGCGATTTGCAATAGCGCATTGAAGCAGCCTTTATACAAGCTACCGCGACCCTCTAATCTGGCGGCAAGCAAAGCGAGGATATGGCTAACATCAGCGATATCCATACGAATTTGAATGTCGTCTTCAATAATGGTTGCTTGATACGCTAAAAATTCAAGATATAAAGGCAGATAATCAGGCAGCTCTTTGACGCTAATCTCAAAGCCAGCTTCTTGATACTGACCCATCAAATCGACCATCGCTTGACCACGGTCGCGCGATTCGCCATGTACATGCTCAAACAACCATAGTGATAAAGAACGACCGCGCTCAAACAGACCGTCATAACGCGCCTGCGCCTCAAGAGAGCCGGTATCGATTAAATCTTCAATCAAGTCGATGATTTGCGTGCGTACTTCTGGGCTAATCAGCGTTGATTTGGCGACAATCTCGGTGCAATCGGCAAGCGTATCGCCTAAAAACAGCTCATTACTTGGATAGTCGATAAGTAAGCTTAAGACCTTGAGTAGCTTCAAATCCGAGTTACCGATAGTTGGTGACTCCATCGATGAAGTAATAGGTTCATGCACCGAAGTATTGTTATTAAATTGAGTAGTTTGCATCTTATGACTCCCACTTTTGGACAGTATCGATGAAATCGCGGCGATTGGCTTTACGTTGGCCAAACATACTGTTGTCAGAATGTCCTGAACAGCCTTCGCCAAAGGTAAAGCCGCAACCATTACGCTCAGCAAAGGCATCACTTAAGGCTTCTTCACGATGCGCCGTTGGAATCACAAAGCGGTCTTCGTAATTGGCAATAGCTAAGTAGCGGTACATCTCTTCAACTTGCAGCTTGGTCAAACCAACATCATCTAAAATGCTTTGTACTTCTTGTTTTTCGACCAGTTGCATACGCTTATAGCTACGCATAGCAAGTAGACGTTTTAATGCCAAACGCACCGGCTCTTCATCACCTGCGGTAAGCATATTGGCAAGATAGCGCAGCGGAATACGTAAGCTGTCGACATCTGGAATGAGGCCATCCATACCGACCTTGCCCGCTTCAGCAGCGTTTTGAATCGGTGATAATGGCGGCACATACCACACCATAGGCAGCGTGCGGTACTCAGGGTGTAGCGGTAGCGCAAGTTTCCAATCCATCGCCAGCTTATAAACTGGTGAGCGCTGCGCTGAATCAATCACCGATTGCGGGACGCCGTCTTTTAATGCTTGAGCGATAACGGCAGGGTCATTAGGATCTAAGAATACATCCAACTGCGCTTGATAAAGGTCTTGCTCGTTAGGCGTGCTTGCCGCTTCGGCGATTTTGTCTGCGTCATAAAGCAGTACGCCCAAGTAGCGGATACGACCAACACAAGTTTCTGAGCAAACTGTTGGCAAGCCTGCTTCAATACGTGGATAACAGAAAATACATTTTTCAGATTTCCCCGATTTCCAGTTATAGTAAATCTTTTTATACGGGCAGCCTGAGATACACATGCGCCAGCCGCGACATTTTTCTTGGTCAATCAAGACGATGCCGTCTTCTTCACGCTTATAAATCGCGCCACTTGGGCATGAAGCGACGCACGTAGGGTTCAAGCAATGCTCGCATAGACGCGGCAAATACATCATAAAGGTGTTTTCGTATTCGCCATAAATCTCCGCTTGAATGTTGTCGAAGTTTTTATCTTTACGACGTTTTTCAAACTCGGAACCTAAGATTTCTTCCCAGTTAGGACCCCATTCAATCTTTTGCATGCGTTTGCCGGTGATGGCTGAGCGCGGGCGGGCGATAGGTTGATGGTTGCTGATAGGCGCGGTATGTAGATGCTGATAATCGAAATCAAATGGTTCGTAATAATCATCAATCTCTGGCAAATCAGGGTTGGCAAAGATATTGGCCAATACTCTGAATTTACCACCGATGCGCGGATTGATGGTGCCGTTGGCATTACGTATCCAGCCGCCTTTCCATTTGGTTTGGTTTTCCCACTCTTTGGGATACCCGATACCGGGTTTTGACTCAACGTTGTTAAACCACGCATATTCCATACCTTCACGGCTGGTCCAGACGTTTTTACAGGTGACTGAGCAGGTGTGACAACCGATACATTTATCAAGGTTAAGCACCATGCCGACTTGCGAACGAATTTTCATGGATCTGTGCTCCAAATATTAGTAGAAAAAGCAGCCTTTATTCTTCAATCATGTCGTTTCAAAAGATGTCGTTTTAAAAATATGTCTTTTAAAACGACGGATTTTCAATAGAAGAAAACGCTTTAATCCTCAATGGTGGTTGGTAATGGGCGCGGTAATTCGTTATCGGGTTTGTCCTCGAGCCAATCGATTTTTGACATTTTACGAATCACGACAAACTCATCACGGTTACAACCAACGGTGCCATAATAGTTAAAGCCATAAGACTGCTGGGCATAGCTACCAATCATGTGGGTCGGCTTCAAAATCGTCCGAGTGACTGAGTTATGGATACCGCCGCGCGTGCCTGTTTGCTCAGAACCGGGAATATTGACCAGTTTTTCTTGGGCGTGATACATCATGGTCATGCCTTCTTTGACCCGCTGGCTGACGATGGCACGAGCGGTGATAGCACCATTGGCATTGAACAGCTCAATCCAATCGTTATCGACGATGCCAGCTTTTTGGGCATCGACTTCCGACATCCAAACACAAGGGCCGCCGCGGCTTAGGGTTAGCATGAGCAAGTTTTCAGAGTAGGTACTGTGGATGCCCCATTTTTGGTGTGGTGTTAAGAAGTTCAGGACAATCTCTTTATTACCATTTGGCTTAGCGTCTTTGAGCAGCTCAGTGGTCTTGGTATCAATCGGTGGACGATACTGCTGCATTTGCTCGCCAAACGCCTGCATCCAAGGATGGTCTTGATAAAACTGCTGGCGACCAGTAATCGTGCGCCAAGGAATCAGCTCATGGACGTTGGTATAACCGGCGTTATAACTGACTTCATCTGATTCAATACCTGACCACGTTGGGCTTGAGATGATTTTGCGTGGTTGGGCGACGATATCTTTAAAGCGGATTTTTTCATGTTCGCTAGATTTAGCAAGGTGAGTATGGTCGCGACCGGTGAACTCAGAGAGTGCAGCCCAGCCTTTTACCGCCACATGACCATTGGTTTCAGGCGCGAGCATCAAAATCATCTCAGAAGCGTTAATCGCCGTATTAAGACGCGGTCTGCCTTCAGAGATACCCGTTTCAGTCACACGGTGATTTAAATCGCCAAGCTGTTTGACCTCGGTTTTCATATCCCAATTCAGACCTTTGGAGCCATTGCCTAATTTTTCTAGGGCAGGGCCCATAGAAGTAAACTTCTTGTAAGTGTTTGGATAATCACGCTCAACCACTTTAATCATCGGGCAGTTTTTACCCGGTACAGGTTTTTCGCCAGCCGTTTTCCAGTCAGTGCCACCAAATGGCTGGGCCAATTCACCCGGCGTGTCATGTTGCATCGGCAAAGTAACGACGTCAGTCTCAACGCCTAAGTGACCTTTTGATACTTCAGAGAAGCTCTTGGCAATGCCTTTATAAATTTCCCAATCGGTTTTAGATTCCCACGCAGGGTCGGTTGCCGCAGTTAATGGGTGGATAAAGGGGTGCATGTCGGAGGTATTCATGTCATCTTTTTCGTACCACGTTGCTGTTGGTAGTACGATGTCAGAATACAAACAGGTAGATGACATACGGAAGTCTAGGGTGACAACCAAATCTAATTTGCCAGTAGGGCCTTTTTCTACCCAATCAACTTCTTTTGGTTGCAGGTGACCCTCTGCATTTTCCTTATTGAGCAAGCCGTTTTTGGTGCCCAAGAAATAATGCAGCATATATTCATGGCCTTTACCTGATGAGCCCAATAAGTTTGAGCGCCAGATAAACATATTGCGCGGGAAGTTGTCAGGATTATCAGGGGATTCACAAGCAAAGCGTAAGCTGCCGTCTTGTAGAGAATCGACCACATACTCTTCCACATCTTTGCCGCAATCGGCGGCTTTGGCGGCGATGGTCAGTGGGTTACGATTGAGTTGTGGTGCTGAAGGCAACCAGCCTGCGCGTTCTGCTTGGATGTTGTAATCAAGCATATGCTCAGGGAAAAACTTTTTATCAACGAGAGGCGAGAGGATTTCATGGGCAGAGATGGTCTCATGACGCCACTGTGAGCTGTGATTGTAAAAGAAGCTCGTGCCATTCATATGACGCGGCGGACGATGCCAATCAAGCGCAAATGCCAATGGCAACCAGCCGGTTTGAGGGCGTAGTTTTTCTTGCCCAACATAATGCGCCCAGCCGCCGCCAGATTTACCGATACAGCCGCATAGCATGAGCATGTTAATCACGCCGCGATAGTTCATATCGAGGTGATACCAGTGGTTCATACCCGCGCCGATGATAATCATCGATTTACCATGAGTCTTATGGGCGTTTTCAGCGAATTCACGCGCGACTTGGATGACGCGCTCACGGCTCAGACCGGTGATGACTTCTTGCCAAGCAGGCGTGCCTGGTACGGTGGCATCATTATAGTCGTCGGTGACGTGCTCGCCGCCGACTCCATTATCAACCCCAAGGTTGGCCACGGTTAAATCAAAGACAGTGGCTACGATAGCGGTTGTGCCATCGGCCAAAGTAATGGTTTTACAGGGGACGGTTTTTTGCTGTATTGCTTCGCCCGGTACCGAGGTGAAATGAGGATGATCCACATGACCAAAGTAATCAAAGCCGACTTTGCAGGTTTCATTGCTGTCTTTTAAAGTCAGCGTTAGGTCAATATCTGCGCCTGTGGTGCCATTTTTTTGCTCAAGATTCCATTTGCCTTTTTCGCCCCAACGATAACCGATAGAGCCAAGCGGAGAAACCAGCTCGCCATCACTATTTAGACCGATGGTTTTCCATTCTGGGTTGTTTTCTTGACCTAAATTATCGATTAAGTCAGAAGCACGCAGATAGCGACCAGCATGGCGTGCGCCTTCTTCACCTTCTAGCATGACGAGCACAGGTAAATCGGTATAGCGTTTGGCGTAATCTAAGAAATAGTCACTTGGCTGCTTAAGATAAAACTCTTTGATAATCACATGACAGAATGCCTGCGCGACTGCCGCATCAGTACCCTGTTTTGGGTTTAACCATAAATCGGTTAATTTCGATACTTCCGCATAGTCGGGGGTGATGGAGACGGTCTTGGTGCCTTTATAACGCACTTCAGTAAAGAAATGCGCGTCAGGTGTACGCGTTTGCGGAACGTTTGAACCCCACGCGATAATATAATCAGAGTTGTACCAATCGGCTGACTCTGGCACGTCAGTTTGCTCGCCCCAAACCATTGGCGATGCTGGCGGCAGATCACAATACCAGTCATAAAACGATAAGCAGACGCCGCCAATTAATGATAAATAGCGACTACCAGCAGCATAACTGACCATCGACATCGCAGGAATTGGAGAGAAACCGACGATACGGTCAGGACCAAAGGTTTTGGCGGTATACACATTACTGGCAGCGATGATTTCATTGACTTCCGCCCACGTCGAGCGGATAAAGCCACCCAAACCGCGCTTAGATTTATACTGTTCTGCTTTGATAGGGTCTTGGACAATACTGCCCCACGCATCGACTGGATCAGGATACTGCGCTTTAGCTTCACGCCATAATTTTAGTAGCGGTTTACGTACTTTAGGGTATTTCACACGGTTCGCTGAGTACATATACCAGCTGTAGCTTGCGCCACGAGGACAGCCGCGCGGTTCGTGGTTTGGTAAGTCTGGACGGGTTTCTGGATAGTCGGTTTGCTGTGTCTCCCACGTCACCAAGCCGTTTTTGACGTAGATTTTCCACGAGCAAGAACCGGTACAGTTGACGCCATGCGTTGAGCGCACAACTTTGTCATACTGCCAACGGCTACGATACACATTTTCCCAATCACGAGACTCATCGCGTGTCTCGCCATGCCCATCGGAGAATTCGCCCTGTTTACGTTTAAAAAAACGGAATTGGTCGAGTAAATGGCTCATTTCGCTATCCTCTGTTTTATTGCCTAAGGTGTATCTAGAGCTGAGTGCAGAATGCTTCTATCTTGATAGTGCTTGATATCGGTATGCAGCTAAGCCGTAAATATTATTTCGATAGCGTCATTTTAAGTAAGCCGTCACCCTCTTACTATCAGCTAACATGAGCAGGCCACTACCACCTTAGTAGTAGCGGCAAGTTATCAAATTTGCTTAAAAAAACTGTTAAGTGTCTAATTATTGAGCGTCTAACTGTTAAACGTCTAATCATTAAACGTCTAATCGTTAAACGTCCATGAGCCCTGCTTATTTAGCAGCTGAAAATTACTTAGCAAAAATTTAAAACAAAAAAAGTGCTACTCACATTAGCAAGTAGCACTTCATAGGGTTGGTTATTGCTCATTCAAAAGACGGTTGTTAAAGGGGTGTTATAAAATATCTGCTTTAACAAGGAATCTCAGCATTAGTACGGCTGTAATACCACCAAGTCAATACGATACAGAGAATGTAAAAGACAATTAAGGCGATAAAGGTGCCATCAATACCCAGTCCTGAACCGAACATTTTTGGTACAAAGAACGCGCCATAAGCGGCGATTGCTGAGGTGAATCCAACCACCGCCGCTGACTCTTTACGTATCTCGACAAACAAGTCCTCTGTACCTGCTTTTTGAGGTTCAAGGCGTTCATGAAAGGTTCTGAAGATAACGGGAATCATGGTAAAGGTAGAGCCGTTACCGATACCTGTGGTAATAAACAGCACCATAAAGGAGATAAAATATCCGACAAAGCTGCCCTCATGAGTCTCGCTAGGTAGGAAATACATCACCGCCACTACCGCCAATACCATCACGATATAGTTCCAAAAAGTCACTTTTGCGCCACTGGTTTTATCAGATATCCAACCACCTAAGGGGCGAAATAGCGCACCAACTAAAGGACCTAAGAAAGCAAACTTAAGCGCATCAATGGCAGGAAATGAGTTTTTAATCAGCATTGGAAACGCGGCTGAAAAACCAATGAACGAGCCAAAGGTTGCCATATATAGGATACACATGATCCAGTTATGTTTGCGTTTAAAGATGACGGATTGGTCTTTAAAGGAAGCTTTAGCAGTAGCAATATCGTTCATGCCAAACCATGCCAGTGCTGAAAATAGCAGAATAAAGGGTACCCAAATAAAGCCTGCATTTTGTAGATAAAACAGCTGACCGCTTGTAGAGACTTGTGGGTCGCCGCCTAAGCTACCAAAGGCTGCTACCAATATAATCATCGGTACAACGAACTGCATCACCGACACGCCAAGGTTACCCAAACCCGCGTTTAGCCCAAGAGCAGTGCCCTGTTCTGCTTTTGGAAAGAAGAACGAGATATTGGACATGGAGGAGGCAAAGTTACCACCACCGAAGCCACAAAGTAGGGCAATAATGGCAAATATCATAAATGGCGTATCAGGGTTCTGAACCGCAAAGCCCATCCATAATGCTGGAATTAACAGGGATAAGGTAGATATCGCTGTCCAACGTCGCCCACCAAAGATAGGCACCATAAAAGAATAAAAAATTCGCAGCGTTGCCCCTGATAGTCCGGGCAGCGCAGCGAGCCAAAACAACTGCCCATCATCAAAATCAAAACCAATCTCTGGTAGACGGACGATGACGGCACTCCATACCATCCATACTGCAAATGCCAATAGCAACGATGGAATGGATATCCATAAATTTCTACGGGCGACTTTTTTGCCGCCTCCTTCCCAAAATTCTTCTACTTCAGGTCGCCAGTCAGTGATGAGCTTACCACCTTTGAAGTTGTAATTATTGCCCATGTTATTCCTCACTTAGTATCAGCTATGCCTAGTTATGTTCAGTATTTTTTATCATCAAATGGCTGTCTAAACTTACAGTAAACCGTAGCGCTTACTCTTGTTAATGTTGATAACAAAGAGCCGCCTTAATGGCTTATGAGCGCTATGAATCACTTGCTCTATCAAAAAATGATAACTCACGGTACTGTGTTATCACGGTGAGTAGTATTCATACATAGTGGTATACTGATGACTAAAAGGGGTATGTTGCGGGCAGATTTATGACTAAAATTTTGCTTGTCTATGGACGGATAAGTGTGCTGTAGTATTTTTTATGCTGTGTATTTTTTGCCTTTGCGACGTTCAATTTTAAGATCTCAAATCTTTTGTGCAGAAAGTGTTTGATGGGAGCGCTATTAATCATGTCTAATCTACGACGGCAGTCTTTGTTCCTTCATACTTGGATTGCTATTACGATCATCGCTACTTTGTTTTTGATGTCAGCGATAGGCAGCGGTGCGCTCGCTTGGGTAGCAAAGTCTGATGCTGAGGCGATTAATGCCGCAGGCTCGATACGCATGGCAACGTATCGCATTAGCTTTCAGTTAGCAACTGACTTTGCGGATAACCATCCCTTTAGCTCAAGCCTAAATATCAAACAAGATGGCTTAGCTAGTGACAATGCGCCGCAGGTAGAAAAGCAAGACAGACTGGATTTCTCCAATAAAAGTGAGTCTGAAAAAATAGACATGCTGGTTGAAGACATGGAGAGTCGTCTCAACAAATTACAAGCGTATCAACTGACCAGTGCTAACAGAGATAAGGCGATCAGTGCTCAATGGAGCCAGATAAAATCACAATGGTTTCGTGATTTAAAACCAGCATTGTTGGCACAAGACAAGCAAGGTTTTTATAGTGATTCAACCAAGTATATTGACGATGTTAATCGTTTTGTTGGCGCGTTACAGGATAGAAATGAGCAGCGTCAGACATGGCAGCAAAACCTACAAATACTATCACTGATACTGAGCATGATTATCATGCTGATAGGCGTACGGAGATTACAGAACTCAGTGCTAACGCCTATTCAGCAACTCATTAAAGCCAATCGGGCGTTTAAAGAAGGCAAATATGATACGAGAGTGTCTATCAGCGGCTATAGAGAATTTGAAGCGCTTGGCAATTCTTTTAACGGTATGGCCAGTACCATTGAGAGGTATCAGCGTTCACTTGAGAGTGAGGTACAGACAAAGACTCAGCATCTGGTAAAAGCCAACCAAGCCTTATCATTATTTTATGATTTCTCAAAGCAATTGACCAGTAGTCCTGTGAGCTTACATCGGCTTGATGAATTGATTACTGGCTTTGGGTGTATATTCCCATATTTAGATTTTACGCTGTGTATCCAAAGCAATATTCTAACCAATAAAAACTCTATAGCCCTGCACGATGATAGGATGAAAGAGCTATGTACCAAACTCACTTGTGACAGCTGCTCTATTAAAGAAGACGTTTATACCAAAACGTTTCCGATTATTCATCAAGATATAGAATTTGGTGAGTTAAAGGTCAGACCAAAATCTGTCTTAATGACCAATAAAGCTTATGCAGAAGATAAGAAAAAAAGCGAGGAAGATTCAACACGTATCAAGGTAGTAGAGGTGGATAGTAGTTATTTAATTGCTAAAAATAATGAGTTGATCGTTGTGCTGACCAATCTCGTCAGCACCGCCTTATCGCTACGCAGACAAAGGCAGCAAGACCATCAGCTTATTCTACTTGAAGAGCGCTCGACCATTGCTAGGGAATTGCATGACTCTTTAGCACAGTCATTGTCTTATCTAAAAATACAAGTCAGCGTGCTCGAAAAACATCTGCAACTGTCTGCTGATAAAGACAGTGGGCTGGTGGTATTTGATGAACAAAGTCAAATCAAGGTTGGGCAGCATATTAGACAAATAAAAATGGGTCTGAACTCTGCTTATCATGAGCTGCGAGACTTATTGACGACTTTTCGCTTGACGATTGATAGCGGCAATTTTGATGAAGCTTTATATGAGGCGGCTGATGAGTTTGCTGTGAAAGGGCAGTTTGACATAAAGGTCAACAATCAAATCCTATCCTTGAATCTAACGGCAACCGAACAAGTGCATCTCATTCAAATTATAAGGGAGGCGCTGTCGAATATCAGTCGCCATGCCCATGCTAACAGCGTCACTATCGATTTGGTTTATGATGATGAAAGTAATTATGTAGCGATGATGGTCAATGATGACGGCGTTGGCATATCAGGGACTGTCAATCAGACCCAGCATCATGGTCTAATGATTATGAAAGAGCGTGCCTATAAATTAGGCGGTGATTTGATTATCTCTAATAATGTACCCGCAGGTACCAGCGTCATCGTCAGGTTTGTACCCAGTTTCTTTACGGATTATATGGCTGAGCAAAACTAAGTGAATAGGCTTAGTAAACGCTCTTAACCACTGCATTGTGTTTTTTGTACCATTTTTCAATTTGTGAGTATTTTATGACTACTAAAGTTTATACGTCTGTTTCTCCGGCTCGTCTATTATTGGTTGATGATCATCCTATGCTGCGCCGCGGTGTCGCAGAACTGCTCAGTCTCGAAAGTGATGTCACCGTCGTTGGTGAGGCAAATAACGGACAAGAAGCGTTGGATTTTTTGGCAAACAATCCGGTCGATCTGGTCATTCTAGATCATAAAATGCCAGTGTTGACTGGTATCGAAACCCTAAGAGAAATCAAAGCCAGAAATATTGACGTGGCTACCTTGCTATTTACAGTTTCTGACAGCGGAGAAGACGTACAAGAAGCATTGAAATTAGGGGTGGATGGTTATTTGCTAAAAGATATGGAGCCTGAGTTAATCATCGTCGATATTAGAAAAGTGTTGCGCGGTGAGCTGGTTATTAGTCCCAATTTGGCCTCAATCTTGGCGCAAACGTTACGTACACCAAGCATTGAAGATATCGCTGGCAATCTCACTACTAGAGAGTTGCAAGTGATTCAAATGATTGCGGAAGGCTTAAGTAATAAAATGATCGCCAACAAACTGGATATCGCAGAATCCACAGTAAAAGTGCATGTTAAGCATATTTTGAACAAAACCGGACTACGCACACGGGTAGAGGCAGCAGTATGGACCGTGAATCATTTATCAAAGTAGTCGTTTGTCAAAATGGTTATTTATCAAAGTAGTTGTTTTTTTAAAATATTACTTTTTAAAATCGCTACTTTTTGAAAGCTTTACTTTTTATAAAAAATCATGGGTCATCTGAATAATCCCTATGACATGTCTAGATAGCTCTCTATATCAGTCAAAAAAAGCCACCGAGCAGTGATGCTGGGTGGCTTTTTTTATAAGCTAATAAAATTAGCCTTCTTCAGCGGCAATTTGACGATCGACCGAGGACATCTTGTATTCGTCACCAAAGGCATCTTCAGGCTCTTTTAACCAGAAGAAACAAAGTACCCAAGCGATAAATGCACCTATCGCAATGATAAAAAAGAATTGATTTGGTTCGACCAAGGTAAATATAAATAGATAGAACACAGCGCCCACGTTGCCATAAGCACCCGCCATACCAGAAATTTGACCCGTTAAGCGCCGTTTAATTGAGGGGATAATACCAAAAGTTGCACCTTCTGCCCCTTGCACAAAGACTGAGCATAGAATCGTAAAGACGACTGCGATAAACAATGGCCACTCTGCATTCAGCAATCCCATCAATCCAAAGCCGATACCGATACCGAACATGTATACCAACATCACCAAGCGACGATTGCCAACCTTATCAGAGATATAGCCGCCAAGTGGTCGTGCCCATAAGTTAACAAAAGCAAAGGTCGATGCGACTAACCCTGCGACGGTAGGGTCGAGCTTCCACGTTGCGGCAAAGAACATCGGTAGCATAGAGACGACCGCCAGCTCTGCGCCAAAGTTAGCAAAGTAGGTGACATTTAGGGCGGCAACAGAGGTAAATGGGTATTTGTCATCCTCAGGGATACCCGCTTTGAGCATGGGTACATTGACACTGATGGCTTTATAAATTTGATAAATAACCACCACAGCGATGAGAGTATAAAACCCCCAAGCGCCTGTTTCGCTCAGGAATCCCATGTTTTTAGTGCGATAAACCAATACACCCAATACGCCATATAAAGGAATAATAAATAGGCAGTATAATAATAAATCTCTCCAACTTGATACCTCTAAAGCACCCGCCTTACGTGCTTTTTTATGGGTATCTTGTGTAGGACCATCGGTGATTAAAAACCAATAGGCTACCCCGTAAGCGGCCATCAGTAAGCCAGATAATGCAATTGCCCAGCGCCAACCGTCATCACCACCAAAGAACTGTAGCGCAACCGTGGGAATGGTAATCGCTGCGGCAGCTGAACCAAAATTACCCCAGCCGGCATAAAATCCTTCGGCAAAGCCAATGTCTTTTGGCTTAAACCAAAGGGCAGTCATGTGAATGCCAACGACGAACCCTGCGCCCACGATAGACATAAATAGGCGAGCGACGAACAGCTGCATCGCGGAATCACCAAAAGCGAAGAACCATGTCGGTATCGCCATGACGACCATCAGTATGGAAAACACGCGACGCGGACCGAAGCGATCCAATGCCATGCCGACTACCACTCGTCCTGGAATGGTCAAAGCAACGTTGGCAATGAGAAATAATTTGATGTGTTCAGAAGTTAAGTAGCTTTCGGTCTCTAGCATAGAAGTGGCTAGTGGCGCCATATTGAACCAGACATAAAAGGTCAGAAAAAAAGCAATCCACGTATAGTGAAGCGCTCTTATATCACGGCGTTCAACCTCAAGTAGCTCTTTTGCATGCATGACAAGTATTCTCCACCGTCGAACTGGATAGTTTAGATGGAGTTAATGTAGCAATAAGTAAGCTCGCTAACCATTAGGCGAAAGCAGTATGAATGTCATTTCACATACTACTTAATGGGGATTAAAAAGTGGCTTTAATATCCTATATATTGATGGTTAACTAAGATGATATGAGGATAGCAATACATTTAAAAATATGATGCGCTATAGTAATAATAACCATTACTGTGCGTGCTTTTCTTGTTTATTAATAGAATTTTATTCACAAGTACGCTGTTAATAAAAAGGATTGGGATACACCCATCAAATTAGCCAAGGAGTTACCATGAGTGATACTGTCGCCTCAAACCCCGTCATACCCAGCCATTGGAAAATAAAGCGTTCGACCCACTTTTTTACTAAAGATAAAGTCCCAAAAGCCTTGCTGACTCATCACAATACAGCAGAGGGCGTATACGGCCAAATTTGTGTCATGCAAGGCACGGTTACCTTTTACGGCTTTGCTGATGAAGCCGCCACTGAACCTGAAAAAACAATTGTTATTAAAGCAGGGCAGTTCGCGGTCAGTCCGCCTCAATATTGGCACCGCGTAGAATTAAGTGATGATGCCCAATTCAATATTAATTTTTGGACAGAAGCGGATACTGGTAATAAGTCGCTGTTCAATAGCTCAAAGATACATAGCAAGCCTATCGAAAAGTTATTTGATCAGTCGGATGAATCATAAGGGCTATATATATGAATCAGCTATTAAAAACATCCTATTCATAAGCAAAAAAATAAGGCCACGAATGGCCTTATTGTATTAAGAGTTTTGATAGTAAGGATAGTTATTATAGCCAATTTCGGTGCCACCATACATCGTGGTAGGATCTGCCTCGTTGAGTGGCCAATGATTGGCGATGCGCTCAGGTAAATCGGGATTAGCAATAAAGGGACGACCAAAAGCAAATAAGTCGCCATAACCTTTAGCTAGCATATGAACCGATTTTTCCGTCGTGTATTTACCCGCATAGATAATACGTCCTGAAAACTCCGCTCTGACCGCTTGATAAAAAGTCTCTGGTAAATCAGGGGCATTGTCCCAGTCAGCTTCTGCAATAGATAAATAAGCGATACCCGCTTGTTCAAGTACTTTAATCGCTTCAATATACGTATGATGTGGATCTGATTCCACTAGCCCTAAATACACGCGAGTTTCATCTGTGCTAGCAAACAGCGGTGCAAAACGTACGCCTAAGCGATCAGCGCCAACCACCTCACTGACGGCAGCCACGATTTCTTTTAAGAAACGCAAGCGATTGGTCAATGAACCGCCATATTGATCATCACGTGTGTTGCTATGCTCAGAGATGAACTGATTCACCAAATAGCCATTGGCACAATGCAGCTCGACGCCATCAAAACCTGCCTCCAATGCATTGCGCGCGGCTGCCGCATACATAGCGACCAGTTCACTAACTTCATCAGTACTGAGTGCGCGTGGCTCACTAGGATCGGCTAACGCGCCTGCACCTGGTGCTGTTTCGATAAATACTTTTACATTGTCAGCAGTGATAGCTGATGGTGCAATTGGCTGAGCGCCTTGTGGTTGTAAGCTGGTATGAGACACGCGACCCACATGCCAAAGCTGAGCGAAAATGATACCACCTGCTGCGTGTACCGATTCAGTGACCTTTTTCCAGCCTTCGATTTGGGCATGCGAATGTATGCCTGGCGTCCACGCATAACCTTGACCCCTTGGCTCAATTTGCGTGCCTTCAGTGACCATAAAACCTGCAGAGGCGCGCTGTGTATAGTAGCTTGCCATTAATTCATTAGGAATATTGTCCGGTTGCGTGCTGCGAGAGCGTGTCAACGGTGGCATGACAATACGGTTTTTTAACGTATATGGTCCAAGTGTGACAGATGCAAATAATGGGCTGGTATCGATATTAGATGGTTCCATAAAACTCTCTTTTAAAACAAATAGATTGGGTTATTGTTTAAACCATTGAGCTTGTTTTGATGCTTTATTACTGCGTAAGTAAGGTTGGCAAGCATAGAGTTTTATGGATACAATCGGAAACAGGATTTTGTTGTTTAAGATACAATTATAAATGGTACATATTATGAATGGAATTAACCGACTTGATATCAAGCAGTTGCGAGTGCTACATGCGTTGCTTGATCTAAAAAATCTCTCACAAGTCGCGCGCAAAATGGGGCTGACACAGCAGGCAATCAGCGAACAATTACGTAAGCTGCGTGATTTGTTTGATGATCGTTTGTTTATTCGTCAAGGCAATAGCATGGTGGCAACTCCCAAAGCGCTATCGATGCAGCAACCCATTAGTCGTATATTAGAGCAGTTAGAAGCACTGTTAGAGCCAGATATGTTTTCGCCGCAGACTTATAAAGGCGTATTTACGATTAGCGCGACCGACTATGCGACGCAGGCATTATTACCGCAGTTGTTTCATATAACACGCCGCGACGCGCCTGATTTGAAGTTAATCGTACGTGATTTTGCCTCAGACAATATCAATCAGCTTATTGCGGCAGGCGAGCTTGATCTGCTGATTACTTTCCCAGAATTTATCCCTGATAACTTGGCTTATGTGACGCTGCTTGAAGAACAACATTTTTGCATTACTGGTTGCGATAATAGTTTTACAACAGAGCCGCTGTCACTGGCGCAAATTGCTGCACACTCGCAGCTGGTGGTGTCACCTTCACGCGCTAACTTACGTGGTTCTCATGATCAGTGGTTTGCAGAAAAAGGTCTTAAACGAAACATTGTTATGTCCGTTCCTAGCTTTTCTGCAGTGCCAGATATCCTCTATACAACCGATATGATTGCATTTTATCCCTCGCGTTTATTGCCAAACAGTCGGGTTAAAGAGCTCAAAGTGGAAGCCCTGCCGCCCACATTTAAGGTGATAGCAGCATGGCATCCACGTACCAGTCACAGTGGTATACACCGTTGGCTGATTGAGCAGTTACAGCAGTTATCCAAGTCTGACTAGGGCATGACCTCATTTCTATCTGCATTTTTAAAATGAATGCATCCCCCAGAGCGTTATCGCTTTTATTTTTCGTCATTAGTTTTACTAAAGCCATTTTCATCAAAGCTGCTTTTATCAAAACTAACATTACTGATGCCAGAGCTACTTATGCCAGAGCCCTTTGATTGCCTCCCACTGCTGAGTAAATATTGAGTCATTGCCGTTGGTGGATTGATTGGCTTTTGGCAATATGTGCTCGTAATAAGTACCTTTAAGAAGCTTAGTTAATAGACCTTCGCCGATGAAACCTTTACCATCATTGAGTGTATTCGCGGCTTTTAGTAATTGACGGATATCGTATTGTAATGGGTTTATATCGGGGACTTGTTTTTGCACGTTTAATAGCTCATAAACTGCGACACGAGCAGTACGAACAGAGCTCTCCATGGTAAATACCACATCATTATGTGTCTCGACGAACTGACCGACTAGACCCATATTGACACAACCATCAGGGACTATCTCAGGGCGATCGCCTTTAGCACGAGGCATAAACATCGAGGTGATGTAGGGCATATAAGCCGTTCTGACGATGGTATTGGCCATGATATTATCTATATCATCGAGGATACCAAGGTGATGACAGAGTTCGCTCAAGATCTCTTTGCCTGTACATTCTGGGATGGGTTTTTTGACATAATTGCCTTCTTTATCCATAAACAAGGCATATAGCCATACGACTAGCGTGTCTTTTGGCTGATCAGGGAAATGCGGTTGACGGTTACAAGTAAAGCTCATCAACCAGTTTGAATCCGTAATCGTAATGATGCCACCGGTCACTGTTTTACCCTTATAAGGGTCGTTGACAGACAGAGTTTTGAGCTTATTAATAAAGGCAGACGGCTGGCAGGTCAACGTCGCCGACATCCAAGCAGATTTATCCACATGCTGATTAAATTTTTCTGGATGACCAAAGACGGCAGATTGCTTAGCCAGATTATTCCATACTTTCCAACCAGACGATTGCCCCATAGTGTCTTTTGTGAAGTCCAGCGTCGGCGCAGTATGATCATCACCATAGCGGGTATCTTCGGTCATGGAGCCAGTCGTCACGATGACGTAATCATTGCTACCCATAGGAATGGTGGTTTGCTCACTCGCTTTCTCCGTGATGATGGCTTTGACCTTTTTGGTGCCTGTTACCTTGTCAGCATGCTCAAACTCAATGTCTAAATCGGTAACGAGCGTGTCATACTGAAACTGCACACCTTTATCTTTTAAATAGTTTTGTAGTGGCATAACAAAGCTATCAAACTGATTGTATCTTGGGAATACCAGTGCAGACATGTCGTTTAGACCGTCCAATGCGTGTAAAAATCGATGCGTATAAAGCTTAAACTCAAGTAAGCTGTGCCAGTTTTCAAAAGCAAACATGGTTCGCCAAAATGTCCAGAAGTTGCTACTCAAAAAGCTGTCATCAAAATACTCTTCAATAGTGATATCGTCTAGCTCTTCCTTGGGTTTTAATAGCAAACGAATTAAAGCGAGTTGGTTGGCTTTACTCAATCCCAGTTGACTGAAGTCTTTTATCTCGCCTTGCTTATGGATCAGGCGAGCAATAGAGTAATTAGGATCGGTGTCATTTGCTATGCGATACTCATCCAAGGTGCTATAAGGCGCAGGCATTTCAAGAGCGGGGATATCTTGAAATAAATCCCAAAAGTTTTCGTAAGTGAAATCCATTTCACGACCGCCGCGCACCATATAACCCGTCTCAGGATTGCCGCTACCATCTAAGGAGCCACCTGCCACGTCAAGATGCTCTAAAATGGTAATGTTTTCAGCGGATACTTTGCCATCTCGGATGCAGTAATAAGCACTGGCCAAACCTGCAATACCGCCCCCAACGATATAAACCTTACTGTCCTGATAAGCGTCAGTGGGCGTCCCAATATTGCGCTGATAATTACCAATTTGGTCAGGGAAGGGTAAGCGCTTGCCTGGTATGTTTGCTACACGGGTTTTACTGGCATCAGGCTGATGGATAAATGTGTCGTGGTCTACCGGATTATTGGTTTGAGTCTTCGTAATTTTCATAGGTTCATCCTTATTGAGTAAGACTGATATAAAAGGTTATTTGACTAAAATGAAGGGTTTATAGACAGACTATAGGGTGTTTTTATTAAACAATAATGACATCGGTTGAAAGTAATATAAGTACTTATTTGCCAAGTTATGCGTTATCCACTGGCTAATGGCTGGCTATTTATGATGGTTGCTAACCACAATAAATTCTATGCAATTACGTAGGCGCTGTTTCATACGCTCCAGCAACGGCACAACCTTGATAGCTTTTATTATCATAAGTCAACGTCACCGTAAATTCATTTTGATAGCCATTATCATCGGTACAAATCTGGCTGTGTATATTCATAATAATAGGTTTGCCGCTAACGGTACTCACGTATTCCACACCTTCGGCATAGGTCGAACGAGAGACAACGATGGTCGTTGGTTTCAAAAAATCTGCTTCAATGCTGAGTTGGTTGCCATCAATTACTGTGCGCCAACTTTTTTCTGTATTACCAAAAGCGGTGAACGCTGATAACGGTTCTTCGGGGCTGGACGGCTCCATGCTTAGCTGTTCGTCAGCGTTCTCTTTTGCCGTGTTGTTAATGATAGCTGTTGATTCTTTTGCCGTGGTTGGTTGATGACTACTACAAGCCATTAGTGAAAGACTACTTGCTAAGCACAAAGTACTAAAAAACAAAGGACGCATCGCTTTTCCTTTAATATTTAAAAGAGAAAGACTTTGTGAGCGCCTTTCTTTAGGGTTAGTTGAATAGCTGTATGAGCGAGTGATATTAAGCTCTGAGTGTACAGCAGACAGGCTTTGCAATCAGTGATAAGTGACGGTGATCCGCGATATTATATAAAATACAAACACACCCTCTATATTAGTATTATTAATATAACATATGTATAAAATTTCACAGTACAGAACAAGATAAACTTGGCAGACTCTATAATCATAGAGATATTGATGACATAAATAAAAAAATTAGCGACTGACTTGAATATGAAGAAGCCACTTAAACAATAAGTGGCTTTTTTGTGCCTTGCAATGGCTGATAGTACAGCTATGCGCTCAATAAGCTGCATGATGTTATTGATGATAAAAAGAGAGCAGCGCTAAATGAGTACAAGGTTGTATCTATCAACGGCAAGCTAATTGTTGTTAATTAAAAGGTGCTGGTCAACAGATAAGAAAAAAAACTTTTGTCATCATATTGTCATGACGGCATCGTATCCTTGAGCCCACTATAAATGGTGGTTTCGTATCACTGATGTCTTTATTCATTAAGTGATGCATTGATGATGGTAGACGCATCAATATAAGGTTTATCTATGAGTGTTGCTGGTCGGCTTGGTAGTATTTCCACACGCATGCTGATTATTTTAGCATTGGCTTTTTTACTAATTATCCTGATGGTGTATTGGGTTATTGAGACTCAAGCTAAGCCTCGTATATTGGAGATGACTTCAGAGACAGTGGTTGAAACGGGTAACGAAGCTATTAATAGCATTATGGCGAATATCAGCCATGTCGACGGACTGGCAAAGGCAACCAGTGCGATGGCGGGCGGCTTGCCAAAAGAAGACGGTCTTTATAGAGAAACCTTTGGTAATCTCATGCAACAGACCGATCAACGGATTATGGGCGGCGGCGTGTGGTTTGATCCAAATATGTACGCTCAAAACCGAGAGCGTCAGTCGTTTGTGTGGGCGCGTGATGACGCAGGCAACATGCAGCCGTTAGAGCAGTATAATCAAGTGCGCCAAACGCCGAGTCCCTATTATAGAGAGTGGTGGTACATTCCTGCGATGTACGCACGCCATGACCACTGTGTCTGGAGCCGTGCGTATGTCGATCCGCAAAGCAATCAGCCGATGATGACGTGTGCCAAGGCATTGTATGACAGTCGCAATCAGGCTTTTGATGGGGTAGTGAGTTTTAATCTGCTATTAGATAACCTCGATGAAGCCATGAAAAAGTGGCAAGATAAGCTGGGTGGTTATGTCTTTTTGGTAGACTTGGACAATCGATTTTTGACCTTTCCTGATCAATCTATGGTCACGCAAGCGACTGAAGATAATCCCCAAGGCGAGATGGTAACCGCGCATCAATTGGCCGAGAAACATTCAAGCTTTGCCCCTATTGCGGACAGCCTAGATAGCATTAACCAAACACTCATCGATGAGGCTGTTGCCAAAGATGAGAGTCGTTATACGCTCGCGGCACGTAGTATTTTGAGTACGACCAATCTGAATAAAATCAGCGAACAAGAATCCAAGTTGCTGTCAGCATTGCTGCTATTGAATATTGACCAAACGTTTAATCTGGTAGACAGTCACTTGATTGAGACCATCGCTGTGCCCAATGATTTTGTGTTGCAGCAGTCCGCCACCGCCTTTGTGTTTCGTATGCCATTTACCTATTGGAAGATGGTCATCGTCAAGCCCAATAATGACATGATGAGCGTAGCAAATGCGTTGTCGAACCAACTGATTCAAACCATGCTACTGGGTTTTATTCCTATCCTGTTGTTGACCGCGTGGGTGTTCCGTCGCTACTTTACACGACCGCTAAAATATATGGCACTAGCAGTGGCTGATATGGGCGCATTAATTGAGCAAAAAAAATATCAACAATTAAGCGCGCTTAAACTGCCACACTCAAATGTCAGCGAAATTCAAATCATCAGCGAGCAGACCAATCAACTGATTGACCGCGTCGTCGAAAATGAAGGCGCACTTGCCGAAATCAATGTCCATCTAGAAAAACAAGTCGCTGCCCGCACCCAAGACTTGCAGCAAGCCATGGATGAGTTGAAAGCCTCACAAGTGCATCTGGTGCGCTCCGAAAAAATGGCGACATTAGGTCAAATGGTGGCAGGCGTGGCGCATGAGGTCAACACACCGCTGGGCTACGTGCGAAGTAACATGGAATTGGTTGGCGATAATCTTGTTCGTTTTGATGAATTGCTACAGCATACCGATCAATTATTGCAGGCGTTAAAAGCGCCAACTATCAATCAAGAGCAAGTCAAGATACTGATAGAAGAGACTTTACAATGCTGTGAAGAGATTAAAGAAGATGAAGTCAATGAAGATTTGGCAGATTTAATCAAAGATGGACTGTATGGCGTCGATCAAATTGCTGAACTGGTCGTCAGCTTGCGCGACTTTTCTCGACTGGATGAATCAAAAGTAAAAGATGTCGATATCAATGATTGCATCAATACCTCATTGATTATGGCTCGCAATAATTTAAAAACCTTAGACGTCAATACCAATCTAGCCGAGCTGCCGCTCATTCAGTGTAATCCTTCACAAATTAACCAAGTATTACTAAACCTATTTAATAATGCCGCGCAAGCCATGCCGCCAGATCATAAAGGGACATTGCAAGTCAGCTCGTCTGTCGATGAGGCGCAGCAATATATCGTGGTACGCATTATAGACAATGGTGTCGGTATCGCAGAGCATATTTTAACGCATATCTTTGAGCCGTTTTTTACCACCAAAAAAGTAGGCGATGGCACAGGGTTAGGATTGGCTATCACGGCACAAATCATTGAACAACATGGTGGATACATCGAGGTTAGCTCAATCGTTGGCGCGGGCACGACGTTTACCCTCATGCTGCCGATACAGTCTATCGTTCATGAAAAGAAACCTTCGCAAGCCTTATTTGAAAGTTGAGAGACTTCCAACCATTTATTTAAAGAGAGCGTCATGCAAAAACCAAAAATCGCTTTTATCGATGATGAGCCGCGTATCTTGCGCAGCTTAAAAATGCATTTTCGCCAGTCACATGACGTATTTATTACTACCGATGCCACTGAGCTAATGGAATATGTCAGCACGAATGAAGTACAAGTGGTCATCAGCGATCAACGTATGCCAGATAAGCAAGGTACGGAAGTATTGAGTGACATCAAAGCAGCTTCACCAAATACTATTCGTATCTTGTTAACTGGTTATGCGGATCTGAATGCTGTGATGGATTCTGTGAATGAGGGCGAAATTTATCGTTATATCACTAAGCCATGGCAAAATGACGAACTCAAAAAAATTGTTAATAAAGCCACAGAAATTGCTCAGCAAACGCAAGAAATCACACAAAATTCTATGGAAAAGGATGCAACTCAAAACCGTGTTAATAGTGGCACGGTTAGCAATCGCAATATATTGGTACTAGACGATGATGAGAGCGTCTATCAACAAATAAAAAGTCATTTTAAGAGCGCTTATACCGTGAGCTGGGCGAGTAACCTTGAACAGGCCGCAAAGTTATTACAAAAAAAACGCTTTGGTGTCACGATTACAGATTCGACGCTCAATAAAGAAAATATTACGCCCATCGTTTATGCCTTAAAAAATATCCAGCCAGATCTGATGGTGCTGATGTTGACTGAGTTCAAAGATGCCCATATGGTCATTGATTTAATTAATAAGGGTCAGGTATATCGCTGTCTACCACGTCCGACTAACTTCTCTATCATGAGTATCAGTCTTGATCGGGCTTTTGATCATCACGCAAGATTGGTGCAGCAGCCGATACTGGCAGCTCGTCATCATGTTGAAGAAGTGCCGGAGTCAGAGGCTTTTAACTTTTCTGAAAGGTTGAAAGGTTTCTTTGCCAAATTCAGGGGTTGGCGCATTAGCAGATAAAAAAATAGGGCACGCTAAAAATGCCCTATCCATAATTTAAAATATCATTGCCTCCTATGTACATGAGAGACATTTTTATTGCTCATGATTCATTTGCTCGTGATTCATTTGCTCGTGATTCATTTGCTCGTGATTCATTTGCTCGTGATTCATTTGCTCGTGATTCATTTGCTCGTGATTCATTTGCTCATGGTTCATTTGCTCGTGGTTCATTTGCCCGTGTCCATCATGCATATTGGCCATGACCATCGGCACCGCTATGACGGCTAAGCCAGATAGCATTATGATTGCGCCATTCACTTGCCTTAGGCGCAAACGCCCGATTTGATTGCGCATCCAGTTGACCGTTTCGTGCGTGGCGACGAGCATGGGTACGGTTCCTAGACCAAAGACAAACATTAATACGGCACCTGTGAGCGGGTCATGACCGACGACCGCAATAAGTAATGCGCCATAAACGAGACCACAGGGTAAAAATCCCCATAATAAACCTGCCGTCAATGCTCGAGGAAAGGTGTTTAAGGGGAAGACTTTCTGCCGCAGAGGTGATAAAGCTTGCCAAAAATGCATACCAAGACGTTCAAGCCTGTTCAAAAAGGGCAACCCTAGCATGGTTAATCCTACAAATACCAAGACCAACCCTAGTAGAATGCGAGGTGTGCTATTGCCAACCATCAGAGGGGTTAATACCGTGGTGCCAATCACTCCAGCAATTAAGCCCAATAGGGCATAACTGAGTAAGCGCCCCAAATGGTAAGTCGCAATGAGGCCGCGTTTTTTTGCTAGACTGGTTTCTTTCATCGATAGTCCGAATGCGGTGACGATACCGCCACACATACCTAAGCAATGCGGCGAACCAAAAAATCCCATTAAGAATGCTGCAATTAATAGTGCCATAGTCATGAAGGTACTTCCTAAGATATAAAATAAATAAAATCCGTTGAAGGTTTAATCGTTATGCTAGTCAGTTAATGACCTATCTTAATGACACCTAAAACTTATAGTTGACACCCACATACAATGATCGGCCCGCGCCAGGGACGGCAGTACCCCAGTTAGAACCGCTACCTATTTCGCCATTCATCGACATGGTTTTGCCTTGACCCATGTATGCGCCCCCTAGAGGTAGGGCATAGTTTTTATCGAATACGTTATCGATACCAGCCTCAATCGCTACCTCTTTAAACTGATAGCCTGTACTGAGATTTAAGAGACCATAACCCGCCGTTTTAATTTCGTTACGAGGGGTTGAGATATCATTTTTAGCCGCGACGCCCACCACTTCGATTTGGTTTGTCCAACCATTATTTTCCCGATTCAGGGCAACACTGCCATTGAATGGCATGATGTTATATAAGTCTGAGCCGCTGTCTTTATTTTTCCCCTTGGTATAGCTTAAGGAGCCTACTATATCCCAGTACCCCCAAGCATTTGCTGCCAGCTCCCGATTGGCTGAGATATCCATGCCATATATCTCAGCATCTTGATTGGTATAGCGCAGCACATTATATTGATTCGTTGTTTGAGTGCTAGCTGCTGTGTTTGCCATGGGGTTCCACTGTACGGCATCGACATAGTCATTAATTTTTGAATAGTAAGGAGTGGCTTTAACGCCCCAGCTATCATCAGCACCGCGCCAGTCTAAGGTGGCAGATAGGGTGTTGGATTTTTCTGGGCGTAGATTAGGATCACCAAAATAGCCATTGCCATCACCAACAGTATTATTCATGATGGCCGCCATTTTCCAAGTGGACCAGGTATAGCGTTCATATAAGCTTGGCGTGCGCTCTTTGTGCGATAGACCTAAGGCTAGATTTTTTTGTGAATCAATGTCGTAGCGTGCGAGTGCAGTAATATCAAAGTTGTTATCAGTGGTTCGGCGGTCACTGGCATTAAAGTTAGCGCTATCTCGCAGCTGATTGGTCATATTGTTTTGACCATCGATTTGATAGCCATGTACTTCATCAGCACTGGTACGTACGTTTTCATAGCGAGCGCCAAGCTGGGTGCTCCAGTCAGATGAGATGTCTGTTTCCCATTCGCCATAGATACCGATACGCTGACGCTGACCATTGTTGATATTTTGAAAGTCGTTTGGTGACATCATACCGTCGCCAGATGCCGCCCACGTGTCATCGAGCGTGTAGTCTTGATATTCAGCACCTATATTGAGCGTGCCTTGATTGGTCAAATCAATAATACCTTTAAGATTGGCACCGATGGTCTCGCTACTGGTGTACATCGGCATACCTTTGGCATTACCGTACACGAACTGTTTGTCTTCCCCAAAGTTCATATAGTGATCGACATCTTCATGATAGGCCTGTGCTTCTAGCTGTCCCCAATTTAACTCGCTTTTGTAGCGCAAATTAATGCGGTCAAGCTGATTGTCGAGCATGTCCATCCGCTGATTTGGATATAACTCTTTTGGGACGTTTTGCCACAAATAAGTGCCTTGTAGTAGATGATTGCCGTTCTTATAAGCCACATCTACTGACTGGTTTTTGCTTTCATAGGCGGTTGAACCAACTTCGTCTTTCGCTAAGGTTTTACCAGCGTTCCCTGTCTCTGTATAAGATTTAAAATCACCACCAGCTTTATAATTATCCGCCTGCGCAAAGCTGCCTTTATAGGTGAGGCTAAGCTGCTCGTTTGCCGCTGTGGTAGATAAATTGGCACCATATGCGTCACCATTACTACGATAAAATGTGCCGATTTCACCTGAAGTTAATATGTCGCTATCCGTTGAAAACATAGGCTCTGCTGTTTCGACAACGATAGTACCGCCAATGCTATTACCACCGACACTCACAGGCGTCACACCTGCATAGACGGTGGTCTTGTCTATAGCGCTTGGCGCAATATAAGACAGGGGTGAGTTCATACTGTTTGGACAGGAGGCGATTGAGTCAACGCCATCTACTAAGATACGCAGACGGTTGTCCGCCAAGCCTCTTATCACGGGCAGGTTTGAGATACCACCGGCACTTTGGACATTTAGACCGGGTATTTTTGTCAGTATAGTGGCCGTATCACTGCTTGCCACTTGTTTGCTGCTAATAAATTTTTGATCAAGGGTGGCGGCTGTCCCAGGTGCATTGGTACTAGAGCGCTTATCCGCTGCTGTCGCATAAACGACGATTTCTGGCAATTGAATATGTGGCTCATCATCAGTAGTAGGCAGGTGCGCCTTTACGGTTGTGGAATCCGCATAAGCGCTACTGATATGCAATAAAGACAAAGCTAAAACACTTAGTTTTAAAATAGGTACAGCGTTCATTGATAAAGGTAACATCTTACTTTCCTAGAAATTCGCAAAAATATTTTATGAAATCGGTTATTCAGTTTTTACCAAGAGGCAATGTCAGCCAAGCCATTTATGGACTTAGACTAGGTGATTACTGAATATTTTCCGATATAAATAGATAGCATTTTGAGCACAATATTATGAGCACAGTTTTGAGCGCAATGTTTTAGGCAAACGCATACAAGTGCCTCAATCAGAGCTCAAATGAGAGCATTGTCACTAATGCTCTAGGGCGTGTCCTCAATTCAATTGATTACTTTCGAAATGGACTAAAAATGGCTAAATTTTGCCAAGCATCATCAAATAGCTTATTAATATCTCGATATTATTTGCGCTACTTTTCTTGTTTGACGGCAATTTATCTCATGTTTATCACCATTTTTAAAATGAGGACACGCCCTAAAAATATTGGACTATAAATGTGGATAATTATGTAGATAGTTATGTGGGTGTGACTGGAGGAGCGCGTGCGAGGGGTCGTAAAAAATTACTAGGAGAGTAGGCATGTGAGCGATACAAAAACGTGACTGAGACAGTAGACAGCTCAATCAAAGCCGAGTCAGTATGTGTAAAAGCGACTGGCAATAGTGCCGCAGACATGGCAGTGCAAAGGTCACAGCCAGTGTATTTTACAGCATCAGGGTTAGATTCAGAGCTTTCAACCTTATCTTTGCTATACAAAGCTTCGTGCGAAGGTGCGGCGTCTACCGTTATGACTGGCTCAACGGTCGCAGGCGATGCTAAAGATAGGGATGCATTATGATGAAGTAAATGACGAGCGGCACTATCAATGGGTATGTTGTGATTCGTTTGCGCAATATCAGTCTGTATTTGCTCATACTGCTTAGCTGCCGATACAATCGGTGCAAGCTCTGCACAGATACCATGACCTAAGTGGGCATTATCATCCCATAGAGGTGTGAGCAACAGCATGATGTGCATGATCCAAGCAAAACATGCGACCAACATGCCGAACCACATCGTTACCGGTGATGAATATCGTAAAACAAGCTTGCGGCGCTTAGTAGACATGATAGGGTCATCGTATTACCAGCATGCTGATGATGCATAGGTAACATTTATAAGTAAGAAGGTGTGCTAACTTAAAACGTCAGTTTAAAGCATTTTAGAAAGAATACTTAACAAAATAGACATTATCATTAACAATGCCATTCTAAGACAAGGGGTATGCTCTTTACAAGTCTTGTATAGAGATATATCGGGCATTCTAGAGAAATCGGTCACAGCGTCGTCATGTTTGCTCAGCCTGCTATTTGCCGTACTACTATTTGCCGTATTATCCTGTGCTGTACCTATTCATCTTGTACTGAGAAGACTATATGACTGAAGTAACTAGACGATAATCAAGAAAATGGGAAAGAGCTAATAAAACCCAGCGGAAAAGATAGGCTAATGTAATGCGGGGTGCGATTTTTCGTTTTACGCGACCAATATTGATGGTGCTAGCGACTTAAAAATAGTGAAATTTTTCGCTAAAAAAGGACAATTTAACAACTATTGCTCTCTATATTGTTTTTCTCGATAATATCGATTTTTCTCTCTAATTCTATAATCTGTAACTTACAGCTCTTATAGTGATCTTCTTGGTTGCCCTCTATATCCTTAAGGGTTCTTTGATAGATACGGTTATACAGTGAGGTTAGGGCTTTTTTAATTGCTTTGATTTCTTTTGAGGATAAATCCATTTGCTTATCAAAATCAGGTGCTTTTATTTTTGCACATAGCTCAAAAAGTGTGAGATTAAAATCTTGATAGTATTGCTGCACTGAGTTTTCTTTTGATTGATCGCTATATTGGATGTTTTTTTTCATCAGAATGAGCAAAGCACTATCAATCAAGTTTTTTTCATAATCTGTCAAACATAAGTAATGGTTCATTACATCGATTCTCAGTTATTTCAAAATTGCTATTCAGAAGGCCATAAGTGTGGCTACTTTAAAAAAATCCACATGCCAAAGACTCTTGCAAAATACTTATCTCGCCTGCTTAGTTTGGTCTTCACTCTTTAAAAGTCTTTATTGTGATGCGGCATATCGTCAATGGCTTTGAATAATCAACGCATTTTATAGGGTGAAAATGAAAGTATCGTGACAACGTCTACGCTTTATAAAAAATATGCCAAAGCGAGTCATCATAATCTATATATAAGATATCTTTTCATTCGCTATTACTTGCCCGTCTAGAAAAGCGCCAATATGACGCTTATAGCGTACCACTTAAGAAACCTTCTCTCATTAAGGTTACCTTTCTTCAATCTTCATAAATCTACTTAACGTTTGAATCATTTATCATTCTCGTTGTCGATAGAGCAGATTTTTATCATGATGCTTTTTATCACGTGAATGCTTTACTCGATATTAAGTAAGGCAGTTTCAACCACAACTCATAACTAATATGACTTTATACGAGAAAAAATAATGAAAAAAATAATGATAAGTTCAATGCTAGCCATTACTGCTTGCTTCACAATGGTTAGCCAAGCAAGTGCTGCGCCGCAAATTGCTAAGCATCATGTTGCTCAAGTGAAGCATCAAAAGGTCAATGCAAAGTTTGATAATAAACATCAGCATGTGAAGAAAAAGGCAGTAGTGTCAAAGCATCAATCAAAAAAACCAGCGGCTCATCTCAAAGCAAAAAGCAAATATCAAGCTAAGCATACTCATGGACATCGTTCTTAATCGTTCAGCTGACTGATATAAAAATAGCGCCCATATTAGGCGCTATTTTTTTGTTTCGTTGTTATGTAATAAGTGCTATGTCACAAAGATAATCACTACTGACTGTTTAAAGTAACCGTCTTAGTACTACCATCACTACTAGGCTGACTCAGTGTCACTTTGCTTGCTAAGATATCGCCTTTGGCATTGATCTTGTAGCATTCTGATGAAGTGCCTGCAGGGTCAAAGCTGAGTAATAGATTGCTTGAGGTTTCTATACAGAACCATGCGGTATTATTCGTATCACGCGACAAAGACCAGTCTTGGTTATAAGTCCCTATCTTGTTACGCATGCTGCTATCGGCATAGACATTTTCCGTCAGCAGCTTACTAGAAGCACCCACTGTCGCCATTTTAGGAATGGTGGTCGTCTGGTTAGATAGTGAGTATTTACCTGTACCGTCTGTAAAACCATGGAATATCAGTGGATTCAGGGTGAAGTAATTGATAGCGACGGATTGATTGGTGATTTGATTATTCGTCTTATTGATGGTGTTTATTTCGGTACCTTGTACAGACTTATTATTAAATACCATACTGCCTTTAGGCGTCACTTGAATCTCTGCTGACACGCTTTGACTGCCGACAACCGCAACTAATTTATCACTGCGTTGTTTGGTATAGATGTTGAGCATGGCAGTCTCGACAGGGTATTGAGTGACGATACCATTGATATTATTGTTTTGACCCGTGTTCCCTGTCATTCCACCAGCACAAGCGCTTAAACCTAGTCCTGCTGCAATACATAAACTTAGTGTCTTCATTATTTTGTCCTCAACTTTTAAATGTATGATTCGATATCTACTATAATCGAATTTTTAAATAATGACATCTGCTAACTGTCTTAGACTCTGCTATTTTTAGTCGACCTATACCAACGGTACTTTGTGAAATTAACGATAGATTACTGAGAGATTACTGGTGCAAAGCGATGACAGTCGCCAACGATTTTATAGTATGCCAGCGCCGCAGCAATTATGACCAAATGTTCTATCGATACCGCATTAAGAGAGTTTAATGACTTAGTAGAGCAGGGGATGCCGCAAAAATTTCAAGCTTCGGGGTGTCGTACGAGTTATGAGTTGGCTTTATAATAAAAATTATTTGGTTGAGAAAATCTGCAGACCACAAAAAAGCCGGACAACTTAAATTGTCTGGCTTTTTGTGCAGTATTTCTTATCAAGTGTTCTAATTAGCTAACCTTTACCCATCAATCTATAGTCGCGATACTGCTACCGCTTAGAACTTCGACCTTTTGCAGGGCGCTTACCATTTGTAGCAGGTTTGCCATTGCCCACAGCCTTCTTGCCATTACCAAAAGGACGTCTATCTTTACCTTTAGAACCCGCTGGTTTTCTAGCATCATCCTTGGCGTGTTTTTTATTGCCCTTTGCTGCCCCCGCTGATTTTGAAGACGTTTTTGTCTTTGATGAATCATCAGTACGAGCATTTTTTCGTGGCGCATTACGAGATTTCTTGCCCGGATTACTGGCATCTGAAGAAGAACCTTCTATGGACTTAAGTAAAACAGACAACTCTTTTTCGGTTAAATCTCGCCAGTCTCCAACGGGAGTACCTTTAAGACTGACATTCATAATCCGCGTACGCTCAAGCTTCACCACTTCATAGCCAAAATGCTCACACATACGGCGAATTTGGCGGTTTAAACCCTGCACTAGCGTGATGTTAAACACGGTGGGTGCCACCTTAGTAACTGGGCATTTCTTGGTCATCTTCCCAAGCATTGGCACGCCACCAGCTAAACCCTCAATAAAACTATCTGTTATCGGCTTGTTCACCGTCACCAAATATTCTTTCTCGTGGTTATTACCAGCACGTAATACTTTATTAACCAGATCACCATTACTGGTCAAAAAGATTAAACCTTGAGAGTCTTTATCCAAACGTCCAATCGGAAAAATACGTGTACTATGTCTAACGAAATCAACGATATTATCTTTTTCTGAAGCTTCCGTAGTGCTCACAATACCCACGGGTTTATTCAAGACAATAAACACAAAATCATCCGCCTCTCGCGGCTCAATGAGTTGCCCGTTGACTTTTACCGTATCTCCAGCAACCACTTGATCGCCTACTTGAGCACGCTTACCATTGATGTATACATTACCTTGTTCAACAAAGCGGTCAGCGTCTCGCCTGGAGCAAATACCGCTTTCGCTGATGTATTTATTTAAACGAGTTGAGGAAGCGTTAAACATAAAGCACCGTTTTACCTGATAAGCAGCATTTTTTTACTAAGAAAAAAGCCTAAATTAAAGGGGTTATCAACAAAGAGATGGCTCACATTATATAGGAAATTCAATATCCATTTCGGGAGAGAAGGGCAAAACCTTAGAAATATATTCAGTATCGTATTTGTACCTATTAAAATCAATATTATCCTATGTTTAAGTCTACGGATTTGACGGCAGAGGTCATACTTGCCATTGCTTGTTATCTTGATGAAAGTACCACGTCATTATTATAGGCGCGAGCAGGCTTAGCCAAATACCATAAGTAATCGATAGCCCTTGCGCTACTGTGATATAGCTCAGCAAAATAATAAAGGTGGCAAGAATAAGAGCGGTCATATTGTGAGTTGATTTGCGGCACATCAAGGCTCGAAGTAAAGTTAGGGTCACTAAAAAGCCAAATAGCATTATCATCAATAATCCCATAGCATAAGGCTGGGTGACCGTACGATTCAGAGTATCTGCCCAAGCGTCGGTCACTAAATTAAGCGCGCTGCCTAACGCTGCAAGCGTAGCGAAAACAAAAAAGTGCCCATAGCCAAATAAGAATAAATCATAACGGCGACGCTCATTGTTCAAAATAGTACCAAACGGGATCGTAAAATAGAGCCACCATAAGGCAAAAACCAATGCTACAAGGCTTGAACCTAATAATATAATAGCGCTAGCAGCAGACTCGGAGTTGACTAAAAAGGTGCGAATACTATTACTAACTCCTAGCACGCCTTCGCCTAAAACGATAATGGTCAAGAGACCATAACGTTCAGCCATGTGATGAGGATGCCAATTGATGTTCTGTGCGGCACGCGCCCATATTGGCATCAGTAATTCAGCCGCTATAAATAAAAATAACGCAGGCGTTTGTATCGAAGCAGGTAGAAACAACCAAAGTATCCAAACACTTTGTAGCGTTAATAAGCCAATAATACTGCGACCAGCCACCCGTTTGTGACCTTCTACTTGGCGATAGACACGCCACCACTGGCTACAGCTGGCCAATCGCATGATCGCATAACCAGTGACTCCTATCCATGTTAATCCTTGCTCGAAAAACTGATTGATGTTGGCGGCAATCATTAATGAGCCAAACATTTGTAGCAATACTGAGAGACGATAGTACCAATCATCAGGATCGTAGCCGGAAGCAAACCATGTGAAGCTCGTCCAAGCATTCCATAAAATAAAGAAGGCTATAATAAAGGTCAAAAACCCTAAAAAGTCATGCTCAAGCAAGCGCTGGTGAAGACCGCTTGCTGCTGCTGAAACGGCAATGACGTAGACTAAATCAAATAATAACTCAAGCGTTGTTGATGCCCGATATGGCTCATTGGGATCGCGGGCACTTATGTTATTGAGAGCAGGTATAGTGTTCATTTAAGCTTGTCCGTTAAGTGTTGAGCCGTAAATGCTTATCAAAACTTATCCCAGTACGGATTATCACCAAAACGCTCGGCAATGAAATCAATGAGATAACGACAACGTTGCGATAAAAATCGATTTTTAGGATAGACCGCATAAGCGTTTAAAGTAGGTAATTGATACTGCTGGAGGATAGGCACAAGCTCACCGCTGATTAAGGCTTGATACGTAATAAAAGTTGGCAGAAAAGCAATACCATGACCTTTGACTGCCATCTCCCGCAAAAAGTCCCCATTATTGGCTTTGATTTTACCGTTTACGGCGACTTGATGATTCTTACCTTGCTTATCTATCAGTTCTATCGCGCTAGATTTGCTCATACCATATTGTAAAAACTCATGTTCTGTCAGATCGTCAAAAGTCTTTGGCGTACCCATTCTCTCTAAATATTCAGGACTGGCGCATAACGCATAACGAATCAGTGCCAAACGTTTGGCCTGATAACTGGAATCTTGCAACTCTCTAATACGAATTGCTAACTCAAACCCTTCCTCAATCAAATCAGTATGACGATCAGAAAAATCCAGCTCAAACTTTAACTCAGGATGCTGATTGGCGTATTCATCGATGACATCGTTTAAATGCATCAAACCAAAGGACAATGGCGCAGTCATCTTTAATGTTCCTTCGATACGTGTCGGAGTACCACTCGTCTCTTCATTCAGCGCATCCACTTCACTGAGTATATGGTGCACCTTTTGATAATACTGCTCACCAGCTTGGGTTAAGTTTGATTGACGCGTGGTTCGGCTAATCAGTTGACTGCCCAAGCGTGTCTCTAACTCCTTTAAACGCCGGCTTACCGCAGATTTTGCGATATTCAGTTGCTCGGCAGCCTTGGTAATACTGCCTGCTTCGACAATACGCACAAACATTGCCATATCTTCTAATTGTCCCATGTAAACCACCTCTTAATTGTTCTTTAAATAAGAACTTACATTTGCAATTATCACGGTTTATCTAATTATAAGCAACGAATACAATAAGGCCATCGCATAATCAAATAAAATTTAAAAAACATTCTATTACTGGAGAAAACCCATGGATAAACTACAAGAGCTTAGCGTCCCAATTGGTCGCCTATTTTTATCAATGATTTTTATCTTTTCAGGCTTTACTAAAATTACCGGCTACGCGGCCACTCAAGGTTATATGGAATCAATGGGTGTACCTGGGATGTTATTGCCGCTGGTCATCGCGGTTGAACTTTTCGGCGGCCTCGCTATTCTCTTTGGTTTTAAAGCGCGTTTCGTTGCTATTTTACTCGTTGGATTCAATATTATATCAGCGCTGCTTTTCCATCAATTCTGGATAGATGAATCACAGATGAACCCTTTCATGAAAAACATTGCGATGGCGGGTGGTTTCTTGATGATATTTGCTCATGGAGCAGGTGCTTATTCAATCGATAACAATAATCATCGCAGAATATAGTAAAGTAAATGGCTTAGAAAATATCGTCTTATCATCATAATCAGGGAGCCGCTATGAGTACATCAATCAACATCGCCTTAATTATTGGCAGCTTGCGAAAAGCATCTATCAATCGTAAATTTGCAGAGTTTATTGCGGCGCAGATGCCTGAAAGCGTGTCTATAAAAGAAGTCTATATCGCAGACTTACCGCTTTATAATCAAGATTATGATGATACGACTATCGATAGCTATGAGCGTGTGCGTCAGCAGCTGAAAGGCGCTGATGCCGTATTAATTGTCACGCCAGAGCATAACCGCACTATGCCTGCCGCCTTGAAAAATGTCGTAGATATCGCCTCACGTCCTTATAAAGAAAGCGTGTGGACCCACAAAAAAGTTGCGGTAGTGACGGCCTCGCCAGGCAGTTTCGGCGGTATCAATAGTGGCCTTGATGTCAGAAAAAGCATGCAAATGCTTTCGGCACAAATGATGATTGATCCTGAAATTCATTTAAGTTATGCAACTGACAGCTTAAATGATGATGGCAGTGTTAGCCCGCGCACACAGAAATTCTTACAGCGCTTTGTGACTGATTTTGTGGATTTTGCAGGAAATACTAGTGAGTAAAACGGTAACTAATAATAATACTGCGCCTGTACATGATGAGCCACCAAGCTTTTGGCAACGCTATCAAGCGCCTATACTATTAACGATAGTTGGTGGGGCGATTGATACCATTGGCTTTATCACTTTATTTGGCTTTTTTACCGCTCATGTCACGGGTAACTTAGTACTGGCTGGTAGCGGTTTGGTTAAAGGTGAAGATGGCTTGTGGATCAAGCTGGCATCGGTGCCACTTTTTATAATAACGGTGGTTATTACCAAAATATACATTGATAAAAGCCGAAAGCAAACGTTAGTACTCAGTCATTTGTTTTTAGCAGAAGCGCTATTTTTGAGCGCATTTATGATAGCAGGATTGTCCTTTCAACCTTTCACTGAAGCAGGCGATATATCGGTCGCCATTACTGGTGGTTTGGGCTTAACGGCACTTGCTATTCGTAATACGGCTAGTAAAACAGTCATCAAACATATGAGTCCTACGGTATTAATGACGGGTAATACGACCCAATTGGGCATTGGTCTGTCAGATTATATTGCCAACCGTAGCGCTGATAATGCTAAAAAATTGGGACATAGCGCGGCATTGGTTATCAGCTTTGTGATTGGCGCACTACTCGGCGCGGTGCTGTATGTAAATCTCAGTTATTGGGCAGTCGGTTTGTTTGTCATTCCTGTGCTGTACTTATCACTACTAGCGCGTAATTCGGAGTTCTTACAGCATATGAGCTAATAAAAGCTCTACCGTTATTGAGTAATGCCATTAATCGTAAAAAGCCATGATGATTTATCATGGCTTTTTCGTTGAGCGTCACTGTAACTATTTTGAACTCCTATAGTTAACAAATAATAAAAGCGCGACGGTACGGCTCATATCAATTTTTGCCGCCTCTGTCTGCGAAGGCACAGCAAGCAAGAAAATGGATATGAGCCGTGCATGAGGTATCGATATTACGTTTCACTGACTATAAGTTTAAGCCTTTGCGCCATGAAACACCGAATTGGCTTGGTATTCTGGATGCTTATCAATATAGGACTTTACATAAGGACACGTTGGTTTAACGCGTAAATCTCTAGCAGCGGCGTTATCTAAGATGATTTTGACCAAGTAACCAGCGATACCTTGACCACTAAGCGAATCAGGCACGAATGTGTGCTTATACTCAACACCTTCCTCACCTGCGGATGTGGTAAAAAACTCATACTCTTCAAACGCAACCTGATCATCGATATGAATTTCAAAACGTTTTTGAGCTTTGTTGTCGATGACTTCATTATTCAATGTATGTAGATTTGACATGGTTTCCCTCTCTTTATCATTAATATTTTTTATACCTACTTATTGGTACTAACGGGTGACGCGAATGATGGCGTGACTACTATATTACGTTAATTCTAAGCATCTATTGTTCTATAAATAAGAATAGTTATTTGCAATAAGCACTGTTTATCTATATCTGCTCAACAATTATAATAGACCCATAGCTTAAACAAGCCAATTAAAAATAAAGGATAACTTATGAAAACGATTTATCATGCAGCAAATTCTCGTGGCGATGCTAACCATGGCTGGCTCAAAAGCAAGCATACCTTTAGCTTTGCCAATTATCATAATCCAGAGCGTATGGGTTTTGGTGCGCTACGAGTCATCAACGATGACTTTGTTATTGGTGGTCAAGGTTTTGGCAAGCACTCACACCGTGATATGGAAATTATCAGTATTCCATTATCTGGCAAGCTCGGTCATGGAGATAATATCGGTAACCAAGGCACTATCGAGACTGGTGAGATTCAGGTCATGTCAGCGGGTACGGGTATTACTCATAGCGAGATGAATGGCGATGCCAATGAACCTGTCAAGTTTTTACAAATTTGGGTAATTCCCAACAAAATGGGCGTGACGCCGCGTTATCAGCAAGTGCGTATGGATGAGCACATGAAAGCTAATGAGTTCAACCAAGTGCTATCTCCAAACGCGGACGACGCGGGCGTTTGGATTCATCAAGACGCTTGGTTCCATATGGGTCATTTTGACAAAGGTGTGACTCAGAATTATGATTTAAAAGATGCCAATAACGGTGTTTATGTCTTGGTACTAGAGGGTAAAGTTACTATCAACGGTAACGTTCTTGATACTCGTGACGGCCTTGGTATCTCAGATACCAAAAGCTTCACGATGGATGCGACCGAGGACGCAAGAGTACTACTAATGGAAGTACCTATGTATTAATTGATACAAAAAATAGTAGTAATTCATAATCATGTATTCAATAATCTGTAACTATAAATCATAAGAGGTGGATGATGAGTATTCAAACCCTAGAGCCAAGGTTGGCTGATGTCGGCGGTATTCCGATTGCCCGTTTATTACCCAATAAAGGTAAACAGCCTATCGGTGCGTGGTGCTTTTTAGATCACGCTGGTCCTGCTGACTTTGGTGAAGATGAAACCGGTATGCAAGTCGGTCGTCATCCGCACACCAATCTGCAAACCTTTAGCTGGATGTTAAATGGCGAAGTACTGCATAAAGATAGCTTAGGTAACGAGCAAGTCATTACCAAAAACCAAGTCAATGTCATGACTGCAGGTACAGGTTTGAATCAAGGTATCAGTCATACGGAACAAAGCGTCTTTCCAGACACTGGTGGTTCGTCAGAGGCGGCGCGTGCTATCAGTATGGTACAACTCTGGATTGCACTACCGACGGATCAAGAGATTGAGCGCGGTTTTCATCATTATCCAGAGCTACCAACGTGGACGGAAAATAGTGTTGAGATGATTTTGACCACCGGTAGCTATACCAATGCTTCAGGTCAGCACTTTAAAGCGCCTACCATCCAATACTCCAAGCTGGTCGGTATCGACGTGTACTTCACCGAAGATGGCGAGGCTACACTGACTTTAGAACCGAGCTTTGAATATGGCATCTTAGTCTCAGAGGGTGAGATAGAGTCTGAAGGTAATATTTGTAAGCAAGATCAGTTATTTCGCTTCCACGATAGCGATGTTGCTAATAACAAAAGCATCAAGCTGGTCGCCAAAAAAGGCACACGTGTGATGTTTATCGGCGGTGAACCATTAAATAACCAAGTCCTACTCTGGTGGAACTTTGTTGCGGACAATAAAGCAGAGATTGAGCAATCCATCATCGACTGGAATAACGGTCATGAGCGTTTCGGTAATGTCGACTCTGATATGAAACGTCTGCCAGCACCTGAATTACCGCAAGGCCTTAAAGGTTAAAGGTTGATTAGCATTTAGCTTTATAACTTAGTTCTTAATCACATAAATTCATCAATAATCACTGGAGAAAATCATGTCAAACCTAAAAGATTTACAGAAATTGGCAGAAAAACGTCGCTCTATCTATGCATTGAGTAATCAATTGCCAGTATCAAATGACGAAATCGTTAATTTGGTCGAGCATGCAGTCTTGCATACGCCATCCGCTTTTAACTCACAATCGACGCGTATCGTGGTGTTATTCGGTGAAGATCATAAAAAATTATGGGATATCACTGAAGAGACACTTAAGACTATCGTTGGTGATGACGAGAAGTTCCAAGGTACCAAAGATAAAATCGCAGGCTTTAGAGTGGGTGCGGGTACAGTATTGTTCTTCGAGGACAAAGGTGTCGTGAGAAACATGCAAGAAGCAGCCCCTTTATATGCGGATAAATTCCCAATCTGGGCACATCAAACCAGCGCGATGCACCAGTATATTATTTGGACGGCATTGGCCAGTATTGATGTCGGTGCTAATTTGCAGCACTATAATCCTGTCATCGATCAGAGAGTTGCTGATGCTTGGGACATCGCTGAAGATTGGGAATTGAATGCGCAAATGGTGTTCGGCGCTATTGAGCAGCCCGCAGGCGACAAAGCGTTTCAGCCTTTAGACAAGCGTATGAAAGTATTCGGCTAATAATTTTTAGCGTTAAAGACCGTATAACCAATGAAACTGCTATGAAAATATCGTAGCGGTTTCATTGGTTTTTTTATAATTATAAACTGGGATAATATGATTTTATAGCAGACTATAACTAATGTAGTAAATCCTACTAGCCCAGTTGTTTAAGATATGCCTATAGAAGAATTCAAGATCATCGAGCGCTTTAATCGGATGCTTCGGAATGAACCGCCCCGGGATTGTCGGAGACCTAATATTCTGAGAGAATACGACAATGAAAAGACAAACCTATACTCCTGAGATTAAAGAACGCGCCGTTCGCATGCTGATTGAAGCGGCAGG
>NZ_JAFCTE010000010.1:0-107089 GCF_049895865.1 Psychrobacter sp. TWR1-1-1 | reverse complement strand
TAGCGTTTGAAGCCTGCGTTATTTTGTTCGAGTAGCTTATCTATGTTTGGCATGGTTCTTAGCTAGTTGTGAATGTATTAGTTATTGTAAAACCCTCTGCTACTTTTGCAAGAGGTCTACTATCAATCGAGCAAGGCTTAAATTTTGATAAACAGTTACTTGATGATTTAGGTTTTCTTTTAGAATATGGTTTAGGAGGTCAACTTGAAGTACAAATGAATCTTTCCAATCATATAGCTTCAGCTAATCTTAATCGAAAGTTTCTTAGAGAACCAGAAGACTTAGTAATTCGTAAATATTCAAGACAGACTGAAGTTCAATTTACTTTATTCGGTATAATTACACAATATGAAAAAGAACAAACTAGCCCTCCTGAAGCAGCGCATGACTATGAAACTTTGAAAGAAGCTATAATGAACATGGTTTCTCATATAACTAATTTAGAATCCGCATTCACTGGCAGGCTTAGCAATGAAATAATTATCGATCCCATCGCAATGTATACTGAACTATAAAGATTAATCTTTGAATTAGGATCCTAAAAACTATTTTTTAGAGCTCATGCAAAAAAAAGCCCATAAGGGCTTTTTTTATGTTTACTGCTAACGAGATATCGAAGTTATTCGATGATATCTAAATCATTTAGCGATATCTAAGTCATCAACTACTTCTGTTTAGGCATGACTTTTTCGATAGCTTTCAGCGCACAACTTTCATCTTGTACTGCACCGCCTGCGCCGCCCGCTGCAATAGCGCCGATCACATCATTGCCAAACTTTAACGGCACACCACCGCCGATCAGCAGTAAATCATTTACCGTATTCAAGTTATTTGAGTCTGGATTAGCGCGAGCATTATCCGCCAAAGTGCGTGATGGTGTTTTGGTAGATAATGCCGTAAATGCCTTACGAACAGCAGCATCAGTATTGTGCGGGCCAACGTTATCATCACGCTGTAGCGCGATTAAATTACCACCACGATCAACAACTGCGACAACGGCAGATTTGCCCTCTGCGTGACAGGCTGCCATAGTGGCATCGATTAATTCATTGGCCAATTCTAAAGAAACATTGGGCTGTTGTAACACCAGGTTTGGTTTAGCTGCCAAAACGTTGGCTGAACAGCCGACGACTGCTAGCGCCAATAATGCTTTAGATAAGTAGTTCGAAATTAACTTCATAAATAGTCCTAAATATTACTCATACATGTGAGCAGTTGTTTGAAAATGCTTAGTAAGCTTATTTGATGAAACCAGACGATGAGTTATCGTTAACTCAAAAATGCTCTTGCGCCCTAGCGATAATAAAAATTATCACCTTGCAAAAAGCATAATAATAATAAGTTAATTTTTCTAAAAAATTCACTGAATTTTGTAAGATTTACTTTATAAATTTGCAACTCTAAATTAAGGTTTCTGTTACATACGTCGTTTTTTGACACTCGTACTTAAAAGACGCTTACGTTATTATGATTTCAGACAGCGCACAACCGTGATATCAACTCACCTCTCTCAAAAATCGGTTATAATTCATACACTAATATGCCACAAATTGATGATATGACTCAGCTTACCCCCACTGCAAACCTCACAACGATAGAAAACACTTTTACTCAATACTCTACTTCTCTCGATTCGTTCGCCCCGCGCCTACTCGATTGGTTCGCCGAAAACGGTCGCCATGACCTACCTTGGCAGCAGCACCAAACCGACGCGCCCAATCCTTATATCGTCTGGCTATCCGAAGTCATGCTCCAGCAAACGCAAGTAACGACGGTACTGCCCTACTTTGCCCGTTTTATGGCGTCGTTTCCAACGGTACAAGATTTAGCCGCCGCAGAATGGGATACGGTTGCGGGGCATTGGGCGGGGCTTGGCTACTATGCGCGCGCGCGTAATTTGCATAAAGGCGCGAAACAACTGGTCGAGGTCATTGATGAGACGGGCGACTTTCCGCAGACGCTAGCAGGGTGGGAAGCCATATCTGGCGTCGGGCCATCGACCGCTGGCGCGATTATGGCGATGGGACTGCATCGTTATGGCGTCATTTGTGATGGCAATGTCAAACGCGTCCTCACGCGTTGGGCGGCTATCGATGGTGATATTACCAAATCTGCCACGACCAAAGAGCTGTGGGCATTGGCAGAGCGTTTGACGCCTGTCGATGACTCAGGATTATTTGCGCAAGCCATGATGGATATGGGCGCGACGTTATGCACGCGTAGCAAGCCTGCCTGCCTACTATGTCCGCTTCAAGAGGACTGCCTAGCCCACGAGCAAGGACGCGAAACAGATTATCCAGTCAAAGCAAAAAAGCAGCCCAAACCCAGCAAGTTTAGCAATGCGTTATTGATTGAAGATATTGATGGCAAAATACTATGGCTACAACGCCCTGACAATGGCATTTGGGGCGGACTGTGGAGTTTGCCTTTACAGTTTGTTGAAAAAACCGCAGGCAAAGTGAATACTAAAACTGCCTCAGAAAAAACGACTGAAATTGACGATACATTATTAAAAGTGACCAGTAATGAAAAAGTATACGAAGCAGAATTTACCACTGCCGAGCAAATTATCAATGAGTGGTTAGACAAGCATAAATTGACAGCAAAAGCAGTCAGTAAAACTTTATTAGACGATGCCCCTATTAAACATTCACTGACCCATTTTCATTGGTATTTGACACCGCAATCGCTGATTTTAAATACTGAGCAAATTGCCGAAATAACCGAAGCCTTAGAAGCAGCACAAATTAATATTAATTGGCTAAATGCTGTTGACGCTCAGGCAACACTTGGACTGCCACGAGCAATGGTCAAGATTTTAGAATAATCCTTTGAACGCAATCGTTGAAAAGAACTGCTTAAAAAAACACGTAACACGCCATTAAAAAAGCGACTCAAAATGTATCTTGAGTCGCTTTTTTTATTTATCAGAAGATGAGGGCTTAGGACTTTGGCACACGTAAACGCATCAGGCCTTCTTGTTGTACCGTAGCAACCAGCTTACCATCTTGCCAAAACTGCCCATGGTTTAAGCCCTTGGCATTAGACGTGGTATCACTCCACATGTCGTATAGCATCCAACCGTTTAGATCAAAATTACGATGAAAATGCATCGAGTGGTCAATACTAGCCGCTTGCAAGCCGCTGGTCATAAAGCTAACACCATGTGACATCAGCCCTGTACCAACCAGATAAAAATCGGACGAAAATGCCAATAGCGCTTGTTGAATCGCAACAGGTTGATTGCCCAATTCGCGGATACGCAACCAGTTCGCCTGCTTCGGTTTCATTGGCTCTGGATGAATCGGATCACGCGGTTTAACTGGTTTAATTTCGACATGGCGACGCCGCATAAAACGGGCTTTGAGTGCGTCTGGGACTTTTCCGACATACTCTTCTTTTAAATCTTGCTCAGCCAGTAAATCCTCTGGTGGCGGATAGACGGGCATGTCTTCTTGATACTCTAAACCCTCTTCCATCGGCGAAAACGAGGCTATCATTGAAAATATTACTTGCTCAATGGGCGCTTTACCACGCACTTCTTTATACTGAATCGCCGTCACTTCACGCGCAGACAGACTACGACCGTCACGCAAGCGGCGCACCTGATAAATAACTGGCTGCGTGATATCACCACCGCGCAAAAAATAGCCGTGCAGTGAATGACAGGGTTTGTCTTTATCCAGTGTATGCGCCGCCGCCATGATGGCTTGGGCGAGCACTTGTCCACCAAAAATACGACTGCCAACATAGTCATGGCTCTTACCCTCAAAGACATCGGGGGTCACTTCAATAAGCGCTACAGTAGCTAGCAGCTCATCAATCAATTGCGAATAATCGGACATGACGATAGGTTTCCTTATTTTTATCAAAAACGCTAAGCATCTGAAAATACGCACCCAACGATATCAATATCATATAGCGAAAGACAAAAGACACTTTGCATTTGAATGTAAAATAATATGAAATCACTTGCTGAAAATGCACAAGAGAGATTTAACACGAAAATTTTAGCGCAAAAAACACGGTCATAGCAGCGCTATCACCAGCATTTATTATATAGTTGTTTCAGCTTAAAAGAAGTACAAAGCAATCGAGTACAAAGGTATATGTGATACTTCACACGAGACGCGGTTACCCTTTTATAGCGAATGGGCTATAAATCGAAAAGATAAACATCTTACCCAATATCGATGGCTTTGACTAGAGAGCGACGCTCACTTGGCAATATCATGTTGATATTTTTGCTTAACATGCCTTAAGGCGCGCCCTAATATAAACGATATTAATCATAAAAAAACGAGATGCTATTAAACATCTCGTTCTTTTGATCATTTACATTTATGGCTTCACTGCCACTAACACACGGATGGAGTCTGGGACTAATAACAGACTACCTAGTGCTTGCTCACCTTGGGCTTTTAGCTGCTCCAAACGCTCAATCTCAGCAGGACGTACGTTAGGATTAATCGTTTGTAGATGCTTTAGACGTTTGATTTCACGTGACCACTGCTGGCTAAAACGGGCACTGGCTTGTTCACCAATCTCAGCAAGCTGCTGACGGGCAATCTCTTCCGCTTCATAATAACGCTGCTCAATCACATCACCGCGTACTTTGATGACTTGGCGAGCACGGTTTTTATCCAGACGCTCAATATGCGGCATAATCATCTCCGCACTGATACGCGAGGACAAATCACTGCCTTGCTCACTGATAAATACACGGATATTTTGCGTGGTCAGCGTCGCTGGTAAATTGAGCAACCTTGGCGCAATGGCTTCAACGCGGAAATTCACTTCGAGCAGTACCATACCTTGTGGTACAGCAGAACTTTTTAGCATCGCCACCGTGGTATTACCAAAGGTGCTGGTACTCGCCAACTCATAAATCGCGCGCATCAATGGATGCTCATGAGTGATAAATTCGATATCTTCACGTTGCAGTGCTTGCTCACGCTCGAATGTCAAGGTCATACCGTCTTCGTCACCGAGTGGCAGACCATCGATATAATCACTAATTTCAGTGCTGTCAATCGGAGCAATCACCCACGAGCCATCGCGCTGGATATTGTGATCGATATTGGCTGAGGCAAAAAAGCGCTCAATAAACTGCGGCAATAGATTATGACCATCAAAATCGCGCATGGCGTCAGCGATACGTTTGGCAACACGTGGGCGACACGAGTTGTATTCTAATAGGCGATCACGACCCGCTTGTAGCTGTGCCTCTAACCCCAATCGCGTCTGTTTCGCTTCTTCGATGATATCTTGTAGTATCGCACGGTTCTCGTCAGTATCCGCGCCTTCAAGCATGGGCTTTAACTCTTGAATATACTGCTCTTGCACGCTCTGCGCCGTTGGAGAGATTTGATTAAACATATTCAGCGCGTCGTGATACCAATGATACAGTCGCTCTTGTGCTGTGCCCTGTACATAAGGCACATGGAGCATAATTTGCTGCGTTTGTCCAATACGATCTAGGCGACCAATACGCTGCTCTAAGGTATCTGGATTGGCTGGCAAATCCCACAATATCAGCTGGCTTGCAAACTGGAAGTTACGACCTTCCGAGCCAATCTCTGAGCATAATAATATCTGTGCGCCTTCGCTATCGGCAAAGAACGCCGCTGCTTGGTCACGCTCAAGTAAGGTCATCTGCTCGGTAAAGATAGCCGTTTTAATACCGGCATGCAGACGTAATACCGCCTCCAAGCTCTCAACCGTCGCGCCACTACGGGCAATCAACAGCACTTTTTTGTGCTTAAGCTCACCGCGCAAAATATCAATCAACCAAGGCACACGTGGGTCATCTTCTAGCCAGCCACCATCAGGTTGGTTTTCTTCGCCCCATAGCTGCTCTCGCAATTTACCATTGGTTTGATAGCTGTCTTTCCATGCGGCAGGCAATGCCAGTGGATACGGCTGGCTGCTACGACCATAAAACCCTTTCACACTTTCACGGGTATTACGGAATAGAATACGACCTGTACCATGACGGTCAAGTAATTCATTAAGCGCATAGGTGCGCAATTTTTCGTCATCATTAATCGTTTCCAACTCATCAAGACTGATGTCTAACAAGCTGCTTAAAGCGGCAATTTGACTGTCGCTTAATGGCTTATCTTCTATCAATACACCAGCGACAGCAGCCGTTTCAGCAAAGGCTTCTTGACCATCAATAAACTCATCCAAATCATCAAAGCGATCCGGATCGAGCAAACGCAATCGAGCAAAGTGACTTTGCGCGCCAAGCTGCTCAGGCGTTGCCGTTAATAGCATGACCCCTGGTGTTTCTTCGGCAAAGTCAGCAATCAAGTCATATTTATCGTTGCCGCCTTGTGCCTCATCCCAATGCAGGTGATGCGCCTCATCAACCACCAATAAATCAAACCCTGCATCCATCGCTTGGTCGTACAAATCAGGGTGGTCAAGGAGTAAATCCATACCCGCAATGATACATTGCTCAGTGGCAAAGACGTTTTGCTCAGGATCGTGTTCTTTAATGGCTGCTGCACGTACCAAATCGAATAAGGCAAAATTTAGATTAAAACGACGACGCAGCTCAATCATCCACTGATATTGCAAACTATCTGGTACAAGAATGAGTACACGCTCAGCTTTGCCTGTTAACAGCTGTTGATGAATAATCAAACCTGCTTCGATGGTTTTGCCCAAACCAACTTCGTCAGCAAGCAACACACGCGGTGCGATACGTTTGCCAACTTCATGAGCGATATAGAGCTGATGCTCAATGATATCGACACGCGCACCCATCAAACCTTTAAGCGGATGACCCGCTAGCGCCGACTGCATACGCAAGATATCTTGACGCAGCTCATACCAATCACCACGCTCAATCCGACCAGCCAGCAGACGCTCAAGCGGCTTAGCCAAGGTGATATTGGCAGCAAGACGGGTTTCCATAATGCCTCGTTCATGCTCATCGACACTGTATTTGAGTACACCCATCACTTCTTCGACCGCGGTTACGGTATAGCTCTTACCCGCTTGATCAGAAATACTATCGCCGACTTTAAACACCACGCGTGATAATGGCGCGGAGTTTTTGGCGTAGACGCGCGTCTCTTCACTTTGTGGAAATAGAATGTGCACACATCGGTCATCTACATCGATGACCACACCCAAGCCCAGCTCGGACTCCGTATCAGATAAATAACGTTGACCAACGGCAAATTCAGTATTGTGCAATGAAGCGATAGAGATAGTCATAGGGCGATGTCTTTTGTACTCAGATAATAGGAAAAAATAGATAGCTCATAATGAGAGTTGCTAGCGTGAATCACTAGCGCGATGTCATTACTTAATAGTCTGAGAGGTCGCCGGCCATACCGGCAGCGTCAGCTCATTAGCTAGGTCGCAAGATAAAGCCGACCATTATATAACGTTAGCAGCTAGATGAGTGCGCTAAGTTGACTTTTCAAGAGCAGATTATTGCAAGATTATATCAACGCCAAGCATAAGTTGGTCATATAAAACAATAAGATAACGACTCGCAAGTAAAGAAAAAATATTGTCATTATAAAATTGATTCTGTATTGTTAAGAAATGCAATAGAACATTTCTTCTTTCTTACCTGACTTATTCAAACGCACGTCTACACATACTCTTTTGCCGCCTAGTATTCATGATTAATTATCCTTCAGGGTTTACGGGCACAGTATGGCCTTTTATAGTCCTTTAAGTTATAAAACTATCAATATTTAAGTCGGTTAAGTTATAAGAGTAAAATTATAATTTCAGTTTTTTTGCCATATGTACAGACTATTTTAATTAAGATTACGCATTACCACCTGATTGATTGCCACCAATACCTAGCATTGGCACTCTTTTTCGTGGTCACTATTATCCAAGGACTATCACCATCATGAGTGCCTCCAAAAAAGTTGGCTTTTTTAATCAAGTCAGTACCCAAGTAACCACTATTTTATTTATTGCTTTTGCGGTCGTACTGGCGGTCGTCGTTTATGTTGTTGATAAAGAGGGCTATGAGAAAATCCGCCTTGAATCTGCAAAATTGGTGGCTGAACGTGGCAATACCGCGGTAAATAGTATTTCAGCCGATATCAATCGGGTGATGCGTAGTGCCTTACTACTACAGCAAAGCGCGCAAACCTTGCCCACAGAAGAGGCGATTTTACAAACCAGTACTGCCAATGCCTTTGATAAGCGTGATTATAATCTATTGGGTAGTGGCGGCATTTGGCCTGAAAAAGGTGCACTTGGGGCAAATACCGCGACCCATCCATTTTTGATGGTTCGTCAAAACGGCGATTATCAAGCGGTGTTAAGCGATCCAAATCCTACCAATCCTTATTATCAAGAAGATTGGTTTAGCGTCTTAAAGTTGCTCAAACCTGAGAGCTGTATTTGGAACCATGTGCGCGCCAGCCAAACCAAAGGCGAGCTTGCGATGAGCTGCGGTGTGGCAATCGAGCGTGACAACCAGTTTTGGGGTGCCAGTACGGTTAACTTTACGCTGAATCAGCTACAAGAGAACATCGTCAAGTTAAGCGAAAGCTCAGGCTCAGGCTACATCCTACTCTTGGATAATAGTGACAAGGTGATCGCCTCCTCTAACCCTGAACGCTTAAGCTATATTGATGAGAAAACGGGTACGCCGCTTGATATCAAACAAGTCATCAACTCAGACCCTGCTTGGCAACCCGTGCTTGATTTCTTAGATGTCCAACGTAATGAGATAATCGAACAAGTCGCCGCCAGCGTCTCACCACAAGTTCAGCAGGTACTGACCACGCTTGATAAGGCTGAGACTGGTACGGCAAAAGGTTATTATTTGGTGAACTACGCCGCTTATCTGAATAACGGTGAAAACAAGCAAAACGCTATGGACAGCCGCTTATTACAGAGCTTTGAGTTGGCAAAAGACCGTTACTATAACGGCAGTCAAGCCTATGTCTTTGAGATTCCTGAGACTTATTGGAAGCTGATCGTTGTCCAACCTGATGCTGAAATTAACGCCATTGCTGATAATCTCAGTGAAAACTTGGTTAACTGGATTGCATTAGCACTATTGATTACGGCTGGCGTCATTTACTTCATGCTGACCTTCTTAGCATTCAAACCCTTGAAAGAGACCACCGATAAAATCTCTGAAGCGGAAAACTTAATTAATAATAAGCAATACAATAAGCTGAGCGAGGTTAAATTCGCAGAAGGTCGCAACGAGATTGGACTGGTGAACGGATCTATTAATGACCTACTAGACCGAATCCAGTCTAATGAAGGTAAGCTTGCCAACATTAACCAACAGCTAGAGATTAAAGTCGAAGAACGTACCGCTGAGCTGCAAGAAACGCTAAAAGAGCTGAAAAACTCGCAGTTGCAATTGATTCGTTCAGAAAAAATGGCAACGTTGGGACAAATGGTGGCAGGCGTTGCTCATGAAGTGAACACCCCTTTATCATACGTGCAAAATAACCTTGAAATTATTGGTCAGTTAACTGAGCAATACGAAGAGCTGATTGAATTGGTACAAGGATTAAAAAGCGTTAAAACTGATGCGGCGACTGATGGCAAAATTGACAAGCTTCTAGCAGATATTATCCGCGCTTCTGATGAAATCCAAGAAGATGACCTATCAGCTGAATTAAAAGAGCTGATTAAAGATTCGTTATTTGGTGTCGAGCAAATCACTGAGATGGTGCTGAACCTACGTAACTTTGCCCGTCTTGATGAGTCAAAAGTGAAAACCATCGATGTGCGCGAATGTATCGAAGCCTCGCTTAAAATCGCTGGCAACTCCATTAGACATCAAGAGATTGTGACTGATTTTGCGCCCACACCTGAAGTGAAATGCTCACCGTCGCAAATTAACCAAGTCTTGGTCAATCTACTGAACAATGCCGCGCAAGCCATGGGAGAGAAACCTGATGGCAAAATCGAAGTGCGCACCCGTGCCGATGATCACCATGTTTATATTGATGTCCTCGACAACGGTAAAGGTATGAGTCCAGAAGTTCTCAATCAAATCTTTGAGCCGTTCTTTACGACCAAAGGCGCAGGCGAAGGCACTGGTATTGGTATGGCAATCAGTCAGCAAATTATGGAGCAACATAATGGCGATATCAAAGTCGTATCGACCGAAGGTGTTGGCACCACATTTACGTTAATACTGCCGATTAATAATAACTTAACAGAGAAAAATCTAGTCGCATAAGCGCTGGGTCAGCTGCCCTGTGACGTAGAACATATTTAGATATTTAACGACTATTATTCATCATCATAAGGATATCATCATGAATGAATTAGAAAATGACTTAACCACAGTTGAAACCAGCGCTGAGTCAAAGCCGAAGTTGGCATTTATCGACGATGAACAACGCATTTTACGGTCTATGAAACTGCTGTTTCGTAAGACCCATGACGTGTTTATCACCACCGACCCAACTGAGTATATTGACTATATCAAGAACAACCATGTACACGTGGCAGTCAGTGACCAGCGGATGCCTGAGCGAGTCGGTGTGGATATCTTACGCGAAGTAAAAGATGTCTCACCTTCTACCATGCGTATCTTATTGACGGGCTATGCCGATTTAAACGCCATTATTGGTTCTATTAACGATGGTGAGATTTATCGTTATTTGACCAAGCCTTGTAAATCTGAAGAGCTGATCACCGTGGTCGGACGCGCTACCGAAATTGCCTTGACCTATAATCCAGACGAAGATGCCGACCAATTCGACAGTTCAGGTAATAAGCAAACGCTGCTAGTGATCGATGAAACCAATGAGTTGATTGAGCAAATACGTAAGCAATTTTCTCATAGTTATAAAGTACTGCACGCTGAGAGTTTAGAAGAAGCGTACGATTATTTGGCGAATGAAGATATCGGTGTTTGTATCACCGATATCAATGTCAGCGGTGAGAATATCGCGCCGATTATCTTTACCTTAAAGCAAGATGCGCCGCATTTGGTGGTTTTGGTACAGACTGAATTTCAAGACGCTGGCTTGCTGATTGATTTGATTAATAAAGGTCAAGTCTATCGCTGCTTGCCGAAACCGATGCGCGCCAGCCTGCTTGAGATTAGCGTCAACCGTGCGTTTCAGCATCATGCGAAGCTAAAAGCCAGCCCTGATTTGGTCAAACGCTATGAAGTCGAGCATGACCCTGAAAACGATGTGCGTATTGATTTAAGCAGTCGCGTACGTAGCCTTATTGGCAAATTGCGTAAACGTTTCTCTTTATAAGTGCATAAAACCAAATAAGCACAAAAGACTACTGTCTCAATAAACAAAACCTCTATTTCAATATTGAAGTAGAGGTTTTTTGCTTTGTACTTTTTTGATGGATTTTTTGACGTGCTTTTTGACTAAAATCACCAACGTGCTACATTAAGTCGATCATTATTAAAATCATTTTAAAATAACTATTTAATAAGGAATAACCATGCGCGCGGTTTTTTTAGATAAAGGCACTTTTTCTAATGGCATCGACTTGCCAGCCCCAAACGGCATCAGCGACTACCTCACTTATGATTATACCCCAAAAGATGCTGCTGTTATCGTAGAGCGCTGCAAAGACGCTGACATCATTATCACCAATAAAGTGCAAATCAGCGCTGAAGTGATAAGCAAATTGCCCAAGCTCAAGCTCATTCAACTGACCGCTACTGGTATGAACAACGTCGATCAAGACGCTTGTGTTGATCACCATGTGGCGCTTTATAATGTCGCAGGTTATGCAGTCAAAAGCGTGCCCGAACATACCTTTATGCTCATGCTCAACGCCATGCGCGCGGGTATTTATTATCATCAAAAAGTCGCTGATGGCACATGGCAAGCAAACGGTAATTTTTGCCTACTGGATATTCCGCTGATAGATTTGGAAGATAAAACACTAGGTATTATTGGCGTTGGCACTATTGGCAAACGCGTGACCGATATTGCGCGCGCTTTTGGAATGACAGTATTGTGGGCGGAGCAGCAAGGACGCGCACCGCGCAATGACGACTATACCGCGTTTGACGACGTACTGGCACAGTCTGATGTACTGAGCCTGCATTGCCCATTAAACGAGAAAACTCAGCACCTGATTAATGCAGATACTTTAGCAAAAATGGTCAAACAGCCGCTCATCGTCAATGTCGCTCGTGGTGGCATCGTGGATAGCCAAGCGCTGACTGATGCCATTAACAATGAGCAAATCATCGGCTACGCCAGCGACGTTTTTGAGCAAGAGCCAATCACCGCTGACGACCCTTTATTGACCATTGCCAAGCATCCGCGCGTTATATTTAGCCCGCATAATGCGTGGGGCAGCAAAAGTGCGCAAGAAACCTTGTGGCAGATCTTAAGCAAACAAGTTACTGATTTTATTAATAGCCATTAAAAATAGCCATTAAAAAACATTGAGCAAACGACTAAAACGTAACCAATCATCTTTTATTTTGCGATGTTTGAGCATGATGCGGTCGCTTAGGTAGTTGTTTGTCACCCGCCAAGGATATATGTCACCTTGCTTGGGTAGCTCGTGTTGAGCGCGCTTGACATATCCTGAGGATAGCGCGCCCATCACGGTATCTGTCTGCGTAAGCGCTTTGGCATCTTTAGTCTGTGCTTGTGGCAATACCACTTGATAGCGATGCTGATGCATATAACCCAGCAGCCGCATTACATACTGACACGCCAAATCGATTTTTAGCGTCCATGAGGCGTTGGTATAGCCAAATAGCGCCACCATATTTGGTATATCTTCAATCATGACCGCTTTATAAGTCATGCGCGAACCAATATCTATCGCCTGCCCGTCAATATATACTTTGGCACCGCCGAGCATTTGTAGCTTTAGTCCTGTCGCTGTGACGATGATATCAGCATCGAGAGAGTTACCCGATTCGAGCATGATGCCCTTCTTGGTAAAATGGCTGATTTGATCGGTGACGACGCTGGCGCGTTTGCCATGCAATGCTTTGAATAAATCACTGTCTGGCACCGCACATATCCGCTGATCCCAAGGATTATAGTCCGGTACAAAATGCGCCACATCGATACCGCTACCTTTTAGCTCTGTTTTGACACCGCGTTTTAATAACGCTTTCATAAGCTTGGGTGCCAATATAGCCGCTCGATAAGTACCTTGCTGAATCAATACATTACGAGTACGCAGCAGCGTATAAGCTTGCTCTTTTGACAACGGTGAAAATTTGCCTGCTAGCCAATCAAGCGTATAATCATCGCCCGGTACGCTTGCCACATACGTGGGAGAACGCTGTAGCATAGTGACGTGACGCGCGCATTGCCTACCTTTTTCATCCACCAAAGCTGGCAACAATGTCATCGCTGTGGCACCGCTACCGATAATGACTACCTTCTTATCGTCATAATCCACATTTTGCCAATGCTGCGGATGAATGATTTCACCTTGAAAATCTGCTTCTTTATTAAAAGAGGGACGATAACCTTGTTCATAATCATAGTAACCCGTAGCGCCAACGACGAACTTTGCCGTTATCTTAAACACCTCACCGCTAGCATGATTTTTTACCATCGCCGTCCATTGTTGATGGCTACTTGACCAAGACAGCTGCTGCACCTCGTGCTGATAGCGAATATGTTGGCTGATACCAAACTCACGCGCTGTATCAGCAATATAGCTTTTAATATCATCGCCCTTTGCCAAAACCCTGTGATTTAGCCATGGTCTGAAACTGTAGCCAAACGTCAAGGCATCAGAGTCAGAGCGGATGCCTGGATAGGTGAATAAATCCCATGTACCACCCAAATCTGCTCGTTTTTCTAATACCAAAAACTGCTGTGCACTTTTCTGTTGTTGCTTTGATGATTTGCGTTTCTGCTTACCTGGATTTTTATGACCAAACAGTCCTTTGTGTTTTTGCTGCTGCAATCGGCACGCCATACCAATACCAGCAATTCCTGCACCGATAATCAGTACTTCATAATCCACTGGTGTGTCTGAGAGTGCCGCTTGAGGTTTGAAGCGTTTCTTAACTGCCTGTTTGGCTGCCGTCATATCAAGCATAATACGTTCCTTGTTTTTGCATGATGGGTTTAAAAAATTTGATATAAATCCATTTAAAAAGGGCTTGGGCTTTCCCAATCCATCCACGCCCCAAGCGTAGGATGCTTGAGACGCAATTGCTGGGCATGGAGATTAAGTCTTGGTGCAATCGCTAAAGCCGTACCTTCTGCATAAATAGGATCGCCAATCATCACATGACCCACATGCACCATATGGACGCGCAGCTGATGACTACGGCCAGTGACAGGCTTGAGCATTACGCGCGTGACTGTCTGACCATTACACATTTCATGCGCCAATACTTCATATAACGTCAGCGCATGCTTTGACCAGTTAGGATCGACGATATGGCGCGGTTTCGTCTCTGGCTCGTAGCGCACTGGTACTGATATCTCACCCGTTGCTCCGACGCTTTCCCACTGTCCAAAGACGCGTGCCTGATATTTTTTTTGTGGCAAACGTTCAATGAATTGCTTACTAATATGGGTTTGTGCTTCGGCATTCTTAGCAAAAATGAGCAGTCCTGAGGTATCCATATCAAGACGATGTATCAGCTTGACCGCTGGATTGGCACGCTCAAGTCTTGCCAGCAAACTAACCTTGAGCGTTTTGCCATCGACACTCAACAGACCTACAGGCTTATCAACCACCCAAATATCATCGTCTTCATAGACGGTAATCTTTTGCGCAAATGCTTGAAAAAACTCAAGCGGATAGGCATTTTCTTGAGCATTGAGGGCGTTGACTTCTTCAGCAGTAAAAGGCATAAAAATGGGCACTTATATGAATGGGCTTGAATGGTTAATGAGCTTTTATATGAAAGCTCTATTAAGCTGTAGATATTAGATTGTAGATATTGTGTTATAGATTGCTTAATTTTGGGCAAAAACTCACCATGCATTATGAATCAACAGTTCAGAACATCTGCCATCTTGAGCAAAAAATACAGACAGTAGTATCAAGTGACGGATAAAACCATGCCTGTGTCGTTATGTGTCGATTTATTGTGCTAATCGTAATTGTTAAACAATTTAACCAGCCTGCATCTGTTAACCCTGAGCAAACATGTTAATATAATGGCACATTTTGACCACTTCTAAACGCTTCTTTGGTCACTCATCATTCTATTATGCAACAAATATATAAGTTGATGGATGGCGATAGAAATAATAAAACAAGAGAGATAAAATTATGTCAGACCTTATTGTTAATACTACCGATGCAAACTTTGACCAAGATGTATTGCTATCAGATGTGCCAGTATTGGTAGATTTCTGGGCAACGTGGTGTGGTCCTTGTAAAGCAATCGCCCCTATTTTAGAAGATCTAGCCACTGAGTACCAAGGCAAAGTTAAAATTGTTAAAGTTGATGTGGATAACAACCCACAAGCAGCAAGCCGTTTTGGTATCCGTAACATCCCAACGCTATTTGTATTCAAAGGTGGTGAAAAAGTTGACTCAGTAATGGGTCTACAGCCAAAAGCTGAATTGGCAAAAGTGCTAGATAAGCATCTATAAGTTCTGACTTGCTCGCTTTACATGAGCATTATACAAAGACGGTAACACTGTCGAAGAAGCCATTATCTCACGTAGATAATGGCTTTTTTGCTTATTTTTTATGCAAAAAACTCAATTAGACAACTTTTTTGGCAAAATTTATTGACAATACTATTATGAAAACCGTATAGTCTGCTGACAACAGAAAACTAACGGTTTTCTTAAGTGTCTTATCGCTATTCTCCTCGTGTTTATCAACAAAAACACAATCGTCGTTATAAACACCATTGCTGAACGAAATGACTGAACACAATTACTGATATTGAGTTTTTGACGCAGACTCTTATGTAGCCTTCTTTATCCTTATTTCTTATTACCTTGCATAAACGAGTGCAATTCGTATATAAGCTGACACGTAACATCCAAACTACATAAATCCAGCTCTGTGCACGCACCCTCTATCGCCACACTATCGTTGTTTTAATCACTGTCGTGACTTGTGCTGCTAATGGCATCTCTCATCTGATCAATTGCTAATGACCTATCTATGAATCTTACTGAATTAAAGAAAAAATCAATCGCTGAGCTATTGGCCATCGCCAAAGAAATGGGTCTTGATAATATGGCACGTAGCCGTAAACAAGACATCATCTTTGCCATCCTAAAAACCCATGCGCGTAACGGTGAAGCCATTTATGGTGACGGCGTACTTGAGGTTCTTCCGGATGGTTTTGGCTTTTTGCGCTCATCAGAAGGCTCATATTTAGCCGGTCCTGATGACATTTATGTCAGCCCTAGCCAAATTCGCCGCTTTAGCCTCAAGACGGGTGACAGTATCGCTGGTACGATTCGCCCACCAAAAGATTCTGAGCGTTATTTTGCGTTATTAAAAGTTGGTGAAATCAACTTTGACACGCCAGATCGTTCACGTCATAAGCTTATCTTTGAGAACCTGACACCCCTATTTCCAACTGAGCATTTAAAACTTGAGCTTGGTAATGGAACTACTGAGGATCTGACTGGTCGTATCATCGACCTAATCGCTCCGATTGGTAAAGGTCAGCGTTCTATCATCGTCGCGCCGCCAAAAGCGGGTAAAACGATGCTGCTACAAACCATCGCTCAGTCGATAACTCGTAATAATCCTGAATGCTACTTAATCGTCCTATTGATTGATGAGCGTCCAGAAGAAGTCACCGAGATGGTGCGTACGGTACGTGGTGAAGTGGTTGCATCAACCTTTGATGAGCCGCCACAGCGTCATGTACAAGTCGCTGAAATGGTCATCGAAAAAGCCAAGCGCTTAGTCGAGCACAAACAAGACGTGGTTATTTTACTGGATTCGATTACCCGTTTAGCACGTGCTTATAACACGGTCATACCATCGTCAGGTAAAGTGTTGACGGGTGGTCTGGATGCCAATGCTCTAGAACGTCCAAAACGTTTCTTTGGTGCGGCGCGTAACGTGGAAGAAGGTGGTAGTTTGACTATTATTGCCAGTGCATTGATTGATACTGGTAGTAAGATGGATAGCGTTATTTTTGAAGAATTTAAGGGAACGGGTAACCAAGAGATTACGCTTGAGCGTGACTTGGCTGAAAAACGTGTATTCCCTGCGATTAATATCAAAAAATCTGGTACACGCCGCGAAGAGCGTCTATTGGACGAAGATAAGCTGCGTAAAGTATGGATTTTACGTAAACTGCTTCAACCGATGGATGGCGTACAAGCCACTGAGTTCTTATTGGATCGCCTAAAAGAAGCGAAAACCAATGATGAATTCTTTGAGCAAATGAAGCGTAAATCACAGAACTAATGATAGATCCGTGCTGCTTTCTCAGACTCAATAGATAAGCCACTTAAGTAGAAAAGACCGCACTCGTGCGGTCTTTTCGTTTTGTATTCATTTTTTATATATTCAGGCATGTCCTGAATTTAAAAATGGCAATAAAAATGAGAACATATCTTAATACCTAACGATTAAACGCCAAAAGTACGTTTTTTAAAAACAGTTAGCTTACTATCAATATAAATACAATAACCCTAAGCAAAACCCCTACCAACGATACAGTGGAGAAACATCCTTTACAGGCTATTTGCAAAGCTTAGCGCTTTTACTACGCCTAGAAATTATTATATGGGTTAGTATAGGAGCCAGTATAGATATACTCTGCTATCACGTTTTGATAGCAGTATAATTTCGAGATATTTAACATCCTTGATGTAATCCTTACTAATGCAGACCTTTGTATGTCTTGCGGTAGCACAATAGATTATTCTAAGATACTTGCCCAAATATTTTAATACAGCTTACTATCGGTATTAAAATCAGTGGTAATAAAAATATCGTATTTTGATTTTGATAAACTAACTTGATAACCTAACAGGTGATACTATGAAATTTGCTAAAACTATCGCAATGACTGCTCTTACTAGCTCTGCCCTTATCATGGGTGGCTGTGCAACTAACGGATACAATAGTGGCTTGAGCAATACCGCTAAAGGTGCTGCTGCCGGCGCTGCTGCTGGTGCACTTATTAGAAGTGGCGGCGACAGCAAAGACATCGCTCGTGGCGCACTTGGTGGTGCTGCAGTAGGTGGCGCTGGTGCTTACATTCTTAACAACAGCAGATAATCGCTAAATGATTATTTGGTGCTATCAAGACCGTTTTTAAGCATTTCAACTGTGTGTATTTTAAATTCATTAAATATGTCTAAAACGCTCTGAAATACAAAAAGCCTGCAATCGATATTGCAGGCTTTTTTGTTTCTAACTCATGAGTTGAAAGTAAATCCGCTTATCATGATATCCAGTACACTTATAGCGCGCCGCTAAAAGTATCACAAGACTGCACGTTGCCACTTTCCAAACCACGAGTGAACCACTGAACACGCTGCTGACTGGTGCCATGAGTGAAATTATCAGGTACGACTGCTCCACCGCTAGCGCGCGCTAAACGATCATCACCGATTTGACCAGCGGCATTGATGGCCTCATCGATATCACCTGCCTCCAAAAACTGTACACGCTCTTGGTTACGTTGTGCCCAAACCCCAGCAAAACAATCAGCTTGTAGTTCTTGTAGTACTGATAGCTTATTGGCTTGTGCACGAGTGACTTGACGGCTGGCTTCATTAACTTGCTGACTGATGCCTAACAAAGTCTGTACGTGGTGACCAACTTCATGCGCAATAACATAAGCTTGCGCAAAATCGCCCGCTTTACCTTGATTATCTTGGTCGCCAGAGCCTTGCTTATCACCCGTTATACCGAGATTTTGGCGCATTTCTACAAAGAAAGATTTGTCTAGATAGACAGTCTGATCGCCTGGGCAATAAAATGGGCCCGTCGCGGAGCTAGCACTGCCGCAGGCTGAGCTAACTTGACCATTGAAGAGAATCAATGATGGCTCCTGATAGGTGCTGCCTGCTTCTTTGAATATTTGATGCCAAACTTCTTCAGTATCAGCCAAGACTACTTTGACAAACTGCGTATCTCGATCGTTACTTGTCGCAGGTTCGGTAGCGGCACTGTTATTGCCAGCGCCTGCTACTACTTGACCCGTCTGTAAAGCGGTCATTGGGTTTACCCCAAATACCAGCCATAAAATGCCAGCAATAATAATTCCACCGATACCACCGCCTATCATTTTGCCGCCACCACTACTGGTGCGCACATTGGAACTGCCGCGTCTACCTTGCCATTTCATTGTTTCATTCCTCAAATATACGATATATATATTGCTACTCGTATTGATGATTTTTTATATAGTGTAATTTTGACTCAATTCTTTATTTTTTTGATCAAATCCGATTTCTGATACGTAAGTAGTGCCAAAGTATTTTTGATAAATTCTACTTTACTGGGCTCTTGATATCGCACTAATCAAGACATTTAATGACTATTAAACTCCTAATAGATACAATAGATGCTTAAAAACATAGTAGAAATCAAGACATCGAATAAGTCATCAGAATAGGGTGATGTCATTGATTATACGTCTATTAATTTGGCTCGTTGTATTAAAAATTATAACGAATAAGTGATGTAAAACACTATTTACAATTTTATTGTTACTTAATTGTACAGCCTATTTCTATTTATATAGAAATCCTATAGAATGCGTGAAAGCTGAGTAGCTGTAACTAAGACTAGTTGAATTCTGAGAAATCTCAGCTTTCAACCTTTTTTGCTGCTACTGATCATTTCATTTTCCCGGAGAAAACCTTATGAACTTAAAATTACTTGCTCTAGCTGGTATCATGACTGCAACTATGGGCCTTACTGCCTGTGACAGCAACAAAGAAAACGCTGCTGAAGATTTATCTGACGCACAAGAAGAAGTGCAAAATGCATCAGAAGAGCTAAACGAAGCTGCTGCTGAAGGCGAAGTAACTGCTGATGCTGACGCTGCTGTTGCTGAAGCTGAAGCTGACATCGCTGATGCTCAAGTTGCTACTGCTACTGACGAAATCGATGCTGAAGTACCTGTAGACGGTACTACTACTAGCGTTGACGTAGCTAGCGAAACTCCAGCTGTAGACGCAGCTGACGAAGTTGTAGTTATTGAAAAACCAGCTCAGTAATTTTATCGTTTATATGATAGAAATACTGTAGTAAAAAAAAGAGAGCCTAAGCTCTCTTTTTTTGTGCGTGTCATTTACCATCGTTCATGGTTATTCATAGTTATATATGATATTTAATGTCTCTGATCAGATGTAGATCAACCATCTCACATTAATAATAAAGCGCAACTTTAACAACCATCATGAAGTCATGATATATTTATATATTCAGTTTTATATGATTGACAGTTACTGCTACTCGTCAAATAGACGCTCATCAACTTGTTGACGGAATTTTTGCCCTGTTTTGAAAGTCACCACGCGGCGTGCTGATACGGCGACTGGCTCCCCTGTCTTAGGGTTGCGACCTGGACGGCTATTTTTATCTTTAAGCTCGAAGTTGCCAAAGCCTGAAAGCTTGACCTCTTTGCCATCAATTAAACTCTCTGACAATTCATCAAAGAAATTCTCTACCAAACAGCGGCCTTCTTGGCGTGTTAGGTCAAGATGACTCATCAAATGCTCAATCATGTCAGATTTGGTTAAGGTGCTCACAGTACGACTCCTATGCTATGTCGTGATGTCGAATATCATGGTTTAGCGGTATGAGGGTTAATGCTAGTTATTATAAAGGTTTTCAAACCTCTTTTTAACAAAGACTGCTTTAAAATCCTTTATTAATAACCACTTAACTATTTTTATGAAAAAAAATTTTATAAAATCATAATTCTTATAAATAGCAATGCCCTATAGCCTCTTGAAGAGTGAGGCTACAGAGCATGTCTATGATAAGAGTTATATGTTAGCTGTCACGCAACTTTGCAGCATGTTGCTCAGTTAGTGCTTGCACCACTTTGTCAGTCGCGGTTTTAATGGCGTCATCAGATAGCGTTTGTGCATTGTCTTGCCATATTAGCGCAAAAGCTAATGAGCGCTGACCAGCTGGCACGTTGTCGCCTTGATACACATCAAACAACCACAGATCAGCCAATAGCTCACCAGCTGCCGCGCGTATCGTCGACTCTAATGTCTGTAAGCTGATCTCGCTGTCTACTAAAATGGCAATATCACGGCGTACTTGTGGAAATTTGCTTGGGGTGGTAATGGTATGCTGCTCACGGGCAAGGGTCAGTAATGGCGCAAGTGATAATTGAGCAACCCACGTAGCTGGCAAATCTAACTGCTTAGCCGTGTTAGGATGCAATTGACCCAACCAACCGATATATTCATCATCAATATAGAGCTTGGCACTTTGACCTGGATGCAAGAAAGCAAGCTCACTGCGCTCATAGCGAATACGGGCGCTATCCATTTGTGCAGGTAATAACTGCTCAATATCATGCTTAAGATCATAAAAGTCTAACGCACGGTTTTGATACGCTTGCTCGTCCCAGACATCGCCAACTGCTACTAACGCAATACTTGGTGTCTGCACCAACTCACTAATACTTTGACCAACAAAGCTAAGCCCTGTTTCAAAGAAACGAACGCGTGGCTGCTGACGATTGAGATTGTACTGCACGCAAGGCAATAAGCTAGATAGTAAAGTACGGCGCATCACGGCTAAGTCACTAGAGATAGGATTGGCCAGTGCCAACACTTCTCCTAGGGCTTTATCATCGAGCAATGCTTCTATTTTGGCATCGCTAAAGCTAAAGCTGATCGCTTCCATATAGCCATTATCGACCAATGCCAGCTTCATCTCATGGGTTAAATCTGCGGTATCGTCATAATCCATGCTGACTTGCAAATGCGGCAACACGCTTGGAATATTGTCATAGCCATAGATACGCGCAATTTCTTCGATGAGGTCTTCTTTGATACTCATGTCAAAGCGATACGATGGCGGCGTGCAAATCAGGCTATCGGCTTGCTGCACTACCTCAAAGCCTAATTGGGTCAAAATACGAACCATCACTGCTGGCTCAATCTCAATACCGATGACATCACGAACTTTAGCAATTGGTAAAGTGATCGGTGCGCGAGATGGTAAATGCTCACTGCTTTCTGCTTTTACTATTTGTCCGGCTTGCCCACCAGTAATGCTCGTAATCAAATCAACAGCACGCGCTAAAGCAAGCTCTGGTAACTCAAAATCGACACCACGCTCAAAGCGTTGTGAGGCATCGGTATGCAAACCAAAACGACGTGCGCGTGCGGCAATAGCAAGCTGACCAAAGAAAGCGCTTTCTACAATAATATTGGTGGTACTATCAGTGACACTACTACGCTGACCGCCCATGATTCCGGCAAGTGCAAGTGCGCCTTTATCATCAGCAATGAGCAATTCATCACCGGTTAAGGTAATGGTTTGCTCATTCAACAAAGTAATCGTTTCTTCAGGTTGTGCCAAACGCACAACGATATCGCCCTCGATAGTATCGGCATCAAACGCATGTAGCGGTTGACCCAACTCCATCAATACATAGTTGGTCACATCAACCAAAAAATTGTGCGAGCGTAATCCTGATTGAACCAGCGCATCTTGCATCCACTTTGGGGTGTCGATACCACGATCAATATTGCTGATTGATTGTAGTAAATAGCGTGGGCACGCTTCAATTGCACTAACCGTTACCGCTAGCGTAGCAGTATCAGCACCGTTATCAGTAACTACCACATTGGTAGGAATCTCAGGCAGCTGCATTGGCAAATCATTGATAACTGATATTTCGCGCGCAATACCGCGTACACTAAAGCAGTCACCGCGATTTGGGGTGATAGAGATATCTAATATCTGATTGTCTAAACCTAAATACTCACGAATATCCATACCAATCGGTGCATCTGCTGGCAATTCGAGCAGACCATCGATGCTATCGATTAAATCAATTTCAGACGCGCCGCAAAGCATACCGTTAGAGTCGACACCGCGTAGGTTACCGTTTCTAATTTCAAAACCTGCACCATTATCAGAAGGCAAAATGGCACCAACGGTCGCAACGGGTGCTTTCATACCAACGGTGACATTGGGTGCGCCGCAGACGATTTGTAACGGTTCAGCTGCACCAATATTAACCTGCGTAACGCGCAGTTTATCGGCATCTGGATGCTGCTCGACGCTGATGACTTCACCGACGACCACACCACTGAAGGCACGGGCAACCGCATAGCGATCATCAATCTCAAGTCCTGCCATCGTGAGTTGTTCGGCCAATTGCTCACTGCTATTGTTGGGGTTTACCCATTGACGTAGCCACTGTTCGCTAATTTTCATAAATATCTCAGATCAGAATTTTATAATAAAGGTTTTGGAGTAAAGGTAGAGGTATTATTGAATAATAAAATCTAGCCAAACTGCTTTAAAAAGCGTACGTCATTTTGGAAAAACAAGCGCAAATCATCGATGCCGTAATATAACATTGCGAAGCGCTCAATCCCCATCCCAAAAGCAAAGCCAGTATATTTTTCAGCATCGATACCGCAGTTGGTAAGCACCTGTGGATGTACCATACCGCAGCCCATAACCTCAAGCCATTTACCATTATCATCGAGGATATCCACTTCAGCTGACGGCTCAGTAAATGGGAAAAATGATGGGCGGAAACGTACAGTCAGCTCTTTGGCAAAAAATGCTTCCAAGAACTCACTAATCAGACCCTTTAGCTCAGCAAAAGTGCTCGACTCAGTGACCATTAAACCTTCTAGCTGATGGAACATCGGCGAATGCGTTTGATCCGAGTCATTGCGATAAACACGACCTGGGCAAATAATGCGAATAGGCGGTTCATTCTTTTCCATGGTGCGAATCTGCACAGGACTGGTATGCGTACGCAGTAGATAATGCGCATCAAAATAGAAGGTATCGTGCATTGCGCGTGCTGGATGATGCGACGGAATATTAAGCGCCTCAAAGTTATAATAGTCGCTTTCGACTTCAGGACCAGTAGCAACGTTAAAACCTGCTTGGATAAAATACTGCTGCATACGCTGGGTAATCATGGTCACTGGATGCAAATGACCTTTTTGACCACCGCGAGCAGGCAAGGTGATATCAATACTTTCGCTTGCAAGCTTAGCATTTAGTGCAGCCACTTCTAGCTGCTGCTGCTGCTCTGTCAACGCCTCTTGAATACGGCTACGGACTTGATGTAACCAGCCGCCGTAGGTCTTTTTATCGTCGCTGCTGAGTTTACCCATCTGCTTTGACCAGCCAGTTAATGGGCTCTTTTTACCGGTCAATTGCACACGCAAATCCTGCAACGCACGCACATCGGTTACTTGTAGAACCAAGGCTTCAGCGGCACTGGCCAACTCATTTAGCTGAGCTTCATTAAGCTCGCTTAGCTCTGTGGACAAGGTCGGTAGCGCCGACAAATCGGTGGTAGCAGCAGGGGTAGTCATAAGATGCATTCTTCCTGATTTAAACGGACTATTAATAATAGTGATTGGTAATTGTAGGGATTTGACCAAATATTGCAAACCATTTACCCAGTTATTCAAAAGTAATACCAGTGATATGAATGGCTTGAATATTTAGACGATGATAAAAGCTATCTCAACAAAGCATATTTAGCACTAGTGCTCAAAAAATGCGGTAACATTAGATGATGTGATATAAAAAAAGCCACCGACCAGCGGTAGCTTTTATTAATATCATACTATTAATCAATATTATCCCTGTCCATATAGATAACTACTTGTAAATTCTGACTAAACAAGCAGCAACCCTAAAGGAAGGTTAATATTTATGCTAATGCCGCTTTTGCTTTTTCAACCAACGCTGTGAAAGTCGCTGCATCATGCATAGCGATGTCAGCAAGTACGCGACGATCGACAGTGATGTTAGCCAATTTCATGCCATTGATAAAGCGGCTGTAGCTTAAACCGTTTAAGCGTGCACCAGCATTGATACGTGCAATCCAAAGACGACGGAAAGTACGTTTTTTGTTGCGACGGTCACGATAAGCATATTGACCAGCTTTGGTCACTGCTTGTACCGCTACGCGGTAAACACGTGAACGGGCACCGTAGTAGCCTTTTGCGCGTTTTAGGATTTTTTTGTGACGACGATTCGCCTGTACACCACGTTTTACACGGGCCATAAATTACTCCAAGATTTCTTTAATCATTATTAAACGAATCACGATGTCATCGAATAGTAGACATCGCTATCAGATTGCAAAGTCAGATATTTTTAATCCAGTCGCCATAAATTAAACAGCGCTTCATTAAAGCTAAATGACGATAGCCTACTAGATGTATGGGCACATGCGACGAACTGCTGCTTCGTCAGACTTGTCCACCATCTTTAGACCGCGCAACTGGCGAATACGCTTAGCTGATTTCTTGGTCAAGATATGGCTTTTGTTTGCTTGCTTACGCTTGAAGCCGTTCGCTGTTTTTTTGAAGCGTTTAGCTGCACCGCTTCTGGTTTTCATCTTAACTTTCATGATGATTTGCCTCTTTGTCTTTGATAGAACCTGGTCGTCAAATAGTTAATAACGAATAGTGGCTGTAAAAACACCCACTAAACCTCTATTTGCCTCGAGGTGGGAGGCGGTATTTTAGCAGATAATGCGCTGTTTTGCCAAGGAAACTTTTACACCTCGCCTAGGGCGTGTCCTCAATCTGAACGAAAGCAAATAAATGGACTGAAAACGGTTAAATTTTGCCAAGCTAAGTCAAATAGTTGATTCATATCTCGATATTATTTGCGCTATTTTCCCTTTTTGACGGCAATTTATATCATTCTTATCATCATTTTTAAAATGAGGACACGCCCTAGTAGGCATGACAGTGGATAATGGGTATGAGCCCATTTATAAAGATTTTAGTCAAAACACTCATAAAACTGCGGATTTACCGCCAAATAGATTGAATGTCAGCTTAAGCTGTGCTTAAGTAGAGACTGAACCTTATTATAAGCTGAGCGCTAATAATACAAAGTTATTTATCACACTTATCGAGCGTCTACTGTACGATGATGACGCTACCAACCTACACTATGATTAGCAGCACTCATAGCCTGTAATCAATCTAGGAGATAACGTGTCAAAACAAGAATTAGACTTTGATAACGACATATTTGTCTTTGAAACAGTGATGCGTGTGCGTCATATTGAGCTTGATATGGCTCAGTACCTGACGCTCGAATCATTGACGGCATTGCTATGTGAGGCGCGGCAAAGATTTTTTTACTCTAAAGGTATTAAAGAGATCGATGCAGATTATCACGGTTTAATTATCGATGAGTTACAGCTAAGTATTGTCAGTCGCATACGGGCGCGTGAAGAGCTATTATTTGAAGTAGGCGTTGAGCCGTTATACGATAAGGGTGGCACTATAGTGATAAAAATCACCCGTATGCATAATGGAGAAACAGTAGCCAAGGCGCGGCAGCATTTTGTCAATTATGACTTTCGCCTCAATAAATCGATTGCACTTGATAAAATTATGAAAGAAGCGCTGTACCCACATCTCTACAGGATTTGATATTGAGGACATGCCCTAACACCAACCGCTTTTTTATTCAGACCATAAATAGAATCCGTTACGATTCACTTATTCCCCTTTGATTTCTATATAAATAAGAAGACAGATATATTATGACTTTACCTGCTTGGCTGGCTGCCATAAAATTTAATGATGATGGTTTGATTCCTGCAATTGCTCAAGATCATAAGTCTGGGCGTATTTTGATGATGGCTTGGATGAATGCCGAAGCACTACAGTTAACCGCGCAAACACAGACAGCGGTTTATTTTTCGCGCTCACGTGCCAAATTGTGGCATAAGGGCGAGTCATCGGGTCATACTCAGACCGTACATGATATTCGCTTGGACTGTGATGCAGACGTGATTGTACTTAGTGTCACTCAGGCTGGCGGTATCGCTTGCCATACTGGTCGCGAATCTTGCTTCTATCAGCGTTTAGATTTGTCGGGCCAAACGCCGGAATGGCAAACCGTCGATAAGGTATTAAAAGACCCTGCTGATATTTATCATTCAAGCGACGCAGAAAAAGCCACTCCTGAAACTAAAGAGACGCAGGCTCACGATGTAATCCCTTCAGATGCCAATCACAGTCACCATGACACTACTAACCGCTCTATTTTGCAGCAGCTTGACGGTGTATTGGCAGAGCGTAAACAAGCGGATGCTGATAGCTCGTACGTGGCAAGCTTATACGCAAAGGGTTTAAATAAAATTCTAGAGAAAGTTGGTGAAGAGAGTACTGAAAGTATCATTGCCGCCAAAGATTTTGCCAATTGCGACGAAAATAGTAATAAAGCGCAATATGATGACGCTCGTCACGAGCTTATCTATGAGGTGGCCGATGTCTGGTTTCATACATTAGTAGGACTGGCGTGGTTCGATATTGAGTCGGATGCGGTATTAAACGAGCTAGGTCGACGTTTTGGTCTATCAGGTATCGATGAAAAGGCGGCGCGATAGTTTCTAAAGGCGGCGCGATAGTTTCTATAAGCTTGGCGATTGCCCTGTTTGATTATTGTTGATTTCACCTTTTTGTCACAAGTGCAGGTTATAATATAGCTCTGTTTTACTTCGCATTGTATGCCAAGGCTGTTTATTGAGTATAACGATATTCGATACACCCAAAGTAGGCATACAAAGACTGAAAACCAAGACACAAGGATACCTTTATGGGTAGTTTTTCTATTACGCATTGGCTGATTTTATTGGTGGTAGTGGTGGTCGTATTTGGCACCTCAAAGCTTAGAAATGCTGGCAAAGATTTGGGCGGCGCAGTCAAAGGCTTCAAAGAAGCGGTCAAAGACGAAAATACTGAGCATGTTAAAAAGCATGTGGTGCTCGATCATGATGGCAATGCACACACTGAAGAGCGCCCAACAACCACCAAGGTTGATGACACGCATAATGTATAGCCTCTAGACAGTGACCTTTTATACAATGACATCGGAACATTATGTTTGATATCGGCTTTTCTGAACTACTCCTCTTTGGTGTTATCGCCCTAATCGTCTTGGGCCCAGAAAAACTGCCACAGGCAGCGCGTACCGCTGGGCAATGGTATGCCAAAATTCGCCGCACGGTATCCACCCTGCAATCTGAAATCGAAGCTGAGCTTGATTTGGCAGAGACCCGCCAGCTTATGCAAAAAGAGCTGGCCAAAATTCGCCAGACTGAAGCAGATATGAGGCGTGAGATGGCGGAGATGCGCGGCAGTATGCAAGAGTTTGAATCCTCGCAAAACCAGCATTTAAAAGCATCGCGTGATCCAGGCAATGACAATACGCCTAGTCAAAGTAGTCAAGCCAGTAGTGAGAATGATGATAATCGACCAGTGCAGCCAAAAGCGTTTGACTACGCCTATGACAGTAATAGACAGGCTGAGAAACCAGAAAGCCCTGAACAGTCATCGGCACAAGGTGATAATGATAGTCCAAAAACTGACTGTAACGATAGCGCCAATCCAGTGTCTCAAACCATCACAACTAGACCGTGGGAAAATATGTGGTTTCGTCTTGGTGCTTATGATAAAGCGCGTCGTTTGCCGCAACCGCCCTACTTACCAAATTATAAAGCCGATATCTTACTAAACAGCCATATAGACAGTCCTTTACCTAAACAGGCTTCTGTTCATGAGCAGGAGAGTCATTAGTGGGCTTATTTAAACGTAAAAAAAGCCGTCAAGAAAAAGTCGCGGATTCAGATATTGAGACCTCAACAGCTACCATTGATGGTAATGTCGACAGCAATACTGAGGACTCTGGCGATATCTTAAGCTCACTTGGTGATATGCCTATTACTGAGCACTTAATTGACCTACGTCGTCATTTGATTAAGATATGTGTTGCCGTACTGGTCATATTTTTAGCCTTGGTCGGATTTTCACGCGAGCTCTATGATTTTTTGTCCAACCCATTGGTTGCTCAGTTACCTGCCAACGCAACGATGATCGCGACGGATATCACTTCCAACTTTATGGCACCGATACGCCTGACTGTTTTTGTCGCAGCATTCTTTGCAATGCCCTACATTTTGTATCAAATCTGGTCGTTTGTCGCACCCGGTTTATATAAAAAAGAGAAAAAAATCGCCATTCCCGTTTTGATGTCCTCTATATTTTTATTTTATGCGGGTGTGGCTTTCTCTTATTTTATTGTCCTCAAAGGCGTTCTCAAATTTTTTATTATGTTCGCGCCGCAGAACGTCTTGCCAATGACCGATATCGATAGTTATTTAAGTTTTGCACTCAAACTCTTTATGGTCTTTGGTATAACCTTTGAGATTCCAGTCGTCACCTTGCTATTGATATTGACTCGCGTCGTCTCCATTCAGAGCTTAGAAGATAAACGCCGTTATATTATTGTCGGCTGTTTCGCCGTTGCTGCGGTCGTGACACCGCCTGATGGGGTGTCGATGTTGATGCTCGCCATTCCGATGTGGTTGTTGTTTGAGCTAGGATTGTTTTTAGCGAAAATTTTAATTAAAGAAGAGCACAGCCCTGCTTTAGCAAGCGATACAGGGTTAAATAAAGAATAACATCACTTATCAGATACTTATTCCAAAAACAGCCAACGCGCTAATCTGTTACTATAACCTGCTGATTTCCACCTTTATTTTCTATGAATTTTTGTATTATTGTCATGTGCGCTTGCGAGAATTTTGCAAGTGCACATGATGAGTCAGCCATTGTCTATGCAGTGGCTTTTTTTACCCCCGTCATTTTTGATCCGTTTTACTCTTTTAGGTAATTTTTTATGTCCGCATCTATGCCAGCTTATATGAGCGATCCCACTGATGAGCAGCTGAGCGCGCTTAACATGGCGATGGATCACAAGTCATTTAAAGTGGTGGCTTATGCGGGTGCTGGTAAGACGACGACCTTAAAACTGATTGGTGAGCGTTTGCGTGGCCGCGGCTTATACTTAGCCTTTAACAAAACCATTGCTAATGATGCACGCTCAAAGTTTCCACCGCATGTAGAATGTCGCACCTTTCATTCGCTTGCTTATCGGCATGTCGCCCGTGATATCACTGCTAAGCTGTCGTTGCCGCGTTTTTCACCCAAGCGTTTGGGTGATGATTTGGGTTTGCAGCCCGTCCAAGTACGTCGGCAAATGGATGGTATAAACAAATATATCACCCTCACCCCAGCCCGACTGTCGCGATTCGTCAGTGATGCTGTCAGCAATTTTTGTAGTACCCATGCCAGTTATCCTGCACCTAGACATATATTATTTCCCAGCTGGCTCGATGATTCTGATGCCGAGCAGCTGCGCGAAATGCTCTATCCAGCCGTCGAGCAGCGTTGGCTACAGTCGATTGATGCGCGCCATCCCGCTGGTATCGGGCATGATATTTATCTGAAACTTTGGGCACTGTCTAAACCCAGTATTCCCGCTGATTTTATTTTGTTTGATGAAGCCCAAGATGCCGATCCCTTGATGATGGGAATTTTGACCCAGCAGCCACGGCAAGTGATTTATGTGGGTGACGCTCATCAGCAGATTTATGAATGGCGCGGCGCAGTCAATGCGATGAAAAAACTGCCCTTACCGCAAACCTTATTGACGCAGTCGTTTCGTTTTGGCGAACCGATTGCTGAGATTGCCAATACTTTGCTCAAAGCATTGCAAGAAGACGTCCCGTTAAAAGGCAATCCTAATAAGCAGTCTTCTACTGATAAGGGTATGGTACATAGTAAAAAAGATGCCATCCTTTGCCGCACTAATGCCGCCGCAATGTCGCAATTATTAACTGGTTTAAAATTAGGTCATAGGGTAGCGCTACAAGCCGATACCGATCGTATGCTTAAATTTTGTCAGGCAGCTGAAAATTTAAAGAATGGTAAATCGGCGTATGGCGTACCCGAACTGGCATATTTTTATAATTGGGGCGATGTGCAAGAGTATTCTGAAACCAATGAAGGCAGTGATCTAAAAACACTGGTGAAACTCGTCGATGATCATGGCACCAATGTCCTGAGCCAAGCGGTCAATAGTTTGACCAGTATCGAAAATGCTGATTATGTTATCTCCACTGCCCATAAAGCGAAAGGGCTCGAATGGGGAAAGGTACAGCTGGACGATGACTTTTATTATGATGTGACGACCAATGCGGTCAAAATAAGCCCTGAAGAGTTGCGTTTGCTCTACGTCGCTTGCACACGTGCCCAGAGCAATTTGGACATCCATAATATTAAAGACTTAATATCAGGTTTGCAGACAGGTAAAAAAGTGATTTTTGGTAATACTTAATTTTTCTCAGTTAGTCACTCTCTGTATTTGCCACTCTAAACCTCTAGTCTACCTGTCTTTATGGCAATCCTTTAATAGCACCTTTTTAGCAGTGAACAACAAGCATGAATACTAATCAGCAACTTCAAATACGTCAAAATACCATCCGTCAGTTATTCGCCAATCCCGTCCGCCTCCTTGCACCAATGGAAGGCTTGACCGACCCATTAATGCGGCAAATCCTCACGCAAATTGCATCGGACTTGGGTCGCCCTTATGATTGGTCGGTTAGCGAATTTATCCGTGTGACTCAGCACGTATTGCCTGCGCATGTATTTTATAAATACGTTCCAGAACTGCGTCATGATGCTAAAACTGCCTCTGGCACGCCTATTCATGTCCAGTTGCTCGGTAGTGAAGCGCAATTAATGGCAGAAAATGCTGCTTATGCTGCCGCGCTTGGTGCACCAGCAATTGATATCAACTTTGGTTGCCCTGCCAAGACTGTCAATAGCCACCGTGGTGGTTCAGTATTATTGGATGAACCCGAAACCATGTATCAGATTATCAGCGCGGTGCGGCAAGCTGTTCCCGTTCATATTCCAGTATCAGCCAAAATTCGTTTAGGTTACACCGATACCAGTCGCATGGAGGATATCAAAGCTGCAATTAGCGACAGTGGTACTGATTGGCTGACCATTCATGCACGAACCAAAACCCAAGGCTATAAACCACCAGCCTATTGGGACAAGATTCAACGTTTTAATGGGCTAGATATTCCAGTCATTGCCAACGGTGAAATATGGAATGCCGAGCACGCGCAAAACTGTATGACTCAAGCTGGTACAGAACATCTGATGTTAGGTCGCGGCGCGGTTACCCGTCCAGATTTGGTTGCTCGCGTGGATTGCGGTTCAGATGATGCCATGCTAAGTGCAGCAACGTTGTCGTGGGAAGCAATGGTCACCCATCAGATAAGATTTTTGGAAGGTCGGGCTAAAACTGAGGTGATATTAGTGGGTCGTTATAAGCAATGGCTTGCGATGCTCATCAAAGGCTATAGCGAAGCAAAAGTTTTATGGGACAGTATTAAAAGAGAAAAAAATAAAGCAGCTATCATTAGTGCACTGCAAGCCAGTGTGCGCCAATAATAGCTGCTTTTATCTTAAAGCCAATCTGTCTAACGAATAAGATTAAACACTCACTCTAATCGCTAAATAGAATAACATCAAACAACAGGCAATCGATAACACCCAAAGTATGGAGCGAAACGTCGCCAAATTAGTAATATAAGCCACGCAAAAACCGATACGAATCAGCACGTACAACCAAGCCAGTATATTGATAATCGATTGTGGTACAAAGAACAGCATCGCCGTCAGTACTGCTGCCAAAAATATTGGCAACGTCTCATAGCTGTTTTGCTGAGCAGCGTTAGCACGTGCGGCCGCGCCCGTCGTACCTTGTAAAAAATCACGTGGATGGGCATTGTCAGCCAAATTAAAGCCGCCAATAGCTTTCGCTGTCAATGCCATGGCAAGCGGTAGTAAACTTGCTACGACCATAGCCCAAATGGCGGACGCTGCGGTATTAGAGACTAATTCCAGAAGTGCATTCATTAGTATACTTGCCCCTACCCTGCAATCACTTCGAAATCATGGGTGACGTTCACCCCACCTTGTACCAACATTCTACTGGCCGAGCAGTATTTTTCTGCGGACAGTTTTATGGCCTTCTCTACTTGGCTTTCTTTGACATCTTGTCCTGTCACCACAAAATGCATGTGAATGTCAGTATAGACAGCTGGTACAGTTTCAGCACGCTGAGCGGTCAGCTCACAGCGTACGTCTGTCACCTCTTGACGCGATTTTTGTAAAATCGCTACCACATCATAGCTAGCACAACCACCAAGCCCCAATAGAATCAGCTCCATCGGACTTGCGCCTTTTTCTTTATCGGCATCGATCTGTACATTATGCCCTGATGGTGACACGCCCATAAATGCTTTGTTTTCTTGCCACGTTACACTTGCTTTTGACTCTGACATCTTGACCATTCCTTATTTTAATTAGCTCGTTGCCCGATTTTTATTTTCTGGCAATATGTTTTACTTGGCTAGTGTAGCATAAGCCAATGGCACATTTTATCGAGCCATTATCATCCAAAATCATTATCATTATGAATGGCTCATCTATTTGTCTTTTGCTGCCTTATTTTTAATTAAACCTTTTTACTAAAATTTTCTTAGCAGTGAATTAATATTCATATAGCGCCTACTGTTTATTATTCCTACTTATCCTCTTATTATTCAAACCTATATTTGTAGTAAGGTTCCCCAAAAAACATTACAAAAGTTTAATTATAACTGGTTGATTTTAAACAGTTAAGCTCGTGAAACATTTTATAGCAAAATACTGTTACACATTTTGCTTGTTTCTTGGTTTAATAACGGTAATGAATCTTATTTTGACCTAATATCGACAACCATCACCTTATAATAATTATGATTGCTGTCACGGTTCTAGCTCAAAATAAGCTATTTTAAATAAATTGAAAAGGTTTAATCATGATAGATGCAGACGGCTTTCGCGCCAATGTCGGCATCATCTTGGCAAATACACAAGGGCAGGTTCTGTGGGCAAAACGTATTGGTCACAACGCTTGGCAGTTCCCACAAGGCGGTATCGACCGTGGGGAGACGCCGATGGATGCGATGTATCGCGAGCTCTGGGAAGAGGTCGGCCTGCATCCGCGTCATGTAGACTTATTGGCAGTGACGCAAGATTGGTTGCGTTATCGTCTGCCAAAACGCTATGTGCGGCATGGACAGCACCCTTTATGTATTGGGCAAAAACAGAAATGGTTTTTGCTACGCTTAGATGAGACGAACACTCAACATATCCGCTTTGATGAGGGCAAACCAGAATTTGATCATTGGCAATGGGTCAGTTACTGGTATCCACTTGGACAAGTGATTCACTTTAAACGCGGGGTATACCGCCGCGCTTTGCAAGAGCTAGTGCCTGAGCTACCTCTAAGGCAAGAGCTGATTATTCCTGAACAAGACAATCACTTGTTGATAGGATGAACTGACATTTTGATTAAAAGTAACACGTAATAGAAGAGCCTGTATCCTTTAGATGCAGGCTCTTCTATTATATAGCGATTATATCTTGCGGAATAATTATGGCTTGATAGCAATTTTTAGTACGCCGTCACGCTGATGCATGAACAAGTCATAGGCCTCTACAATATCATCCAAGGCATAGGTATGCGTCACCATCTCTGATAAATCTACTCGACCCGACTCGATGACATTCATCAATCGGCGCATACGCTCTTTACCTCCTGGGCAGAGAGCCGTTCTTATCGTATGATCGCCAAGACCAGAGGCGAAATGAGCCATTGGAATGACTAAATCTTCAGAATACACACCCAAACTTGAGAGTGTACCGCCTGGTTTTAATATTTTGAGACATTGCTCAAACGTAGACTGTAAACTTAACCCCTCGATACTGCTATCCACCCCGCGACCACCAGTGATTTTCATGATCTCATCAACCACGTCAACTTCTGTAAAGTTTAGAGTAATATCTGCTCCCAGTTTCTTTGCCATGGCCAAACGGTCATTATTGCCATCGACAGCGATAATCATTGAGGCACCTTTAATCCTTGCACCAGCAGTAGCGCATAAACCGATAGGTCCTTGTGCAAATACAGCAACCACATCACCAATCTGAATATTGGCGTTTTCTGCGCCTTTGAAGCCTGTCGACATAATGTCAGGGCACATCAACACTTGCTCATCCGTCAGTCCATCTGGCACTGGACATAGATTGGCCTGCGCATCTGGCACTAGCACATACTCTGCTTGCGTACCATCAATGTGATTACCAAAGCGCCAGCCGCCTGTGGCTTTATAACCGTGACAAGAACATCTACCATCTGCATCAAGATAACCACCGTCTTGTGACGGGAAACCATCTTGACTGGCATAGGAGGTAAACGTTGGACAAATGGCGCCAGCAATGACTCGCTGCCCTTCTTCATAGCCCATGACTGCGCTACCAAGCTTTTCAATGATACCTACTGGCTCGTGACCAATGGTTAAGCCTTTTGCAACGGCATACTCACCTTTAAAGATATGGATGTCAGTACCACAAATGGTCGTGGTGGTAATTTTTATCAAGGCATCATTAGGGCCGACATCAGGGATTTTTTTATCTACAATTTCAATTTTACCTGGTTCAATAAATATCAGTGACTTCATCATGCTCATTTCACACTCCTTGTTTTATAAACATTTACTCAGCTGGTATGAACTTTAGTGATATCTATATTTATCTTACGCCATATAAATAGTAATTTAAAGTGAAATCCATTCTTTAATAAAGGGATTGGTGATTCTCTATTGTTAGATATTAAAACTGTAGTATCAAACTTCTCATAGAAATTGTACGTGAGCCTCATTAAGAGTAGATGAAAAAGCTAATAGATTAGAAACCCATAGGCTACTTATGACTATCATGTCGACATTCTTTATAACTGTCATGCTGACACTCTCGGCTTACTAATCTAGCAATATCATCCACTGCGGAAGCTGCCAACTGAGAATGACATTTCAGGGTTAAAATGCTTTGGGTACGTGTCGCATAAGTGGGCAAATTATTTTGCGTATGATTAAAAGTGACAGGCTCTATATAAATAGAAGACAGAATCTGCTCAATCTCAACAGCCACTCCAGTCTCCGGCAGCTTATCCACTGGCGCTTGCGTATTGTCAGACAATACCGCAAAGGCCGCTTCTTGCCAGTACTTAGGTTCGCTATTCTCAGCGATTAGTGGCAATACTTCTTGGCGCAGCCTACCTCGCAGCTTTTCAGTTTTAAACCAGCTGTCCTCAGGCTGACCATTGGAAATGATATGCAGTCCTGCATATAGTGGCATAGGAGCATGACCACGATTATTGACAATAACGGCTTGTGTCATATCACCAATAATGAGATTGAACCCAGCATAGTTTTGCAAACTAATCTGCCGTGCAAACTCCATCGGACTTATATCACTGGTTAAGAAATCCGTGACTAGCGCCCCGCGTGAGCACTCATCAGAGCTTGCCTGCACGCCATCGCGAAAATTCAATACCGCAGCCCAACGTCCATTTTGCTGATAATATTCTTCAGGCGCTTGATGACCGTCCTGATGATTGGCTTGATGGGGCTGTTGATGAATACCTAGCCAAGTACCGCCACTTTGTACATCGCGTCCTGCAAAAACAGGCTTATCTTCCCATTGATGTAGCAGCTCTGTCGGACGCTGCAAAAACTCATCGCGATTGGACAATAACACCAAAGGCAGCTCATCAAACAGTTGCCAAGCAATGGCGACAATACACATAAGACTCCTAATTTTGCTAAAAATATGCCTAGCAAACAGCCAAGCTTGATTTAAGTGTGAACTTAGTTCACTGACAAATTAGTTCACTGATAAGTTTTTGCTAGCAGGATAACTAATCTGAGAGGTCGACTGTATGACTTTCGATTGTTTACTTGGTAAATCGAACTCCCACGCAACCATACCTTTATTGTCATTCCAGTCACGCTCAGTCACTGGCGGTTTATGAGTGATGGTTACTTTAAGACTATCGTCACGGCTAATCGGCTCACTGCCCAATACTTGTAAATGCATAGATCGGTTGTGCTGATTGGTAAATTGATAAGCTTGTGTTTTAGTCAAGGTTTGCGTGCGATTAAATGCGCCTTTATCACCCTGCTTATCTTCATCAGCTATCTGCTTTACGATAGTATTAGGGTCAATACCAAAACCGATACCTTGCTCTTTGAGCGCTTGATAATTATAGCGCGCCTGCCCGACATAATTATCATCACGGTATAGCTGTAGCGAACCATCTACCCAAGCTGGTGTCAAGAACGGTGCGGATGCATACCAATAGCCAGCTGCCTCCACGCTCGGCGTACTACGAATCCATAGCTTGCTACTGCCCGACTGCTCATCAATGACCGTCCGTACGCGCCTGCCATCGCTTGGAATACTAATACGCTGCGGTAAGCGATATTCGGTAATGCCGTTTTTATTCTGACTGCTAACGGTAAAGCTTGGCAGCGGTGCCATGTTAGGTGTCGAGGCACCGCCATAGCTGTCTCTTGCAGATACCACAACAGGCATGTTTTCCGCCATAGGTGGTACAGATATAGTCCGATTTTCTCTATCTTCTTCATATAAAGAAAAGCGCTCAACTCGTGGTAATTGGCTGGTGGTGTTTTGATTGGGATTGACAGAGCTTAGCATCAAAGGGACATCGAGCCAGTTTTCTCCTGTCTGCTGGGCAATAACCGCAGAGGCAATGATATTTAATTGCTTGGTTTCAGTATTCAGCCTTGCTTGATACGTTGGCTCCCAACCCGCGCCGCGTACTTGATAGTGCAGTTTTACACTGCTTGGTACTCGACTGGCAGTACGTACACTCACTTGAGTTACACTATTTTGAGTGGAAGTCGCGCTGCCCGCCATTAGTTGGTTGAGCGCATCTTGTACACGGGCTTGGCGCTGCTGAATTTCTAGTATCCGTTTATTGATACTGACCGCTTGTGTTTCCAGATCGCGCGCATTATTGGCAAGCGTGCCATCTGTACTGATTTGCGTGACCTTGGTTAAATTCTGCAAGTAAGCTTTAGCTAAGCGTGCCGCTTCTAACTCAGCATTGATAACTGCCAAATTATCTTGCTGTGTCTGCACTCTCGCCTCACCTTGATACTGACACTGCGCTGCTTGCTCATCGCTTAAAGTCTCGATACTGACTTCACCAATATTGATGCCATTTGCTGCTTGTACGCTCACACTGTCTTTATCGATATAAGGGGACAAACAAGAAAAAACCAGTGTCTGCTCACCGCTACCATTGATTGGTAACGCACGAGTCACGCTCGCTAAGCCCTGATAAATGGTCACTTGCTCAATACTACTGTTCGCTGCCTGAGCAGGAGTCAAAGCTAAAGCCGCTAAGCCAAATAAACCCAGTGGCGTCAACTGTTTTTTAGAGGGTAAAAAATTAGGTAGTATTGCTACTTTTGATAACTTAGCTTGCATAATCATTCCTTAAAAATACAGTTAATCCGTTAATACAGTGCATTAGCGCAAGCCCACATTATCTAACGCTTCATAAAATAAAACGACGCAATATTTCTTGTGATACTTATCTTCAGCAATTTTTTTATATCTTAGCGGTTTTCTGGCTTTCTTTCTAGATGTTACCCGTAGCAGATAAGTTGTTACCGTGAGATTAGCCTCACCGTAATTTGGTATGCCTAACTGGCTATTTTTGCTATTATAGTCAGCACTTTATTATCAATATTATGACACCCTTATGATGATTCACCCTCAGTACGATCCTGTCGCCTTGGCACTTGGGCCCGTCGAAGTCCACTGGTATGGACTGATGTATTTACTGGCATTTGCTGCCGCCTACGGACTGGCATGGTATCGCAGCACCAAACGTGACAATTGGAACACTGACATGGTGTCCGACTTGGTGTTTTTTGGCGCACTGGGCGTCATCTTGGGTGGTCGTATCGGCTACGTGTTGTTTTATCAATTTGGTGAGCTGCTACAAAACCCTGCCTACCTATTCAAGGTTTGGGAAGGCGGCATGTCATTCCATGGTGGCCTGATCGGTGTCATGCTGGGTATGCTATATTTTGCTCGTAAATATAAAAAGACCCCGTTTCAGGTGCTCGATTTTATCGTTCCTTGCGTGCCGACTGGCTTATTATTTGGTCGTATTGGTAACTACATCAATGGCGAGCTGTGGGGTCGCGTTTCTGATGGTGGCTATAATTGGCTCACATATTTCCCTCAGGCAGCTAGCTTTGATATGCAGCAACTACAAGCCAATCCTGCGCTGCAAGACATTATGACTGAGGTCAATGGTCAGTACTTATTACCTCGTCACCCATCACAACTATACGAAGCCTTTGCCGAAGGTCTATTATTGTTTCTGTTCTTGTGGTGGTACTCATCAAAGCCTCGTCCACGTATGGCGGTGACCGGTGTCTTCATGTTGGGTTATGGTTTTAGCCGCTTCATCATTGAGTTTTTCCGTCAGCCAGACATGGACCAAGGATTCATTTTGTTAGGTTGGATGACCAAAGGTCAGATACTCAGTGCTCCCATGATTATTATTGGCCTCTTCCTAATTATCTACGCCTATAAACGTGGCATCTATGACTGGGGTAAGCAGTCGGCTTATTAAGCACTAATTCACATCAAGTAGCCTGTTAAAAAACAATATAACTATGCGTTTTAATAGCGTAGAAGAGCAATTTTATGACCATGAGCAACTCCATTATTAGTAACAACAAGCAGAGTAAAAACGAGCAAGCCTATCTAGATTTGCTGCGTCTTGTCCTCACTGAAGGCACTGAAAAAGGCGATCGTACTGGCACTGGCACACTGAGCCACTTTGGCGCGCAGCTACGTTTTAATTTAGCTGATGGTTTTCCCTTATTAACCACCAAAAAAGTCCACTTTAAATCTATCGTTTATGAGCTATTTTGGTTTTTAAGTGGCAGTACACATGTTGATTATCTGCAAGCCAATGGCGTACGCATTTGGAATGAGTGGTCAACGGCTGAACAGACAGCGCGCTTTAATCGCCCTGCTGGTGATTTAGGGCCTGTCTATGGTCATCAATGGCGCAATTATGGCGCAAGCCAGCGTGAAGATGGAAGCTACAATAATGATGGTGTCGATCAAATCACCCAAGTCATTGAGCAAATAAAGACCAATCCTAATTCAAGACGTTTGATTGTATCTGGCTGGAATCCCGGTGAAGCAGATCAAGTTGCGCTGCCGCCTTGCCATACGCTATTTCAGTTCTTTGTGGCAGACAATAAACTGTCGTGCCAGCTCTATCAGCGTTCAGCAGATTTATTTTTAGGTGTGCCATTTAACATTGCCAGTTATGCTTTGCTTACCCATATGGTCGCTCAAGTATGCGGATTAGAAGTGGGCGAATTTATCTGGACGGGTGGTGATTGTCATATCTATCAAAACCACCGCGAGCAAGTTGAATTACAGTTGACGCGGTCGCTATATACGCTGCCAACGCTGACGCTCAACCCTGATGTGAATGATATTTTTGTTTTCAAATACGAAGACATTAGCGTTGATGGTTACGAGTCGCATCCTGCGATTAAGGCAAAGGTTGCGGTCTAGCGTTTGTCTGATTGAAAGTTTTAAATAAAAGTAGCAAATGCAAGTAGCATGTTAAAGACAATAAAAAGGATACGTTATGAGTTATGCCCACACCGAAGTTGCCCAAATCGCAGCTATCAGTAGCAACCGCTGTATCGGCAAAGATAATGAGCTGCCGTGGCATATCTCAGCAGATTTGCAGCATTTTAAAAGCATGACGACCAAACAAAATGATGGTGCGATTCAAGGTATCGTCATTATGGGTCGTAAGACCTTTGAATCCATGGGCAGCAAGCCTTTGCCAAAACGTGTGAGCTTCATCATCAGCAGCCAGCTAGATTATGCCGAACAAAAAGGTTTGGTCGGCAAAAGCAATGCTCATGTGGTGCATAATTTAGATGATGCATTAACACAAGCAGCAAGTCTGGCACATGGTGCGCATCTTGATACGATTTGGGTGATTGGTGGCGAGCGCGTCTTTAGCGACGCCTTGATGTATACCGACCGTATTGAGCTGACTCACGTCGATACTGAAATCACTGATGGCGATGCTTTTTATCCTGAATTGCCAAATGAGTTTGCAGTCGCAGAAGAATCTGAGCAAATGCACGATGAACAAAGCGCGCTAGATTTTAAATTTGTGACTTATAGAATAAAAGAATAATGTGACTTGATCTCAAATTTATTTTTCACAAACTACCACTTAAGAGGAGAAATCAGATATGGAAAATTAAAAAAGCTCAGCAAAATTAATTGCTGAGCTCAAAAACTTTTAGATAAGACAACTATGGAGCTAGACTCCATTGTTAGCTGAAGCATAAAGTTTATTTACCTTGGACGGTTCATATATTTTATAGTAAATGCTAATAAACGTCTACGTCTCCATTGTTGTGATATTTTCATCATAACTATGGAGGTCATAATGACCATTCAATGCGGTTATCCTAAAGCTGTGCACGTACGTTGGTACTGGAGATATAGATTTAATCGTTGGGAACACGTTTGCGAGCATTGCCGCAGTTATCCAAACCAACAGTTAAGTTTTGATTTTAACGATTAGAATTTCTAACGTTAAAAAGACAACAGCCTAATGGTTGTTGTCTTTTTTATATAATGAACAAATTTACTCATGCAATACTTTATAAACTGTTTTTGCGAGTACTGGTCCAATCCCCTGCACGCCTGCCAATTCCTGCTGCGATGCGCCAAGCAATTGCTGTAGTCCACCAAAGTGATTGAGTAAATCACGACGGCGCTTTTCACCCAATCCTGGAATTACTTCTAGTACTGACGATGAACGGCGCTTATCACGCTTTTTACGGTGCGCAGTGATCGCAAACCGATGTGCCTCATCGCGAATATGCATCAATAAATGCAGCGCCTTGCTATCCATCGGTAAATCTAACGGCTCATGATCGATAAAGTGCAACACTTCAAGCCCAGCCTTGCGCCCCTCGCCTTTTGCCACGCTAATCAGCAAAGTGTCACCAAGAATACCTAACTCGGTCAGCACTTCTTTGGCGATGCCAAGCTGACCTTTACCGCCATCGATAAGCAGCAAATCAGGCAGCGGCTGCTTCTTATAACGGCGTGTCAGTACTTGTTTCATTGCGGCATAATCATCACCGCCTTGGATATCATGAATGGCATACTGACGATAATCACGCCGACGCGAGCCACCTTGGTCAAATACTACGCAGCTACCAATAGTCGCCTCACCCATCGTATGAGATATATCAAAACACTCTATGCGATCAATGGTTCTATCAGTGACGTCCGCTAAGACATCTTTTAAGGCACCAAAGCGCGCATGCAACTCTAAATAGTCGCCAAGCTTGGTTTTTAGGGCATTATTGGTATTGAGTTTGGCTAAATCTAACCATTCGGCACGGTGCTCGCGGACACTGGTTTTGATCACGACTTTACTGCCAAAATGGCTCGCCAATGCTTCACTGACCGCCACCTGATCCGGTAATTCATGACTCAACATGATTTCTGCGGGCAAGTCATCCGTCACCTGAAAATAAAATGAGGTAATAAATGCTGATAAATTATCAGCAAGAGGCTCGCTACTATCAACGTCAGGGAAGTAGTTTTTACCACCCAGTACACGACCACCACGTACGGTCAGTACGTTGACGCATGTCATGCCCGCCTGACTAGCGATAGCAATTACATCCGCCTCGCCTTGCACAGTATAAACAGCTTGCTTAGCTTGTACTTCACGCAGCATAGACAGCTGATCGCGATAAAACACGGCCTTTTCAAAATCTAATTCTTCAGCAGAAGCTTCCATTTTTTCAATCAAAGCGCTATGAATATCGCTAGAGTCACCTTTTAGGAAACGAATAGTATTATTGACGTCTTCCATATATTCTTCAGGCGATACCAAGCCCACGCAGGGCGCACGGCAGCGCTTAATCTGATATTCAAGACAAGGACGCTTACGTTGCTTAAAAAAAGTATTGGTACATTGGCGCATCTGAAACATTTTTTGCATCAGCACCAGTGTCTCTTTGGCGGCATGAGCAGAGGGGAAAGGACCGAAAAAGCGACCTTTTTGGTGATTGCCTTTACCGCGACCATAAGCCAATCTTGGATAAGGCTTATCTGCTGAAATAAACACATAGAGATAGGATTTATCATCGCGCAACAGTACGTTATAAGGCGGACGATATTCTTTAATCAAGTTTTGCTCGAGCAATAACGCTTCGGTCTCACTACGGGTAATAATGGTTTCAATATTATGTATCCGTGCCACTAGCGCCCGTGTTTTTGGATGGTCAATGGTTTTAGCAAAGTAGCTGTTCACACGGCTCTTGAGTGACTTGGCTTTACCGACATATAAGATATCGCCATTTTTACCCAGCATTTTATAGACCCCTGGCAAATTTGGCAGGCGCTGAATTAAATGCTTAAGACGGGCTTTTTTATCATCGATAGGGCTCGATTCTGAGACATTGACCATAGAATTCATTGCTCTTAAAAGTCTTATAATACTGCTAGTTATGGGGCGGGAGTCATTGTTTTACAAGCCAATTATTAGCCATAGCATCACCCATAAAAAAGCCAGCACTAAGGCTGACTTTTTATAGGTAAGCAAGATGCTATTAATGGCGGAAGTTTGCCATCAGTGCTGGAATACCCGGTAGCATACCAACAATAGCCATCACACCTGTCAACACCACAAACATAATACCCGGTATGATCCAGCGGCTCATTTTAGTCAAATTGGCACTGCGTTCTTTCGAGCCAATCAAGCCTAAGTTATCAAGCAACAACGTGAGTGACCAGCCAAAGGCAGGATTCACGAGTGCAGAAGCAAAGACTACAATCGCAGCAGACTGAGTGGTTTTTCCTTCGCGCGTCATTTCCATACCAGCTTCAAGCAGTGGAATAAACACACCAACGATCAATGCCACACACATCACTGGCTGCCAGATAGCCAAATCCATTGGATAGCCCCAAACCCCTGCGATAATGCAGAACAATGCCGTCAGTAAAGCACCGGCAGGAATCGGACGTTTGGCAATCGCTGCTGGGACAATATAGGTGCCCCACGATGACGCAAAGTTAGCACCACCCAATACAGAACCGACGACCTGGCGAAACGATGCGCTGGTCATTGTATCATCGATATCCATGAGTACCTTTTCAGTACGTTTAGGATAGCTGATTTTTTGAAAGACCTGATGGCCTAAAAAATCTGGTGACCACATAGCAACGGCCAAAATAGCAAACGGCAGTACGACAATGAAGCTTTCAACCGTCGGTAATCCTAGCATCCAACCGGTATTTTCACCCCACCAATACATCGGGTTCATGTTTGGTAAGCCTGGTGCAGTTTTGAACTCAAAGGGTGCACCCAATGCAAATGCAAGTCCGCCACCTAGTACACAGCTTAGCGGAACCGCAAGCCAGCGTTTTTGCCAATGCTCAAGCAATGCATACAACAAAATCGTTGCCAAAATAATGAAAAAGGCAATATGCGACATGCCAATACCTTCTGCCCAAGCAAAGAGGTTTTTGACCTGTGAGGTGGTACCGATAAACCCTAAGTAAATCAAGAGGCCACCGCACACGCCTTTACTGGTCAAGTTTGCCAGCAGACTGCCCCCTTTACTGATTGCCAATAGCAAACCGAAGGCACCGATGAGCAGACCAAAGGCCATCGGGTGACCACCAGCAGCAACAACGATAGGAATAAGCGGTATAAGGGGGCCGTGAGTACCTGCAAGGTTGGCTGTCGGGAGTAGAAATCCTGAAAATAAGATGATAAAGAATGAAACGATTAATAGCTCATAACGAACGTTTTCTAAAACGAACGCATCACCCAAACCAAGTGGACCTGCAAATGTTGCAGCAATCGCACCCACCATAACCACTTTACCAATCGTTGCCGCCATTGCAGGAATAGTATCTTCATACTCAAAGCGATAATCACGAAATGGCAAATTGGGACGCCAGCGTTTTGGCTGCATGATTTGTAATTCATGATTTAGATAAGCGTCACGACTGTCAAAGCTTGCGCTTGGTTTGTGTAAATCAAGGTAGCTACCTGATGGCTCGCTGTCGTAATTAGATGGATTTGATGACTGCTGATTAGACCCTGAAGAAGGGATCTGAGTGTTACTCATCACATTTCCTTATGTCGACTGAGGCTTTATTTAACTGATAATTTGATAGTGAAATTTAATGTGACTAAAGCGTCCATTAAAAATTGCAAGCCATTGTATGACATGAGAACTCGAAATGCGAACTTAGAATCACTAAAAAAGTCCATACACCATTATAATATATAAATTAAAGTTTCCATTTAATACAAAATTTAACTTAATAGAAAACCATGAGGAAAAAACACACTTAATATAGGCTTTAAATCATAATAAATGACCTTTTTCTTAATAATTATCTGTATCTAGATATTTGTTATCACATAACTAAATATTAAAGATAGTTATAATAAATATTTTATTATAACTTTTAAGTAACTATAGAAAATCCATGTCAGTTACGCTTTAAGCCTAGCGGTTTTGATATTTTTTACTTATGATAAATGCCCTTTCGTGACTGCTCTTTGATAGAAGTACACTAAAAAATTTGACTCAAACGGTATCACTAAAAAATATAAAAGAAGCAATAGGACGAATTTATGAGTTTGCTACCTACCAATTTTGAGACGCTAAAACGCAGAGCCAAACAAAGTATCATGCCCTTATTGACACCCCACCTACTGAAGCTGCGTATCAATACTTATGCACCGTACGTAGGCGCTGGTATCAGAATCGATCACCTCAATCTCGATCAAGGTTTGTGTGTGGTAAGTATGGGACTGAATACGCTGAACAAAAACATCGTGGGCACTCAGTTTGGCGGCAGCCTGTATTCGATGGTGGACCCATTCTATATGATAATGCTGATGCACCAACTGGGCAGCAGTTACGTGGTCTGGGACAAAAGCTCACATATTGAGTTTATTGCCCCTGGTAATAGCAAAGTCACTGCACGCCTAAAAATTCCTAGCAATGAAATCACCACGATTCAGGAATTAGCAAAAGACGGCGAGCCGGTATTTCGGGAATACCAAGCAGATATCGTCGATGATCAACAAAAAATTGTCGCTACCGTCACTAAAACGCTCTATATACGCTTGCGTAAGTACAGCAAATCTAAAGACCAAAATAGCCGTATCGAAAATCTCGATGGTTAGAACTTTAAAGGCAATTTTTAAAACGTTTCTCTAGATTTGTGATTTAAAGCATATTAATTAAAGCGCATTAATTAAAACAACAGAAACAAAAACCCCAATCTGGCATACGCACAGATTGGGATTTTGTCTTTTTTGGTACTACCCGCTTATTTATATGATAAACCTATGAATAAGGGCTTGTATCTGGCTTTTCGCTATTGCCGAATCGCATAATAGACAGTTCAGCAATAAAGCGATATTAAGCACAATGCTTAAAAGCAGATACTGGATATAATCTAAGCGTTAGCTTTTGGCTTAACAGCTTTAGGTGCACGCGGAGCAAGCTTCTCGCGGATACGTGCTGATTTACCAGAGCGCTCACGTAAGTAGTATAGTTTCGCACGGCGAACAGCACCACGGCGTTTCACTTCGATGCTATCGATAATTGGTGAATGCAATTGGAATGCACGCTCAACGCCAACACCGCTTGAGATTTTACGTACGGTAAACGCTGAGTTTAAACCGCGGTTACGTTTAGCAATTACAACGCCTTCAAAAGCCTGTAAACGCTCACGCTCACCTTCACGTACTTTTACTTGAACCACAACGGTATCGCCGGGTGCAAAGCTTGGGCGCTCAATCAATTGAGCATTTTCGATGACCTGAACCAATGGATGCTTGTTGCTCATGAGAGTTATCTCCTCACATTAGATAATAGAGGCTTGACGCATATCACCTGTTTGTAATAATGGATCGTATCTTTTTAATGAGACACAACGTAAGTGGGTTATGACAAACGGCCATTATGCTATGACTCGTTTTGTTGTTGCTCAAAATTCTGTTGCTTAACTGTTTATCTTTTTAGCCGCTATCAACGCTGTTTTTTATCTGCTTTTGCCAATGCTTTTAGCCACTTTGCTTGCTCTACCGTTGGCGTAAACGCTTGCCATAAGTCTGGACGACGCGCTTGCGTACGTTCGACTTGCTGACTAAAGCGCCACTTCGCGATATTGGCATGGTGACCTGAAAGTAACACTTCAGGCACTGCCATACCCGCAAACTCATGCGGCTTAGTATAATGTGGACAATCAAGCAAGCCATCGACGAACGAGTCTTGCTCAGCTGACTTATCATCACCCATAATATCAGGCAGACGACGTATCACACTATCCATTAGCACCATTGCTGGTAGCTCACCACCGGTAAGTACGTAATCACCAAGCGATATTTCCATGTCGACATATTGCGACAGTAGGCGCTCATCAATACCTTCGTAACGACCACATAATATAATCATGCCGTCATACTCAGTCATATCGACCACACTACTCTCACTCAGCGTCTGTCCTTGTGGCGACATATAAATCACCGGACAGTGCGCTTTGTCGACACGGCAGCCGTGCTGAATCGCTCGTAGGCGCGCATCCTCAATCGCTTGGGATAATGGCTCAGCCATCATCACCATGCCAGGACCGCCACCATACGGACGTTCATCAATACGGCGATAATTATCACTGGTAAAATCACGCGGATTAATGCATTCAATCGTCACTTGTTTCTGAGTGACTGCTCGACCCGTGATTCCAAACTCACGAATCGTGGCAAACATCTCAGGAAAAATACTAATAACGGCAAAATACATTAGGTGTCTACTTGCGCAGTGGCTAATATTGGCTAAATAAGTCGGTGTTATTACTGATAAAGCTTAACCGCAAAGTTAAAATTATTATCAATAATCACTCGGCCATGCCACCAGCACTGTTTTTTCAGTCAGACTGACCTGTACTACAGTTTGCTTGTGCCATGGAATCAGGCGCTCATCGGCATCTAAGCTGTCTGAGTTTGCCGCAACCCGCATAATAGCGTGAGCGCCAGTCTCAAACATCTCAGTAATGTCGCCTAGATACTCATCCTGCTCATTTACAACGCGCAGGCTGACCAAATCCGACCAGTAATATTCATCTTCAGCTGGTTCTGGCAAGATGTCTTGCTCGACCCAAAGAGTTACCCCGTTCATAGTCTCAGCAACATTGCGATCAGGAATCTGCTCAAACTGAGCCACAATTCCTGTGCCTTGCTCACGCCAAGCCTTAACGGTTAAAGGTTTCATGCCGGTAGCGGTTTTCATCCACCAAGGTTTAATGTCAAATATCGCCGTACGATCATCTGTCTCGCTAAATACCCAAAGCCAACCTTTGATGCCATAAGGCTTTTTGAGCTGACCAATTTTCATAAGGGCACTAGCGTTTGGAGCAGAGGACATAACGGCTAACCTAACAATGATGAACACAACGAAGATAAATAAAAAGCAATTAAAAACGATAAACGCAGTTAAAAGCGATAAACAGTTAATGGCGTACCTAGTTAGACCAGTTACGCTATGTTTTTTACTAAAGTCTATCGAGACTGCTTATAGACATGCTATCAGCGTCTCAGTGACCACAAAACTTAAGCAGTTGCTTCAGTTTGCGAGACAGACTTGTTGAAAGCTTTTACCAATGAAGCAACGCGATCTGAAGGTTGTGCACCTTTTGCGATCCACGCATTGTACGCTTCCATATTTAGGCGTACTGCTTCTTCAGACTCTTTAGCGAGTGGGTTAAAAAAGCCGATGTTTTCAATATAGCGACCGTCACGCGCGCGGCGTTGATCAGCAACAACTACTTGATAAAATGGGCGTTTCTTGGCACCGCCCCGTGCTAAACGAATAACAACCATGTGAATTCTCTCTTTCGCAGGTATACCAAAAAGGGCATAATTATATCACAGTCTTGATTTATTGAAAACATAAACTGCGCTTATTTAATTATTTATTAACAATAGCTTAAATGCCCATCGATGTAAAATACAATTGATCATCACCACTGATTTTTAACTGAAGATACTGTCTCTACATCATGTCCAAGTGGCTCGTTGCTATATTATTCAGCGCTGTATTATTCGGTGCTATATTACTCAGTAATATATTAGTGCAAATTTGAGTATTCAATTGTTGCCTACTGTTTTAAAGCCATCCGTGTCATTCATTGATTATGCTACTCTATGACATAGTCAGCGAGTGAATGATGCTATCGCCTACCGAATTGCGCCATCGCTCAAGAATCGCAACCATTATGCTACTCATAAGTATGGCACGTTGTTTTTGAACGACATAAGAAAGCACCATTTTTACACTAAACTCAATAAAGCATCTTTTAATATGTTGGATCCATATGACCACACCAAAATCGCAACCACGTCGCAAAGGGCAGTTCACGCGCTCTTACTCCAACACTTGGCTGACAACCTTGATGGTCTCTTTCATTGTTCTTATCAGTGTCAGCTTGTCGATTCTGTTTTTTTGGCGCAGTCTATATTTACCCGAGCTTAAAAACCATGCGCGTTATTTGACGAGCGAGCTGCAGTTGATGAATAGTGTCAACAAAGACTGGAAAAATCGTCCTGAAGTACGCCAATGGATTTATCAACACTCGCATGTCGTGGTAGTGAATAACCCTAATGATTTTCCAGCAGTGTCTGATAAGGCATTTGTCGGCGTCTTCACTGATGTATTACAACGCGAAATCGGTGCGCAATTGGGTCGACCTGTCGAGGTTTATTTTAAATTCAAACCGACACCGCAGCTTTGGGTGCAAGACAGCCGTGATGACAGCTTTTGGATTCGTGAACCCGTGGTTTATTATTCGCAATATAGTCCAGCATTATTGGTGCTGTTTCTTATTGGATTGCCTATTTTATCGCTGCTGACCATTATTCTACTGGCGCGGCAATTAAATCGTCCGCTACGATATTTACAGCGTGCTGCGACCAACTATATTCGGCTCGGTCATGCCACTACGTTGCCAACACAAAAAGGACCTACGGAGATACGTCAGGTCAACATGGCATTCAATCGTCTATTCACGACGTTAAATCAAGCACAAAAAGAGCGTACGATTATGCTTGCTGGTATCTCGCATGATCTGCGAACACCTTTAACTCGTATGCGTTTGACTGCTGAGATGCTACCTGATGACTTTTTTCGAGAGGGATTAATTTATGATATTGAAGACATGGATGCCATTTTAGAGCAGTTTATCTCGTTTATGAAAGATGGCTCCGATGAGCCAGTCAGCCTAACCAATTTGGATACCATCTTTAATGAGATTATGGTGCAATTTGCACCAATGGAGTTCATCTATCAATCAGAGTGTCACAAAGTGGTTCCTGTGCGCCCCATGTCTATCAAACGCCTTGTGATCAATCTGGTCAATAATGCCAAGCGTTATGGCAAACCGCCCATTTACCTGTCAGCGACTGTTGTGCCAACTTTTATAGAAACCATTGAAGAGGAAGATAGCGATGTCGTCAGTGAAAATGTCGTCAATAGAGAGGCGCAAGAACAATTGCTGATATGTGTGCGTGACTGTGGTGATGGCGTTGCAGAAGATCAGTTAGAACGTATTATGCAGCCTTTTGAACGCGGAGAGACAGCACGTACCACACAAGGCAGTGGTTTAGGTCTAGCGATTGTCGATCGTATTGCCAGATTGCATCATGGGACGGTAGAAGCCATTAATCATCCCGACGGAGGTTTACAAGTGTGTGTTCGTATTCCCCTACTTTCCAAGGTTGCTGGAGATACAACCATGGCAGCCGATACAGAAAAAACGCCTGTCTCTAATGACAATACATGGAACAAAGAAGACTGATAGCCGCTGAACTGTTCATCACTAAAGCTAATAAATGCTCAAAACAATTCGCTGCGACTATTTAGTTGTATAACAACTAGTCTTTGTTTCCAATGATAGGTGGAATATATTTGGCGCTATTCGTAAACGCTAATGGCTGAGTAATATTTTCTTGCGCTGCTGTTAACGTTTGCGTCGTCGATGGCTGCTGCAAGAATAAATAGTAGCCCAACGTTATTGCATTTAGTACCACCAAACCACCAAATAAATATGGCATCCTTTGCCCTCCTCTGATTTAAAGCTATCTTTAAACCGTTAATAATAAAAATTAACCGACAATTCTATCTAAGGTGTGTATTCATTCTAAACATGAAATTGAGAACACTGCTTAGAAATTGAGCAAGTTTATTTGTCACACACTGCTTAATTGATGCCGCTATTTTTATACTAAAAAATAACGACAATCCTGTGCAGTGGCATTATTTATCTTCAAAACCACGCTCGCTTTTTTCTTGCGTCAGTTCATCAGCAGCCAAAATTTGTGTCAGTGGTTTGATAGGCCACGTCATGACAAATCGTGCACCGCCAAGCTCTCGGCTCTCATCGACTTTCATACTGCCATTAAACCAAAAGGCAATGCGCGATACGATAGACAAGCCTAAACCATAGCCGCCTGAGGCGCGTGTACGACTGTCATCTAAACGTGAAAATGGAATAAAGACCTTTTCGCGATCTGCTTCTGGAATACCATGACCATCGTCCTCAACACTAACAAAAGCATTGCCCTTTCTGACACCAGCACTAATGATAATCGTGGTCTCTGCATAACGTAAGGCATTGCCCGCAAGATTTTGAATCACACGGTGTAAATAACGCCTATCTGCGACAGCGGTTACTTTAGCATTCGGCAGCTTGGTCACTATTTTGATAGGCTTACCCAAGGCATTGGTTTCACGCTCAATCTGCTCCAATAGCTCTCTAAGATTGACTGGTTCTAAATCCAGCTTTGGTGAGCCTTCCTCTAACTTGGCATAAGTCAAAATCTCATCAATCAAACCATTAAGCGCTTCGATATCTTCATCAATAAAATCACGCTGCATAAAACGCGAGTCTTCGTCATCCGTATCAGCCAGCATATCAACGGCAAAACGGATACGAGCCACCGGTGTACGAAGCTCATGTGATACCGCTCGCGTTAATTCTCGCTGCGACTCAATAAGGCGCTTGATATGCGAGGTCATGGCATTAAAAGTCGCAGCTAAACGGGCAATTTCATCCTGCCCAATTACTTGAACTTGACTTTCAAGATTACCTTTACTCACCTCATTGACGCCAACCTGAATCAACTGCAATTTACGCTCAAGTGGAAAAATCAACGCATACACGCCTAAGCTGATTAAAAACATGCTGATAAGAATCATACTAATAATCAGATTAAGTGGAAACCAATTGAATAATGGCACCGGACCAATCAATATCGCCATGTCATTGATTTCAGAAGGCACCACTACTCTAATAGCCGAATTACTTTTGCTGCTATTGGTATCTTGTAAGGAAATAACCACTTCATCTCGGCGTAATCGTGCAAGCTGATCGGTATCCAAATCCAGTGTATTGACGGCTTTAAACTCTAAAGGAAAGGAAAACTTTTTTTCCAGCTCAGCCAAACGGGCACGCTTATCAGATAACGTCACATAGTAAGACAAATCATCCAATAAAAACACAGCGATTGCCCGTACTTGCTGCTCAGTCACTTGCGATATTCTGGCGGTCAAAACGCTTTGATTGTCTGGTAGACGATAATACACATCGGCATAGACAGGTTGCTCGGTATAACGAACAACCGTATTGCCATTTTCAAAACGCCGCAGTTCACTGGCATTAAAGTCTACTTCATCAATAGGCAAAACTTTGAATTCTGAGCCAAATAAACTACTGGCATCAGACAACCAATATTCACGCTGCTCTTCACTTTCCTGATGAGCAATACCTTCACTCACCAGATGAAAAGCCCCTGTTGCCATGTTTTCACGGTAGGATTGGACGCGCTCTTTGTTGATGGTATCCATCAACAGTTGAGCAAACAATGCCACACACAAACAGACTATGAGTAGCCCAGCATAAATACGAACAAAGATACTGTGTTTTAAAGAAGAGACTAATGACATACGTGCCGTAACCAACTTAATGAATAAAAACTGCCGACATCATTCAGCAAACAAGCGCTGCGTGATAAATGATATCTAACACTGTTGAATAAAAAACCATTCTGGCTGCTGTATTTTAATTTATAACTGAGCATCACCTAAAATCCATTTGCCTCATGTATATTTAGGCAGCACCCACAATAATTGCTTAATTAAACCACATAACGCTGTATTTAAGTTCAAAAATTAAAATTTAGCCACAAAAAAACCAGCCTAGTTGCTGGTTTCTTTGGTCACGCTAATGAGCAATAAGCCGTTGCCGGAGCAAAATTGACTTAGTTGCCTTCTTTAACAAACAAATACCCTTTACTACGAACGGTTTTGATACGTTTTGGATTTTCTGGATCATCACCGATTTTTGGACGAATGCGTGAGATACGAACGTCAATTGAGCGATCTTGACCGTCATATTCAATACCACGTAGACGCTCAAAGATATCTTCACGCGAAAGAATTCGACCCGCATTAGAAGCAAGCAACCATAATAAGTCATATTCAGCGCTGGTGAAATCAACCAACTCATCACCTAAATTCACTGAACGACCGCCATTGTCGATGACCAGTTCACCAAATTCTAGACGCTGTGGTACATCTTCTGATGGGGCATTTTCTGAGCGACGTAATAACGCACGAATACGTGCTAACAAGACACGTGGCTGAGCAGGTTTAGCGACATAATCATCAGCACCCATCTCAAGACCCAGTACCTGATCCATATCTTCAGTACGCGCAGTCAGCATCAAAATAGGATTCTGATAGTGCGGGCGTACTTCACGACATACCGTCAGTCCATCGCTACCAGGAAGCATGACATCAAGTACGACCAAATCTGGCTGTTCACTGACGATGCGACGAATAGCACGATTACCATCGGTTTCGATAGCGACTTCTAAACCATTTTTGACCAAGTAATCTTGAGTCAACATGGCCAGACGCTCATCATCCTCAACAATCAAAATTCGGGGGGTGTTGTCTTCTTCATTCGTTGTCATTGTTATATCCTCTAATACATCTCATTTAAAAGCAGTAAAAGTAAGAGCGGTAAAATTAATAGCACCATTAAGTGGCACAATTGATGTTGGTATAGCTGTTACAAACTTGGTAGCACAGTATACTATTAAACATACAGCTTCCTATACTATAGCTTATAGTCGTTAACAAAACCTATAAACTACACCCATTAAAACTTTAGTTTACGTCCAAAAATTATGAGCTTTATACAAATAATAGCAAGTGAAATGTTTTTTTACGACCCTTTCCTCACCTGAATTTCTATAAGTAGTCAATCTTAATACAGCGCACAGTGATAGGATACTTGATTGATACCGATACTTGTATTCCTGTTACGTCTAATATAGCGACATATTACCTTTGCTGCCAGTGACTTTTTCATCTACTATTCCCGTCCTGCCTATTATCATTCGATACATAATTAGTAGATATATGTTTATCAAATGCATAGTTAGTTAACAATTATATCTAACAAAACTGGCTGTTGAGCTCAAAATTGCATCATAAATCGTGTATTTATCCTCGATCAACAAGTATAGAATATTAAACAATAAACATAAAAAAACAGCCCATGATGGACTGTTTTTTTGTGTCTGTGGTAAGAGTCAAAAAGAAACTCTAAAATTTTCCACAAAAAATTAAGCGCGGTTTTTGTACTTACGGATAGTCTGTAGCTGTGCCACAGACTCTGCTAATGATGCTAAAGCTGCATTAGTTTGTACAGTATCCGATTGATTAACCAGCATCTGCTCAGCCTTTTTACGTGCTTCGACAATTTTGCTTTCATCAAGGTTATGTGCACGCATCGCTGTATCAGCCAATACGGTAACCATCTTCGGCTGTACTTCTAAAACACCGCCTGATACATAAATCACTTCTTCTTCACCGTTTGGTGTTTGCACTCGCATCGCACCCGGTTTTAACAAAGTAATAAGCGGTGTGTGACCTGGCAATACACCAATCTCGCCTTCGGTACCAGTAGCTATTAACATGCTAATTTCGCCTGAATACAACTCTTCACGAGCACTTACGACGCGACATTGTAACGTTGCCATACTTAACTCCTTACGATCAAAACACAATCAAAACTGCGAGGCGTTACTAACTGGCAAATAGACTTCTTATGGTCTATCTGCCCTTTAGCAAATGCTAACACAACTTACGCTGCAGTAGATTTCATTTTTTCTGCTTTAGCAACAACTTCGTCGATGCCACCAGCCATATAGAACGCTTGCTCTGGTAGGTCATCGTATTCACCCGCGATGATTGCTTTAAAGCTAGCAATGGTATCGCGTAGTGGTACATATTTACCAGGTGCGCCAGTAAAGACTTCAGCAACGTGGAATGGCTGTGACAAGAAGCGCTGAATCTTACGCGAACGATAAACGACTAGTTTATCTTCTTCTGATAACTCATCCATACCCAAGATAGCGATGATGTCTTTTAGCTCACGATAGCGCTGTAAAATTTCTTGCACGCCACGAGCAACGTTGTAATGCTCTTCGCCAATGACTAATGGATCTAGCTGACGCGAGGTTGAATCTAGCGGATCAACCGCAGGATAGATACCTTGTGAAGCAATATCACGACTCAATACAACCGTGGCATCCAAATGCGCAAACGTCGTTGCTGGTGATGGATCCGTCAAATCATCCGCAGGGACATATACTGCTTGAACTGAGGTGATAGAGCCAGACTGAGTTGAGGTAATACGCTCTTGTAGCATACCCATCTCTTCAGCAAGTGTTGGCTGATAACCAACCGCAGATGGCATACGACCAAGTAGTGCTGATACTTCAGTACCGGCTAGTGTATAACGGTAGATGTTATCAACAAACAGCAATACGTCACGACCTTTGCCAGTGGCAGGATCTTTCGTATCACGGAAGTATTCAGCCATGGTCAAACCAGACAACGCAACACGCAAGCGGTTACCCGGTGGCTCATTCATCTGGCCGTATACCATGGCAACTTTAGATTTACTAAAGTCTTCAGTGTTTACAACGCCAGCTTCTTGCATTTCGTGATAGAAATCGTTACCTTCACGAGTACGCTCACCAACACCAGCAAATACTGACAAACCTTCATGTTTTAGAGCGATGTTGTTGATCAGCTCCATCATGTTAACGGTTTTACCAACACCAGCACCACCAAACAGACCAACTTTACCACCTTTAGCAAACGGGCAAAGTAGATCGATAACTTTAATACCAGTTTCTAACAGCTCAGTGCTGTTTGACTGATCCGCGTAGCTTGGCGCTTCACGGTGGATAGACCATTTTTCGTCAGCTTCTACAGGACCTTCTTCATCGATAGGACGACCAAGAACATCCATGATACGGCCAAGCGTACCAATACCAACAGGCACAGCAATAGGCGCACCAGTGTTAGTGACTGTTAAGTTACGCTTTAGGCCTTCAGTTGAACCCATTGCGATAGTACGGACGATGCCATCACCTAGTTGTTGCTGTACTTCTAGGGTGGTTTCAGTACCATCTACTTGCAAGGCATCATAAATCTGAGGAACTTCACTACGGTTGAACTCAACGTCAAGAACCGCGCCAATAATCTGTACAATACGACCGCTACTCATTGCGTTCTCCTTGAACTTCTGTATATAGTGGGTTTCATAAGGGGTTTCAATTATGAAACAGCAGCAGCACCGCCAACGATTTCCGAGATTTCTCGGGTAATCGCCGCTTGACGCAGCTTGTTATAAACCAACTGTAAATCGTTAATTAGGTCACCAGCATTATCTGTCGCCGCTTTCATCGCAACCATACGTGAGGACTGCTCAGAGGCAATGTTTTCCATTACCGCTTGATACACAATCGACTCAATATAGCGGCCAAGCAACTCATCAATCAATGTTTTGATATCAGGCTCGTAGATATAATCCCAGCTCAGTTCTGTTTGAATGCCGCTCTCTTCTTCACCAAACGCACTGTCTGGTAAAGGTACCAACTGATTGACAGTCGGCTTTTGGGTCATCGCATTAACAAACTTATTATAAACCACATAGATGCGGTCTATTTTACCGTTAGTATAATCGTCAAGCATCGCTTGAACCGGTGCGTTTATCTGCTCAAACGTTGGCTTATCACCATAATCGGTTACTGCCGAGGTCACTTTACCACCAAAGTTTTTGAAAAAACTCACACCTTTAGCGCCAATGACTGCAAACTCAGTTTGTACAGATTGATCTTGATACTGCTGGATACTCTTAGATAAAGCTTTGAATAAGTTAATATTCAAACCACCCGCCAGACCGCGATCAGAGGTAATGACAATATAGCCAACCTTATTGACTGGACGCGAGACCATATACGGGTGTTTATAGTCTGATGAGGCATGCACCAAATGTGAAATAACCCGGCGCATACTATCAGCATACGGGCGACCCACTTCCATGCGCTCTTGGGCACGGCGCATTTTACTTGCCGCAACCATTTGCATAGCACGAGTAATTTTTTGGGTGCTTTTAATACTGGTGACTTTGGCACGTATCTCTTTTAAGCTTGCCATAATGATTCCAATATAAGAGGGTTAAAAAGCATTGGCGCATGCGACAATTATTTAGTATATAACATCAATCTAATAAATTAATGTTATATATTTTGTGCATGACGCGATCTAATACCGTCAATGGTTAGAACAGTGGCGCTACTGTCTTAATAAAAAAATACAAGACAATGCGCCACTTTATTAGCCATCAAAGACAGCCATAACCAATTCGGCTTAACCCGTTAAATTAATAACTGTGATTTTGTTTAAAGGTCTCTAAAGATGACTTCAAACGACCTGCGATATCATCATTATAATTCGCAGTATCATCAATCTCACGCATCAATTCACTTTGCTCATCATGCATATAGCGTAAGTAAGCTTCTTCAAAAGAACCGATTTTTTCGACAGGAACGTCCGCTAAAAAGCCTTCATTCGATGCATAGATAACTGCAGCTTGCTCAGAGATTGACATTGGCTGATACTGCTTCTGCTTCATCAATTCAGTCACACGCTCACCATGATCAAGCTGTTCGCGAGTCGCGTCATCAAGATCTGAGGCAAACTGAGCAAAGGCAGCCAATTCACGATACTGAGCTAGTGCAGTACGGATACCACCAGATAGCTTTTTGATGATCTTAGTCTGAGCTGCCCCGCCCACACGAGATACCGAGATACCAGCGTTAACTGCTGGACGGATACCTGAGTTGAATAGGCTTGATTCTAAGAAAATCTGACCATCGGTGATTGAAATCACGTTGGTTGGTACGAATGCAGATACGTCACCAGCTTGGGTTTCAATAATTGGCAGTGCGGTTAAAGAACCGGTTTTACCAACTACTTCACCATTAGTGAACTTTTCTACGTACGCCGCGTTTACGCGTGATGCACGCTCAAGTAAACGTGAATGTAAATAGAATACATCACCAGGATACGCTTCACGACCTGGCGGACGACGTAGCAATAGTGAAATTTGACGATAAGCAACGGCTTGTTTTGATAAGTCATCAAATACAATCAGTGCGTCTTCACCGCGGTCACGGAAGTATTCGCCCATCGTACAACCTGAATACGGTGCAATATACTGTAGTGCTGCTGGCTCTGATGCTGATGCAACCACAACCGTGGTATATGCTAATGCACCAGTTTGCTCAAGCTTGCGTACGACGTTTGCAATGGTAGAACGTTTCTGACCGATTGCGACGTATACACACTTGATACCAGATGATTTCTGCGCGATGATCGCATCGATAGCCATCGCGGTTTTACCCGTCTGACGGTCACCAATGATAAGCTCACGCTGACCACGACCAATTGGAATCATAGTATCAACGGCTTTATAACCCGTCATTACTGGTTGATCTACTGACTGACGATCAATAACGCCTGGGGCGATTTTTTCGACTTTATCAGTCATTTTGGCATCGATAGGACCTTTGCCATCAATAGGATTTCCCAAGGCGTCAACAACACGGCCTAGCAGCTCAGGACCTACTGGTACTTCAAGAATACGACCAGTACAATAGGCTTTTTGACCTTCTTGCAGCTTTAGGTAATCACCAAGTACTACCGCGCCGACAGAATCACGCTCTAAGTTAAGCGCCATTCCATAGATTTCGCCTTCAAACTCAATCATTTCGCCGTACATGGCATCTTCAAGACCATGAATCTGCACGATACCGTCAGATACTTTGACAATCGTGCCTTCATTCTTTGCAGTTGCACCCGCATCAAGGTCTTGAATACGCTGCTTAATCAGGTTACTGATTTCCGCTGGATTCAATTGTTGCATTGCCTTGTTTCCTTTAATTTATGATAACCCGCCCACTGACTTAAATGCTCTTACTTTCACGCAAATCATAGATGACTGCGCTGGTAAATGGCATTAGGCCGTTAGCTGTGTTTTTAACTGTTGTAACTTGCCGCGCATCGAATCATCAATGATTTTGTCACCGACTTTGATGGTAGCGCCTGCCAATAGACTTGGATCGACCGACTCATGAATCACCACACTAGCATTTAACGATGCAGCAAGGCGCGTTTGAAGCATTTCACGCTGAGCGTCAGTCAATGGATAGGCAGAGGTCACGTAAGCATCAAGCTGCTTTAAGCTTATTGCCTTGTGGCGGCGATAATGCTCATAAACTTCAGGAAGCAGCGCCAGACGCTCTTGCTGCGCCAACTGCTTAATAAAATTATTGAGCGCTGGTGACACTTTAGGATAGCTAATACTATTACCATAACGAGAGCCTTTGCTCTCGCCTAGTAGCTGTTTAAAAGCAGAGTCACTATCACCAGCCACTTGTGAGTCATAAAGATCAACCAAAGCAGCTGACTTATGCTCAGCCGTAACGGCTGGATTTTCTAGCCATGTACGGAACGCTTTGTCATTGACAATTGCACTGGCGACAAACAAGAAATTTTCCCACTCGTTTACGGCCCCGTTTTCGTTGGCATAGTCAAACGCGGCTTTAGCGTAGGGTCGTGCTAAGGTTGATAAGTCAGCCATTATATCCTCACAGTTACAGCTTTGCCGCCAGTTGGTCTAACATACTGGCATGTTTTTGCACATCGACTTTGTCTTGCAAAATCTTTTCTGCACCAAGTACAGCCAGTTCAGCAACTTGGGCACGTAATGATTCACGCGCTTGATTGATTTCTTGGTCGATAGACGCTTGCGCTTGTTGACGAATGCGCTCGCCTTCCACTTGAGCCTGCATTTTTGCATCTTCGACAAGCTGGTTGGCACTCTTGTTCGCTTGCTCGATTAAAGCAGCAGCTTTGGTCTTTGCAAGATCAAGCTCCTGCTGGACGTCTTGCTCAGCGGTCGCCAAATCTGCTTTTGCTTTTTCTGCGGCATTCAGGCCTTCAGCAATTTTACGCTGACGCTCATTGATGGCACCAATAAGTGGTGGCCACACGAATTTCATGCAGAACATCACAAAGATTGCAAAAGCAATGGCTTGACCGATGAGGGTAGAATTGATATTCACGTGATCACCTCTTTGTTAATGAAAAATCAGTTTCATTGATCATATTTGATAGCCAAACTTTGGCTATGGTTAAGATACAAACTTTGACTACCAAACATTTACAACTGAGCTTTCTGATTAACCTGCTAGAGGGTTAGCGAACAACAATAGCATAGCAATACCAACACCGATCATCGGAATAGCATCAAGAAGACCTGCTACGATGAACATACGAGTTTGCAGCTGTGAACCAAGTTCTGGCTGACGCGCAACGCCTTCTAGAAATTTACCACCTAGAATAGCAAAACCAATACCTGTACCTAGTGCACCTAAACCGATAAGTAGTGCTACTGCGATAACTGTGTAACCACCTAATACTGGATCCATGGATGTATCCTCATTTACCTATTGAATGTCTAATTAATGTTCAGTTGATGATGCAAGTGACATATAAACTATCGTCAGCATCATAAATACGAACGCTTGAAGTGTAATAATTAAGATGTGGAAAATAGCCCACGGTACTGATAACGCCCATTGAATCCAAAACGGCATTAGAGCAATCAGTATGAAAATCAACTCACCAGCATACATGTTACCGAATAGACGCAGACCTAAAGAGATAGGTTTTGCTATCAAAGTAACAAACTCTAAGATAAAGTTGATGGGTATTAAAATAATTTGTACGATAGGGTTTTTGGCACTAAACGGATGCAGTGTTAGCTCGCCAACAAAGCCGCCCAAACCTTTTTCTTTGATACTATAAAACAGAATCAGTATAAAGACAGAAAAAGACATGCCAAGCGTAATATTAGGATCCGTCGTTGGAACGATCTTAAAGAACACATGATGTGGATCATGTCCCATCATTGCGCCGATTTGGCCAGCAATCATAGGAATAAAATCGACGGGTAGTAAATCCATCAAGTTCATTAAGAATATCCATACAAAGATAGTCAACGCCAAAGGCGCAATCAGCTTTGAGGTACCACTATACGAATCACGAACGTTGTTATCAACGAACTCAACGATCATCTCAACCGCGGCCTGAGTTTTACCCGGCACGCCTGAAGTGACTTTTCTAGCGACCATCCAGAAGATGGCGCAGAAAACAATGCCTAGACCAATTGACCAAAGCATAGAATCAAGGTGGATGGCTTTAAAGCCCATTGCACTAGCTTCTTCAGCAGTATAGGCAACTTTCCAGCCTTCGCCCGGCAGATAGCCGTACGTCCAGTTCGTTAAGTGGTGAGAGATATAGTCTGTTGTTGTTTGCTCGCCTGCCATAATGTCAGCTTCTTATTAATCAACGATTTAATCAACTACCAAAAATATGGTTGTCATCTGATGAGGTTTTAACGATCCTATTTGACCTGCTAGCAAGCCGATGAACCATGCTAAAGCGCTCATGTAATCAATAACATCCAACCCATAGTTCTATTACTAGTACGCAACTTGATAACTTAAGATAAATTTTAGCTATCAAAAAAGGGCTTATGATGATTCAGTAATAGCCCTTGTATATGTACGCGAAATTATTATATCTGTGTTTACTTACTGCCGCGTTTCCACGATCGACGCTTAATACAGCGTTCATAAGCAAAATATTTAGCTGCCTATATTAATGCAGCGTTGTATTCGTGTAAAGTCAATTATGACTTTTTTATGCACTGTATGAATAAGTTAGCTACTATTAACGTTTACTAACATAGCTTTGCGTGATTAATTAAATTGTAAGAATTTAATTAGAGGCAATACTGATAGCTAATAATTGGCTATCGACTCCATTATCACACGCTATACTCATTTAAACGCTCATATCACAGTCTTTATAATCATTGGCGCTGTCTTTAGACAGTTTTGTATGTTTTGACTTTCTTATGAAATCAGTCATAGAGAAGCTGGACGGCAGGGTGACTTGCCTAGCACTATTAAGCACTCAACTATTGATATAGTCATCGTCTATTAATGCTAGCGTATATGCCACAACATCCAACTGTGACTAATTTGCATTACCATAAAACCGATAAACAGCGCAGGCGCAGATAGGGGTTGTACGGTAATAAAAATTAGTGCGAAACCAAACACAGTCAATAGCCATTTGGCCATTTGACCTCGATATAGCTGGCTAACAATATGTTGGCGCGCGCGATATCCAGTGTACCAAAAGATAAAAAAAGCAAATACAGCTTGGGTAGCAAAGCTGAGTAGCGCACCAATAGCGGCGCTTTTTGCAACAGTAAGCTCACTATGTAGCCAACTGGTATCTAAAGCCCAAGCAATAATAATAAGGACAAATAATATCCACGCTTGGCGTTTGATATAGATGCCAATTTTATCTTTTTGTGTGCGTTTGGCAGGCTTGGTCATCGGTAATGCAATCCTATAGCCTTACAGCATTGGGATAAGGTGGCAATATAACATCGTCGCGACACTTTTATCCGTGAACGGCTCACTCTACAGGTGTTACCTTTTAACCAAAATAAAACGCCACTTATTATAAGGGGCATACCACCGTTAAGCAAGAAAAATATACCTTTTATCAGTGACCTAGCTGAATCACTCATAGACATCATAGTTACTGACCAATGGATAACACCCAAAGTATGACTACATAATGGCTTCTCAAGCGTTGTAAGCCACTATGGTTAATCAGTTATCCTACGATATACATTGATAGATTTGCTGTGCCATTGTCTGCCAACCACTCACAAAGTCTTTACTATTGCTCATATCTTCAGGTTGCACAGTGGTTTTTACAGGCTGTAACTTAGCGAGTAGACCTTTGGCTGGTTGACTTGGGCTAACCAGACACATTTGCTTGGCTGGACGCTTCTCATTTAGCCAGCGTATTTGGCTTGCTCGTGGTGCTAGATGGTGATCAGTGCTTAAACTGCCAACAAGCTTTAGGTTTGTGCTGGATTCGATGTATTGATAAGCATCATGATAGGCCCAATAAGGCTGGGTTTGCTGCTTGCCTTTAGCTTGTTTTACGAAAGATGCCACTCCCCTATCCATTCGCTGAGCAAATTTTTGTGCATTGGCGTGATAAAGTGCTTTATATTGCGGATTAGCATGACTGTGGATGACAGCAAGGGCACGAGTCATGGCTTTGGCATTTTCAGGATCTAACCATATATGTGGATCCAAGGTGCCAGCAATAGGCTTGCCTTGGACGTCACGTAGCGGATGACGATTAAAGGCATCAAATTCAAATAAGGCAATCGCATTGGGTGCGGTATTAAGGCTTGCCGCCAAGTTATTTTCTAGTGGCTCACCAAACCACACGACAAATTTACTGTCCTGAATGGCTTTAATATCGCCTGGGCTGATACTGCCATGATGACCTACCTCCCCGGCCTGCAATAACTGCTTGGCGGGCGGTGAACCTTCAGTCACTGCTTGACTCAATAAAAACAGTGGGTAGTTACTCACGCTGACTGTTGCCGCTTGTGCACTCACAGTAAAGAGGCCTAATGCAACTATGCCCGTAATGAGCCATCGCTGTAGTATAATGGTTGAGCTTAAAAAATATTTGAAAACTGAGTTCATAATAGATTCTTTAATGTATGAAAGATAAAATATAAGTGGAAACATTTAGACGTTATCGCCGTTGTATCTGAGTGATCATTAAGGTATCAATAAATAAGCCAAGATCACTTATCTGCTCTTATTTTTAGTATGTTATACTATAACATTATAAATTACTATAATAACAGTGCCATTTTATTTTGTAGGAGCTTGCACCATGTCCACCAGTTTATCAGTCTGCGAACATTTACATGATGTGCAGGACTTTACGCCGCATGACGTGACCGAGCGCCTAATGGCAGCAAAAGAACAATGTCGCCTGAACGGTGCACGCTTTACCCCATTGCGCCAGCAAATATATCAATTGGTATTGGCAGCCAATAAACCCATCGGTGCATATGATTTGATCACGCAATTGCAGCAAATGCGCTTATCAGAGCCCAATAACAATGATGACAGCAGCGAAGCGCTTAGCTCGCAACAGCGCCCAACGAAAGCGGCATCTAAAGAAATTAGCTCTAAAAAACAAGCGCCAAAAAATGTCGCGCCACCCACTGTCTATCGCAGTCTGGAGTTTTTATTGAGTGAAGGCTTGATACATCAATTGACCTCTATCAATGCTTATGTGCCCTGCTGTCACCCACGCGCCCAGCATACCGCAGCATTTTTAATCTGTGGTCAATGTCAGCGTGTACAAGAATGTAGCAGTGTGCCCGTACAGGAAATGATGAGTTTTGCTGAGCAAGACGTTGGCTTTATTGTGGAACGCAGTGTGATTGAGCTGAGTGGTCGTTGCCAAGCGTGCCAGTAACACACCCTAACCACTGAAGCGTAAGTCTTTGTCATCCGTTTTTTATTTGTATTACTTATTCACTTATTGGTTGTCATACTATGAGCCTGTCTACCTCACCGTCTAATCAACCGAACTTTTCCGCTGTTGATGGCAACACCATTAACACTGCGAGTAAACTGCTGAGCCTAAGCGATGTCAGCTACGACATTGGGCATCAACGCTTACTCTCACATATTGATATTGACATTGCGGTTAATGAAACAGTCAGTCTTATTGGACCTAATGGCGCTGGTAAGTCAACGTTGGTTAAACTTATTTTGGGATTGATTGAGCCAACTAAAGGGCACATTAACTCTCATCAAAAGTTACAGCTTGGCTATGTACCGCAGCGCTTTGCTGTACCGCCGATATTGCCATTACGAGTCTGCGATTTATTGGCACAAGCGGATAAAAGGCGCTTAACGTCTGAGCAGCGTCAATTTATCTTCGATAACTTGTCATTGACGCACTTATTATCGCGACAAATGCTGCACCTGTCGGGTGGTGAGACACAAAGAGTCTTGCTCGCGCGCGCATTGTTAGACAAACCCAACTTATTGATTTTAGATGAGCCGATGCAAGGACTGGACCCTGATACTGAGGTTTGGCTCTATCAATTTATTGATGAGCTGCCAGAGTTTTTACGTTGTGCCATGTTGGTGGTATCGCATGATCTGCATTGGGTCATGAAGGGCAGTCGACGCGTGATTTGTCTTAATAAGCACATTTGCTGTGAGGGACAACCAAGCGAGCTTGCCGTTAGTAGTGAGTTTCAAAAGCTATTTGGGCATCATTATGAGCAGCCTTATGTGCATCAACCACATGCCTGTGAGCATCACGCCCCAAGCGAATTATAATCATTAAGGCGCGTTGCACATTCACAAATATAAAATATATCGAAGCTTAATACATCAAACACATATCGAGCGTTGAGCTTTATAAAAACTTTTACGGATATTCATTATGACTGCTTGGTTAGCCATCATTGCCCCCGCTTGGATCGCTGGCAGTATTTTAGCGCTACTATCAGCGCCTTTAGGTTGCTTAGTCTTGTGGCGACGCATGGCCTTTTTTGCTGATGCTTTAGCACATGGTACCTTGCTTGGCGTGGCTTTAGCAGTATGGTGGCAATTACCTATGGGCATTGGCATTGCCTTGGTCAGCGTCATGGTGGTGCTAGGGCTGGTATTAATCGATGATGAGCGCCTGCCTGTCGATGCGGTTTTGGCCGTCGTGGCGGTGTCATTGTTATGCTTAGGCTTATTGGCTTTGACCCAGTTGACTGACCAACAAGCAAACGTACTGGGGTTTTTGTTTGGTAATTTGCTAGAGCTTGATTGGGCAGACTTGCCCTTACTTGCCGGTAGCGTGCTGGTAGGGCTCGGTCTACTCATGTATATATGGCCTGCACAAATTAAGCTTGCCACTCATGAAGCACTGGCGCGTATTCAAGGTGTTAATCCGACACGCCAGCGGCTGTTCTTTATGGGCGTATTGGCGGGATTTTGTGCGATTGCCCTGCAAGCGGTTGGTAGTTTACTAATCAGCGGTCTATTGGTATTACCAGCATTAACGGCACGTTTGTGGTCATCATCGCCAAAACAAATGGTCGTTATATCGCTACTGATCGCACAGCTTGGGGTGACGCTAGGCGTTTGGGGAAGCATCTGGCTAGATATTCAGACAGGACTTGCTATCGTATTAATATTAGCCATTTTATTTTTTATCGCGCTGATTTTCTCAAAGCTCAGCACTGCAAAAATTTGGTCAGCGCGCCGTTAGACAGATTATGGTTCACATAAAGCCGCTGGTTTTTTTATCCTCTTATCCAACTTTATTTCATCAATATGATAGAGCTTTCATTGACTTTATGTTATAAACTTGCCCTAATACCATCGACATACTAGCGGCGTCAAGCCAAAAAACATATTGGTCAGACCAAAATTCATTAGTCTACTCGATGCAGGACATTTATTTATCATTCGTTTTAACAGCATCACTTGTTTCGATTCGATGAGGGACTGACCCAATGCTAAGCTATCCTGTTAATAACATTAGCACACCAGATGAACAGGTAAACATACTACAAATCACAGATTTGCATTTATCAACGCCCGTTTCTTCTAGTGTTGATAGCGATACTAACAATAGCGAAGCCACTGTCTGTCAGCAGTGCTTTGAAACAGTACTACAGCAAGCATTGAGTAGCGACATTCGCTGCGATTTGATTATCGTGACTGGCGACTTAGTCAATGAAGTGAAACCCGCTATTTACGATCATATTTTTGAGGTATTGCAAGCCACCAATATTCCTTTTGCTTGTATTGCGGGCAATCATGATGTGACGGATGAGATAGGCAGTGACTTACCATTCTTTGAGCGCGAACTGATTGCTCAACCTGCCGACCCGCGCTTGCTAAGCCGGCATGTCATTGAGACTGATCGCTGGCAGCTGTTGTTATTAGACTCATCCATCACGGGCAAAGTCGCGGGCGAGATAACGCCTACCGATATTGACTGGGTATGCGAGAGACTCGATGCTTGTGATAAGCCTGCGCTGATTGCTCTACATCATCACGTCATTCCCGTAGACTCTGACTGGATTGACACACATATGGCAGAGAATAGTGAAGCCTTTTGGCAGCATCTGTTAGGATTTGACCATCTCAAGGTCATTATCAGTGGTCATACGCACCAAGAGCAGGTCCGCCATCGTCAAGGAGTCACGGTCTATAGTACGCCATCTACTTGCTACCAGTTCAAGCCTTATGAGAATGATTTCTCCTATGATAAAAGCGTCCCGCCCGGTTACCGTTGGTTGCAATTAGCCAACAATGGAAAGGTTGCAAGCTGGGTAGAAAGACTGGATACTTGACGCCCAGATTTATTGACACCAATATTGATGTGAGCCCTTATACCCCAAGCTATTGACTGATATTTCTGAGTTCAGAATACAATGACTGGCACGGTAAAAACGACATGATGATGAAAAATGACTTCATTATTGTCAGAAACAATGATACAACGTATAAAACGAAATGAGGACTGCCTAGTATCTGGTATTAGGTAGAATTATAATAGCTAGGATGGCTAAATCGATCACAGCTAAGTCTTCACAGTCAGTGATTTGTCGCATTATTAAGACAACGCTATTTAAATAAAAATATGCATAACCATATACCTGACCCTTGATAGATTGCTTTGAGCATATCAAGATAACTGTACTATTAGATCCGCTGTATTACTTGTGTTACCAAGTGGTAAAACGTTTTATAAAGGGACAAATTATAGCGTTTATGACATTGATAGCGTCTTGTCTTTTGATACGTCGTTTTATTGAATTAATTTGAAAAAAGTAGGATACCCATATGAGCACCCTGACCACGAATCCAAGTGAAGCTAAGTTTACTCCTTATGTGCCTGCCAAAGACGAAGAGTACATGTCTGATGCGCAGTTAGAGCACTTTAAGGCTATATTATTGGATTGGAAGAGCCAACTGATTGGCGAAGCGGATCGCACCAAGACTTATATCCAAGACGAGTCCAGTGCTATGCCAGATATCAATGATCGCGCCACCCAAGAAGAAGAGTTTGCCCTCGCATTGCGTACGCGTGACCGTGAACGTAAGCTCATTCGCAAAATTGACAAATCTATGTCAGAAATTGAAAATGATGATTATGGATTTTGTGAAACTTGTGGCGTAGAGATTGGTCTGCGTCGTCTCGAAGCGCGCCCAACGGCTACCCAGTGTATCGATTGTAAAACACTGTCTGAGATTAAAGAACGCCAAAATCAAGGCGCTTAAAAGAGTTACGACTCATCTCAATAGTAGGATGTAAGCATAAGCGACCAAAATATGGTCGCTTATTGCGTTTTAGCTGGCTGGTTTTTAGTCAATGAATCATGGCTGATACAGAGCTTTAAGCTTGCTTATATTGATTTGCTAACAAAACAGACTCATTTCACAAATATCTTTTTACGGATATATTTATTATTCTATCTTCTACCTTTTTTACCGACAATTTCCTACTTTGAAAACTAACCTTATTCCTATGCCCACTCCAATCATACCAGTACAGCCGATTGGTCGTTTTGCTCCCTCACCGACTGGTGAACTGCATCTTGGCTCATTGACGACCGCGCTTGCCAGCTTTTGCCATATAAAATCCATTGGTGGTAAATGGCTACTGCGTATTGAAGACACTGATACCGAACGCTGTGATCAGCAATTTACTGAGCAAATCTTGATTGATTTGGAAGCGCTTGGATTGTACTGGGACAGTGATATCATTTATCAATCTGAGCGTATTGATATTTATAATGACTATCTACACTCAGCCCTGCATCCACTCACTTATGGTTGTCAGTGCTCGCGTAAAGATTTGGAGCAATACTGGGCGCAAGAAGAGCTGAGCCCATCTCATGATGCTAACCCATTGCAACCAAACAGGAAGCGCTATCCACGCTGCTGTGTCAGCGCTGACCTTGATAGAGAGCAACATAAGCTACGCATACAGCTACCGAATTATAAGATTGGTTTTAACGACGGTATTCAAGGATTGCAGTGGGACAATCCTCAGCAGACATTGGGTGATATGGTGGTGCGTCGCCAAGATGGTATGATCAATTATATTTTGGCTGCCAGCCTTGATGATGGACTGCAACAGGTGACACATATTATGCGCGGTCTAGATATCCTACCCATGACGACAGCGCAAATCAGCATCATGGATGCCGCACGCTTGCCTGCCATCGATCACTGGTATCACTTGCCACTGATATGTCATGCTGATGGACAAAAACTCTCCAAGCAAAACCTAGCGCAACCCATTGATACACGAGATCCAAGTAAACTTATCGCCGATGCTTTACAACTATTACAGCAACCAGCCGTCGATAGAGACACACCTACTCGTATGTTAAAGCAAGCCATTGCTCAATGGGACAGTACGCCGCTACAAGGCAAGCAACAGTTAAATATGCCCAATGGATAAAAGTCAGCTAGCAAAAAGCGCCACTATTTAGCGACGCTTTTTTGGATAATGCCAGTCATGATGCATCGAGCCTATGACTAATGCTCAACCTATCAATAATAACGGCATTGGCTTTTTTCGACTTCAGGGCTTTCTTTATAAATTTTTAGCAATAACGCAACCATCACCAAGCTAATCAACATTGATGAGCCACCATAACTGAAGAATGGCATAGTCAGTCCTTTGGTTGGAATCGCGCCCATATTCATCGCCGCATTGATAATTGTTTGTGCAATAAACACCACACCGATACCAAAGGCGGTATAACTCATACGCATCTGCCGACGCTTGAGCGCGTTATAACTGATACGCATCGCGCTACCGATAATCAGCGCTTCGAGCACCAGTACCATAGTAACCCCAACAAAGCCTAACTCTTCCCCTGTAATGGCTAGTAGAAAATCAGTATGTGCCTCAGGCAAATGCGATAGTTTCTGTACGCTCTCACCATAACCAACGCCTGTAAATTGTCCACGACCAAAGGCAATCAAACTGCGTGCCAGCTGATAATCGGTGTCTTGCACATCATCAAACGGATCCATAAATGACATCACACGTACCAATCGGTACTGCGCTGTCGTCACCATCAATACCGCACCACCGATGGCAGCCGCGCCCAGTGCTAAAAAGTGCTTGTAAGGCGCACCAGCGATATAAAAAATCGCAAAGATAGTACCTAAAATAACGACAAAAGAACCAAAATCTGGCTGTGACAATAGCAGCATGGTGATGAGTGCCACCACCAACATAATCCGCAAAAAACCGTCTAAGCCGTTACGAACTTCAAAAGAGCGACGCACCACAAAATCAGAGACAAAGACAATCATCACCAACTTGGCCAACTCTGCCACCTGAAAATTAAATACCCCTAGGTTCAGCCAACGCTTGGAGCCGTTAATAGGCGTACTAAAGAGGGTTGCCACTAGCAGCATGCCAGTGATACCCAATAGGATAAATTGGGTTTCAGTCTTATATAGTGTTCGCAAAGACACGCTGTAATAAGAAACCGTAGCGACCGTCAAACCGATCATCATATACAGCAGCTGGTTTTTGAAAAAGTGCAGCTCTGTCATGCCGCGACTGAGGGCAAAAGGAATAGAAGCGGAAGCCACCATCAATAAACTGAGCACCAACATACAGCCAACACTCGATAGGAGAATGGCGCGTGCTGACGGCATAGAAAGAATACCATCTGAGCCAGATGCTTGCTTCGGTTGGGACGAGGAACGAAAAAGAGAAGAGAGCGCCATAATTTTATATACACTAACGAACGAAAAAACACGGCGTCTATTAAACGCCACCGTTTAAAAAATAGAAAATAGACAGTACCAGACAGATTACTAAGCAAATAAGCTGACCATTCATGTTGCTGACTGGCTATGATTGACAGTAGCAGCAATCTATAAGCAAAACAATCATTTATACAGAAAATGCGCGCGCATCATAAAAGTCAATTCAGGGCAATCCTATTGCATTGCCCTTATTCTTTATTAAATACATGAGTTCTTTATTAAATGCTGAGATTCGCTAAGCACTTATCATGCAAATGCTTAAATCACCAAACCTTTTATTCCGCAGTCATCATATCTGACGACTCAGTTGCTAATTGACCAACCAACTGACTGAAATGCTCACCGCGAGCTGCGTAGCCACTATATTGATCAAAGCTGGCACAAGCAGGTGACAATAGCACCGCTTGCACTTGCGATAGGCTGCTTGTCGTGACTTGTTGAATGGTTGTAAAGGCATTTTCTAAAGTTTGGCATTGATGTAATGCCACATCGGCGCTTATCTTAGCCGCGCGCAGATGCTGTTCAATCAGCGGCGCATCTTCACCAATAAACAGTACTTGGCTAACATACTGATTGATAAACGGCGTCAATTCACCAAACTGTTGACCCTTACCTTGTCCACCCAAAATCAATAGTAGTTTACCATCCTTTGGTGCATAGACTGCGCCCAGCCCTTCGATAGCTGCCATCGTTGAGCCGATATTGGTGCCTTTTGAATCATTAAAATAATCAATGTCTGCAGCATTTGCCACATACTGGCAACGATGCTCAAGTCCAGTAAACTGCTGTAAGGTATTCAACATACTGCCCAATGGCAAACCAGCAAGTTCGCCTAACGCTAAGGCTGCCTGTGCATTGAGCAGATTATGACGACCTTTAATCAACAGTTTATCTGCCGACAGTAGTTTTTCTGTACCGTGGGCAAGATAAATCTGGCCTTCAGGAGTAGTAATAAGACCATATTGACCTTTATCAGGAGCATGTATACCGGTACTCACTCTGGGCAAATTATCAGCCACGAGCGGACGCGTCAATGCGTCTTCGCGATTGATAACCACGGACTTAGCACCCTGAAAGATACGATGCTTGGCTTGATGGTAGCCCAGCATATCGCCGTGGCGATCTAGATGGTCAGGTGACATATTTAGAACCGTCGCCACTTGCGCGCCCAAATTGGTCACTGTCTCTAACTGAAAGCTCGACAGCTCAAGTACCGCCAGTTCCATATCAGTATTATCAAGCAAGGTCAGCGCTGGCACGCCAATATTACCGCCGACACCAACATTGACACCAGCATCCGCGGCCATTTGCCCGACCAAGGTGGTCACGGTGCTCTTAGCATTAGAGCCAGTAATCGCCACTATCGGTACGGTACAAGCCTCACAAAATAGCTGAATATCGCTGACCACTGGAATATTCGCTTGGCGGGCAGCGGCGACAGCTTCGGTAGCAAGAGAGATACCGGGGCTTATAATAATACGTGCCGCTTGCTGCAAGAGCTCGGCGTCAATCGCACCAAATTGGCGAATACTAATCTCAGCGGGTAGTTGATCTGCTAAGCTAGGTGTTACCTGAGCATCAGTAACAGCAACCTGATAGCCTTGATTGGCCAAATAGCGCGCAACTGATAATCCAGATTGTCCCAAACCGACCACGACTTGTAGACCACTGCCTTTGTGAAGTAAGGCGTCTGTTGCAGCGTTGGTGGTCATATTTATTCCTTCTGTTGGACGAGCAAAATGGCATCAAACAAACCTAGTCTATAAAGAAGCAAAATGATGCCGTCAAGATGAGACGCATCATAACGGTATCGTTCAGATTTCGGTACTGGTTTTTTATGACGATGTGCTATTATGCGCCTGTTTTTATATTAAGTGGCTAATGCTATAATAGTTGCCTTAATCTGTAAGTGACTGGGTATTTACCCAAGCATTTTAGTTTAGCATGTTGTCACAGTTAGCACGCTATTGTCACTTCTGTTTGGCAAAGTTACTACTATAGACGGGTCATGTCGAGCGGCTATTTTTATTTGATAAATTATTTATTACCCTCTACCGCAGCATATCATTGCTGACGCTATTCGTTATTGTAGGTGCTCTTATAAATGCCCTGCTTTAAGCACCTTATTTTAACTATTTTTTTAGGTAGTCTCACTGAATTTATCATCGTATCAATTATTGGTGAGCGTATTAGTGATACCAGTAAGTAAATCAGTAGACCTACTTATTACTGACCTTTAATAACTCAATACCGCAATATGACACAGCACATGTTGCCGTAAAAGAAAGATGAATAGCTACTTTTATAGCGACGCGATCATTTTATGAATGAGTAATGATTACTTTTTTGCCTCTAACCCTATGCAGTTTACTTATGACATCTTTTATTGATAACTTACGTGACGAGTGGTTTTCCAATGTTCGCGGCGATGTTTTATCCGGTTTGGTCGTTGCCTTAGCGCTGATTCCTGAAGCCATTGCCTTTTCTATTATCGCAGGTGTTGATCCAAAAGTCGGCTTGTATGCCTCATTTTGTATCGCGGTCGTGATCAGTTTTGTCGGTGGTCGTCCAGGCATGATTTCGGCAGCAACTGGGGCAATGGCACTGGTGATGGTTGACTTAGTCGCCGAGCATGGTTTGCAGTATTTGCTAGCTGCCACCTTATTGTGCGGTGGGATTCAGATTGTAATGGGTATCCTAAAGCTCGGTAATTTGATGCGCTTTGTGTCGCGCTCGGTAGTCATTGGCTTCGTCAATGCGCTCGCGATATTGATCTTTGCTGCCCAGCTGCCTGAGCTTAACCCGATGACTGAACGCGTTGGCATGACGGTTTATATCATGACAGCGGCGGGCTTAGCGATTATCTACTTGTTTCCGCTGATTCCTAAAATCGGTCGCGTGATTCCATCACCGCTGATCTGTATCGTTGGTTTGACTGCTGTCGCGATGTACATGAATCTCGATATTCGTAATGTCGGCAGTATGGGCGATTTGCCTGATTCATTACCAATGTTCTTATTACCTGACATTCCCTTGAACCTAAATACTTTACTGATCATCGCGCCTTACTCTATCGCACTTGCCATCGTTGGTTTATTAGAATCGATGATGACAGCGACTATCGTCGATGATTTGACAGATACGCCAAGCGATAAAAACCGCGAGTGTCGCGGTCAAGGGATTGCCAACGTCGTATCAGGTTTCTTCGGTGGCATGGCAGGCTGTGCCATGATTGGTCAATCTATGATCAACGTCAAATCTGGAGGACGTACGCGTCTGTCCACTTTGATGGCAGGTATCGTACTGCTCATTATGGTAGTGTTCTTAAGTGAATGGGTCAGTCAAATTCCAATGGCGGCACTGGTCGCTGTGATGATTATGGTCTCTATTGGTACTTTTAACTGGCAGTCTATTCGCGAATTTAAAACGCATCCGATGTCATTTAATATTGTCATGTTAGCGACTGTTTTGACCACAGTATTTACGCACAACCTAGCTTATGGTGTGGGCGTGGGCGTGCTGCTATCGGCGCTGGCGTTTGCCAATAAAATTGGTCAATTCTTAACGGTATTTAGCGAATATGATGAGAGTACTAATACCCGTTATTATTATGTGCAAGGACAAGTATTCTTTGCTTCTACGACTCAGTTCTTAAACAGCTTCGATACCAAAGAAGCTTTGGACAGTATTCAAATTGATGTCAGCCAAGCGCATTTTTGGGATGTCAGTGCCGTAGACACCTTGGACAAACTGGTCATGCGCTTGCAACGTGAGGGCATTGATGTCAAAGTGGTGGGACTCAATAATGCGAGCCGAACACTGATTGATCGCTTCTCTATCCACGATCGCCGAGATATTGGCTTATTGGATTAAACAAAGCCACGTCTATTTATTGAGCTAATATTGATTAACCGCTCATAAATAGACAGTTGAATAAACAGCTGCATTGGTGCAAAGGGTTGGGCATAAGCATTATCGCCCCACCCTTGAGCCAAGCAGCTGTCTTTTTATTCTGTTTTTTTAATATTGGAATAATGTGGTGGTCTTATGAGTAATTTGAAACCAGATAGTGTGATTGCCTGCTTGGACTGCCCAGACCACGTGCAAGCAGTGTTAGAAGCTAGCATGTGGGCCGCGACTCGTCTACAAGCACCTGTTGGACTGTTGCATTCTGTACCGAGCCTACAACAAAAAGCGGCTGTGAATTATTCAGGCTGCCTAAATATCGATGATGAAAACATGCTGCTTGAGCAGTTCACCACCAAGGAGCACTTGAGTAATTGTGAGCTAAAAGCTCAAGGCAAGCTTTTGCTCCATCAAGCCACCACCTATTGCGAGCAGCAGCGACAAAAACTAAAAACTTATACTTTGCATCGCCATGAACACCTCAATGAAAGTATCGATTACGTCGATGACAAAGCACAATTGATCGTTATAGGTCACAATGTCACCTGCAAATCGACATTGAGCCAGTTAATTAGAGTCAGCCACTGCCCCATTTTGGTGACTCATGCACCATTTTTGCCCCCTACGACCGCGTTATTTGCTTTTGACAACAGTCCTACTTCACATAAATTGCTCAATTGGCTCTGTAAAACTTCACTGGTGCGCGCATTAACCGTTCATATCGTGATGGTCGGTAAAGAAAACTCTGAAAATTGCGATGCGCTACGTGAAGCTTATGCGCGGCTCAAACAAGCAGGCATCAAGTCTAAAAAAGCCTTGCTGGACTGCCGCGATGTCACTTCGGCTTTGAATTATTATCAAAATGAAAATGATATCGGTATGCTGATGACCGGTGCCTTTGGCCAATCTCGTCTGCGTGAACTTCTAAAAGGTAGCGACACAAAAAAACTGCTTGGTAGCACCAAAACCCCCTACCTACTCTTCCCAAAGGTATAGGCTTTAGCCGATCTACACAGCCACCCCTCTCTCTTTGAGCGCAGAGCCTATACATAAATGTTAAGCTCTGCCGCTTACGTTATCACACGATTTTCCCTACTTTCTCCTCAAGTGATTCGTTTCATATTCCAAACTAGGTTAGCAAATCATCACAGGAAATAGATGGATGGTCTCCCCAAGCACCTAAAAAGTTGGTTATAATAAAGTTTTCGTCAGTTCAACGCTAAAGGTTAATTCGCATTCTCTATGCTCATAACGGTGGCTTATACCATTGCAGCATAACCAGTATTTTTTGCCATAACTATAGCTGTTTTTGAACAAACAAATCCAATCTTACCTATCCCCCTTGAGTAAATTGGCACAGTTCTTGAATGACTAATAGTAAGCATGGCAGCGATACGATGCACCACAATGCTTCGATCAACCTGCGGCATCACACAAATAAGGAATATTTTATGAAGCTAATCACTGCGATCTTAAAACCGTTTAAGCTCGATGATGTACGTGAAGCGCTTTCTGACATCGGTGTTAAAGGTGTCACTGTTACTGAAGTCAAAGGTTTCGGTCGCCAAAAAGGTCACACAGAACTCTATCGCGGCGCAGAATACGTGGTGGACTTCTTACCTAAAGTAAAAGTCGAAGTGGCTGTTATTGATGAGATGGTCGAACCTGCTATCGAAGCGATCACTCGCATCGCTAGCACGGGCAAGATTGGTGACGGCAAAATCTTTGTCACTGCACTCGAGCAAGTTATTCGTATTCGTACGGGCGAGACAGGCCCTGACGCTATCTAACGCGCAAGGCCATATAGACACAGATTTATAGATCATACCGATAGCTGTATTGCATCAATTCAAGGGGGAATTAACATGCAAAATCAAATCTTCGAGCTCCAGTACGCACTTGATACGTTTTACTTTTTAATGTGCGGGGCGCTAGTCATGTGGATGGCAGCAGGCTTCACCATGTTAGAAGCTGGACTCGTCCGCTCAAAAAACACCGTTGAGATTTTAACCAAAAATATCGCACTTTTTGCCACCGCTTGTACCATGTACATGATATGCGGCTATGCCATTATGTATGGTGGCAACCTATTCTTAAGCGGTATCGCGGGTAATGAAACGCTGGTAGCAGATGCCCTAGCAGCCTCCGCTGAAAACGGCTTTGACGGTGATTCTGTTTACTCCGCTGCGTCTGATTTTTTCTTCCAAGTGGTATTTGTTGCAACCTGTATGTCAATCGTTTCAGGAGCGGTGGCTGAGCGCATGAAGCTGTGGTCGTTCTTATTATTTGCTGTGGTGATGACTGGTGTCATTTATCCATTAGAGGGTAGCTGGACGTGGGGTGGCAATGATGTATTTGGTATGTTCAATTTAGGCGACATGGGTTTTTCTGATTTTGCAGGTTCTGGTATCGTCCATATGGCGGGTGCTGCGGCTGCATTAGCAGGGGTATTATTATTAGGTGCACGTAAAGGCAAGTATGGCCCTAATGGTGAAATACGCGCCATTCCAGGTGCTAACTTACCACTGGCAGCGCTTGGAACACTTATTCTCTGGATGGGTTGGTTCGGTTTCAATGGCGGCTCGGTGCTAAAACTGGGTGATATTGCCAGTGCTAACTCGGTTGCTATGGTGTTTTTGAATACCAATGCAGCAGCGGCAGGCGGTGCAATTGGTGCTTTAATAATAGCACGCATCATCTTTGGCAAAGCTGACTTAACCATGCTCTTAAATGGTGCACTCGCAGGATTAGTCGCTATCACAGCAGAACCCTCAACCCCATCTGCATTACAAGCAACACTGTTTGGTTTGATCGCTGGCGTTATCGTTGTGCTATCTATCTTAGCATTGGATAAAATAAAAATAGATGATCCAGTGGGTGCTATCTCAGTTCATGGTGTAGTCGGTCTGTTCGGTCTGCTTATCGTACCAATTACCAATCCAGCAGCATCGTTCGTAGGTCAGATTGCTGGTGCAGCCACTATCTTTACTTGGGTATTCATCGCCAGCTTAATCACTTGGGCGGTTATCAAATTAGTGATTGGTCTTCGTATCTCTGAAGAAGATGAGTATGAAGGTGCGGATATAGCAGAGTGTGGTATGGAAGCATATCCAGAATTTGTGAGATAAGCTCTGAAGCCAATATTAAAATATATGTACTAAAAATCCCGCATTACCAAAAGGTATTGCGGGATTTTTATCTATTTATAACTATTAAGTCTAATACTAAAAATAAGCTCTCGGCTTATTTCTTTTTCCACGTTTGACTGCGTGAGAATGGACCGATATAACCTTTTAGATTTAAGGTGTTACCACTCAAGTTTGCGGTCATACGATAGTCTTTGCCCTTTTCAGGATCAGTAATCGTACCACCACTATATTTGCCACCACCATCAGACTTTAAACCTTTAATAATGGTCGTACCAACGTGCTTTTTGCCTTTGGCTGAGTTAGTAGCGATAAGCGTACCTGTTAGTACACCATTTGACTCAGTAATCTTTACGGTACCTTTTGGCTTACCTTCATCAAATGTCTGCCACGTGGTATTGGCCAAAGGATCAGCGGCGAATGCCATGCTTGCTAAACTGATACCTGCAACAGCTAGAGTGGTTTTGGTAAATAATTTCATAGACTGATTCCCTTCATACAATGATTACTCGAAACGTTATGTTTCTGATCTCCTAGGCTTATCCTTCGCTAAAATCCCTATTAACAGCCATGCGACTTTCTACTCTTTGGGAGTGTTTAGCGCATCTAAAAAAACTGCTCATCAAAATTTTATACGACATAAGCGATGTCTTGACTCATTATAAGCAATTTTAAGCTTTTGCCTAGTAATTTTTTTATAGTTTATTATTTCTATAAAAATTGAACTATATCAAATAGTTACAAAAAAGGATTGTCAATATTTTTATCTAACCGGTCATCTTTTTCTTTTGACTTATGCTGACTATTATTGTAAATAGAATTATTTTCAAATGCCTGAATAATCTTGCTTGTTAGTTCATGCAACTGTTGTGCTTGCTCATATCCAGTAGCATCAAGAGTCAAATCAATATCGCCATATATAATAATTTTATCTGTTTGGTTTTCGATGATAAGCTCACCAATTTGCATGCTTTGGTGGTCATTGGCAAATGGATCAATCATGTGATTCTCCTTTTTATTAATACCTTGCGTAATTTTTGGATTTTTTGTGCCTTTTATTATATATAGACTCGTGTCACAGAGGCATTATGCTTGCAATTGGACGATTACCCACTCAAGAATCGCCCAAACAAACAGCATCCAAGCCGGCTCTTCTGTTGGCTCATCGGGCAACTCGGAGCTTTCACCCGCCTTTAATGGCAGATCAAACGCCTGTGTTTTGGTTTTGGCATCCAAGACGGGCAGCACATCGATACCAATTCTAGTCGAGAGTTCATCAACACTAATAACCTCTATGCGCTCCGACTCATCATTGGGTGCATAATAGACCCCTGCTTGATTAATCGCTGGTATGTAGACGGCTTTAAAAAAATGACTGGGCACCAGCACACGATCTGCCAATTGCTTGGTTGTTTTGCCAGTAAAGGCTACTCCTGTAATGCTATAAACCTCTCCATATTGCTGGGTCAAATAGCGAGTGGCTGATTCAATATTACGCCAGATATAGCGATTGTTGCGCGGTGACTGCGGGGCGATATTGGCAAGGCTAAAGCTATCATATTGTTGACTGCGATTCGCCATATCAGCATTGGGCGCTAAATGCCCGCGATCATAGCCAGAGCCTGAATAGTCGGACAATGAAGCACGTGCGGATTTTGGTAACCTACTTTCTTCATGAAAGCTGTCTTCACGATCGATTTCTTTGGCTTGTTGTAAACGCTTGCGATCCAAATATTCTGCCGACCAAAGCGGTGTACGCGATACGCCAGAATACATAACGGCAAAACCATCCATGCATAAAGCTTGGGTTTTGTTGCTTAGCTTGGTATTAATAAACTCAGGATAGACACCGCCATAAAAAGACTCGCTACACTGAGTAAAGTCATCAGCATGCGCTGAAGTTATGCTTACGACCACCGCCATCACGGTCATTGTAATACTGTTTTTCAAACGGGCATTGAGCCTACCGAAACTTATCATTCAACTTTCAACCATCTATACTTGTCATTACGTATACGCTATCGTAGCAGGCGTTTGTAAATAAAGAAAGATAAGGTGCAAGTCGTGACATTCTAGACAGTATCCGCTATACTAAGCCGTCTAAAAACGGTGAAGTGGGTGAGTGGCTGAAACCGCACGCCTGGAAAGTGTGTATGCGTTAATAGCGTATCGAGGGTTCGAATCCCTCCTTCACCGCCAATCTTATTCTGCTTAATCAAAGCCTCTAGCTTTTCCCATCTGTTCAAACAACTCCGAAATACCTTTTAATCCAAAATACTTTCTGAAATTTTTAATTACAAACCTCTTTTTGGCTTAATCTATTTGCCTATGTCATTTTGTAACCTTTTATTTATTACATTCCTCTCGCTTACGCCCCTCCCGCACCTTTACTTGATGTTTCGCTATTTTCTACCAACATCGCCGCAGCCGTTTTTTTGAGTATCGCCCACTGCTCATCGTCGACATAGATGCCTTCTTTCCATGCGCGCTGATGGGTTTCAAATAGCTCATCTGTCGATATTTTATGATTGAAATGCTGTATGTCCTGTTCAATATCAAAATTTTGGGTCGCAATTTCAATAATCATATCATTGGTATTGTAATTGGCTTGTGCTTGGTCAAAAAAGTATAAATCAGGATACACAAAACCTTGATTTAACGTAAATAATGTATGCTTGGGCACAGAGCCATTGTCCCATTTAGCCAGACAAGCAAAGCCTTTGGCAGCCAGCCCCACCAGCTCGCTATAAGCCAACCAGCGGTTATGACAGTTCTGTAAATAAATATGAAAATGCGCCAAATCACCCATTTTTTCCAGAGCATAGTCAATGATAGTCGGCAAGTGACAAGCCAAGCTGCTACCATGCAAATCTAAACGAATAGCGCCGTCTTGTTGATGGACGATATCGATTGGCGTATCGTGCTCAGTTAAGATATACGGACTGGCATTGTTAAAGTGTCTGATACCGTCCAAGCCCGCCATCTGTAACTCAGCAACCATAGTAGCAATCACATCCGCTTCGCCTACTTCTCGGTGCATCCCAGTAAAGGCTTTGTGTACTATCGTCACGATTTCATTATGCGATACGATCATGAGTCAAACCTCGCTGCTCTTTCGATAAATCGGGTAATAAAGGAAACAGCCATTCATCACTATGCACTTCTGCAAACAAAGGCGCACCTTGAAACAAGGTGATCCGCACCCAGCGATCTGATCTGGGATCGAACTTGGTTGCCCCAAACATCGATAATTTACACCGTAACAGGTGCATGGGTAATGCGGTTTTATGCAAGACATTCATCTGAATATCGCCCAGTGGCTTATTTCCCATCGTCCAAACGCGGCGCGCAATCGAGCGATATTTTGGCTGATTTAAGATGAACTCTGAAATGAGCTGCTTTGGATCGGTGGGTTTCAACGCGAGATACAGCTTATTCGCTTGCCGTGCGATGTCTAATGCAAGCTCACGATCAGCACCCGGTTCTTGCCCGCGCACGCCCATCCTTGGCTCTTCTTTATCCACCGAACGATACCAAAACCAATAGCTATTATCGGGCTGGCTAAAATCAATATTAATCGCCCACTGATAATGTAGCTCTAATACATCGATTAAATCTTGGATCACCTTGCCTTTCGGTAACGATAGCGTTTCATCGGCATTTATTTTTTCTTGAAACTCATCGACACGCTCAGGATAGAGTTCCATCAAGCAAGAGATAATCACCTCTTGGCTCTCAAGGCTTAGATGATGGTGAGCTTGTAAGAACTCCGCCCATGTACTGTAGTGATTAATGGTTGCCATCAAAGTATTTTGTAATACGGCTAACTCTGCAACGACCGCTTCATTGAGTTTGATTTGCGACTCATTGATAGTGACAATCTCGCTAAAATGCTGAATAGCACGTTTAATTAAACTGGCAAAATATACGGTTTTTTTGGGTTCAATCTGGCAGATCAGTGTTACTTGCAACGCTTCTTCACGGGTAGTTAGCCATTGATCGACGACACAGGGATGGTTGATTAGATACGGTGCCATGCCTAGACCGGTGGCGTTACCAACTCCCAAGTAACGCTTAATCTCTGGATGCAGCGCAGCGGCGTTGCTACCACCTTTTTGCTTCGCCAAATAATCGACCCAATCTAAGCTAAACTCACGCAGCAAATACACGGCACACATCTGCGCGCGAAAGGATTGATCAAAATCTGCACTGTGATCTAACGGTTTGAAGTCATAAATACCAAACTTACCATTGCCATAGACGGCAGTAGTGCGCAATATATAACCCACTTGCGCAAGTATATCCAAATCTGGTTGCTGACCAACGGCGAGTGAGCTGACGATATGATCAAAGACCCGTACGCTTTTATTTGCTCGTGCCAGCACCATCACCATATTAGAGTTGCGACCTGCTTCTTGCAGCGGTACATTGGCTTGTAGATTACCCAGTAATTCCTCACTTATCTCACCAAAGACCAGACCAAAGGTCACATCCCATTTTTGGGCAATCACCCTATCATTACGCTCTTCATCAGCCAGCTCATTACAAAACACCACCAGATGATACAGATGCTCTGGAGTATTGAGGCGATAAATAACCGTGCCATAGCCTTGCTCATCCAAATCCCACAAATGGGTACTGAGCATCCATTGCTCTCTATCAATCTTACGCAGTAACGTGCGCACAAAGCTAATGCGAGTTTGGTGCATCGCGCCCAACCTTTCTGCATTCATAATCACGTCACGAGTACGAAATTCAGTACTAAGTTGAGGTGGCTTGACGTTAATGCTTTCATTATTTGCATGAATCATATTCATAATTTCACTACCTTACCTAATATATTGAGCCAGCAGCTTCGTTAATAATGCCAATGATGATATCTATCGGTAAATAAGTATTCAGCCGTTTTTAGGATCGTTGTTTTGACCTTGACCGTTTGGTAGTCAATCAGTTTTTTGAGTAAGCTTTTCCTTAGCAAGCTTTTCTTCGCTGATTTTATGTCTTACCTCTACCTGATTAGGTCGATACAAATCTTGCTCTCGCGCCATTTGCTGGGCAATTTGTGGTCCATTCCATAACGACGGCAATAGAATAAAGGAGACTGGCACAGCGGTAATCACGATAAAGGACTGCAACGCTGTCACGCCCCCTGAACCAAGCGAGATTAAAACAATCGCTGTCACACCCATCATGATGCCCCAAAAGGTACGAATCATGGCGTTTGGCTCACGCTCGCCGCTGATGACGACGCTGATGGTATAGGTCATCGAATCGCCTGTCGTGACGATAAAAACGGTGGTTAAAATTAGAAATAATATCGAGGTCATTAAAGGAAAGGGTAATTGCTGGGTAACGGCTAATAGTGCACCAGGTAAGTTAAAGCCTTCAAACGCGCTACTAACACTGCCCGGATTGGCAATCTCAAACGCCAGACCCGAACCACCAACGACGGTGAACCAAAAGCAGGTAACGAGCGGCGCAATGATACAAACCGTGGTAATCAATTGACGAATGGTACGACCACGTGAAATACGAGCGATAAAGATGGCCATCATAGGGCCATAACCCAAGAACCAACCCCAAAAGAACACGGTCCAACCGCCAAGCCAGCCTTCATCACCGCGAAAAGTGGCCATCGGAATAAAGTTATCGACCATCGTGCCGACACCTTGAATATAACCATTGACGATAAAATTGGTCGGTCCAAATATCAAAATAAAGACCATCAACGCAACGGCCAATATGACATTGAAGCGGCTGAGCAATTGCATACCTCGAGCAAGACCACTGATCGCTGATAAGGTATAAAGCACAATCGCGAATATGATAATGATAAGCTGGGTGGCAAAAGTATCAGGAATACCAAACAAGGTGTTGAGGGCATAGCTGGTCTGTAGACCCAAAAAACCAATAGGGCCAATCGTACCCGCAGCCACGGCGACGATACAGCAAGCATCGATAATCGCGCCCGTTTGACCAGTAAGTACGCGCTCACCAAACATAGGATAAAGAAGTGTACGAGGTTTCAGCGGCAAACCTTTGTCATAATGCAAATGCATGACCACAATCGCGGTCAAACTACCGACAATCGACCACGCCAAAAATCCCCAATGCATAAAAGATTGTGATAAGGCGTTAAATGCTCGTTGTTGCAAGTCTGGTGACTCACCGTATAAAGGAGGCGCTGACACAAAATGAGCAATAGGTTCTGCCGCCGCCCAAAAAACCCCGCCTCCAGCCAATAATGTACAAAACAGGATGGCCATCCATTTGAAATTGTCCATTTCAGGCTTTGGTAAGTTGCCCAAAATCACACGACCCGTGCGACCTGCTCCAACCGCTAAAGCGATGACGAAAGTAGCGAGAAGCAGAATTTGCCAAAAAGGGCCAAAGATATTGGCCGACCATTTAAAACCAACATCCACAATCGTTGCTAACTGTGCTTCTGCAAAAATCGCCATGAGCACAAAAATCGTAATAAACCCGCCACTATACCAAAAGGCAGGGTTTTTTAGCCCCAACGCATCAATATCGGCAGCAGCTGGTACAGCGCTGACCTTATCCGCTGTGCTATTGGCAGCGTTTGAGCGTCCTTGCTCACCTTGGTTAAGTCCCTTTAAATCGGCCATGATGTGGCTCCATATGCTAAGGCTAATGTTGCGTTTTAAATCAGAGGTATCGCAATGAGGATATAACCAGACAACCTCACTATATTATTGATTTCAAAGCTATTTACTTTAAAGCTATCTATTTCAAATGGGTATGCGTTATAAAACGTCTGTCGTCTTATAACGATTTTTAGCGATGACTTGCTAGAATTATCCTTTAGGAATGAGCCTTTAAGCTAAAGGCTTTAAACCACTCTCAAGAAAATCAAACCAGTTTTGACCGATGACTTTTCCAGCATCGCTTTCATTAAAGCCGTGTTTGAGCAGACCGTTATAGATATTTTCCATACCGTCTTTACCAGCGAACCATAGCAAAGTATCTGGCCAACCTGAATTATTGGCATTGCCTTCACCGTAATCCATCGCTTTTGACCAACGACCATTACGCATCCATTCAAGCACGGCTTGTGGTTGATTGAGACACAAGTCACTACCAATGGATAAATGCTCGACGCCATATTTATCAGCGCAATTGGCAATCATGGTACAGAAGTCATCAAGCGTACAATCACTACCATTCGGCAAATGAAACGGATATAAACTGAAACCTAGCAACCCGCCTGCTTGAGTTAATGCACTAATAACCGTATCCGATTTATTGCGTAGCGCGTCATGAGCCGTGGTTGGATTGGCATGACTGATACATATCGGACGCGATGAGATTTCTATCGCCTCAAGCGTTGAACGCTCAGCGCTGTGTGACATATCGATAATCATACCGACACGATTCATCTCAGCAATGGCTTGCTGACCAAAACGTGTGATACCGCTGTCATTCTGCTCATAACAACCTGTCGCCAGTAAGCTCTGGTTATTGTAAGTCAGCTGCATAATCAATAGACCCAAGCGGCGCATCACGCTGATTAGGCCAATTTCATCATCGATTGGTGAGCAGTTTTGCGCGCCAAAGAAGATACCGACTTTGCCCTGCTCTTTTGCCGTTTTGATATCAGCAACTGAGTACACTGGCAAGATAAGATCTGAGTTTTGCTCAAAGCGTGTGTGCCACTCGCTAAAGCGAGTCATGGTCTGACGGGCATCTTCGTGATAGACCAAGGTGGCGTGTACCGCATTGATATCACTGGCTTGTAGCATCTTAAAGTAGTCACGATCCCAATGGCTATACTGTAATCCGTCAATGACGATATGGTCTTGGTACATATCAATTCCCTTTAATACTTTTATCAGTGGCCGCTATCATTGGCTATTAAGTGATTTTTCACACCGTGTCACTTCGATAGCGGCGAGTATGCTTGTTAAGACATGCCTAGTAAGCTTTTTGATAAGCGGTCTTGACGATGGTATAGAACTCTTTGGCATATTGACCTTGCTCACGCGGGCCAAAGCTTGACTGTTTACGACCACCAAACGGCACGTGGTAGTCAGTTCCCGCAGTCGCTAGATTGACCATCACGCAACCTGCTTGCACTTGCTCTTTGAACATCGCACTGCTACGCAAGCTCTGGGTAATGATGCCGCCCGTCAGACCAAAACGCGTGTCATTGGTCATCGCAATCGCTTCGTCCAAATCCTTGACACGCATGACGCAAGCGAGCGGCGCAAATACTTCTTCTTGGTTGATATCCCAGCTGTTGTCCGTCTCGGTAAATAACGTCGGCGACATATAGTAGCCGTCATGCGGCATCTCTAAACGCTCACCACCAAAGGCTAAATTGGCACCAGATTGCTTGGCTTTTTCGATCCAGCCCATGTTTGATGCCAGCTGCTTGTCATCGACGACAGGCCCCATAAAGATACCTTCATCAAGCGCATGACCGACCTTTAAAGTCTTCATTTTTGCGACCACACCTTCGACGAAGGCATCATGAATACTGTCCATTACGATGAGTCGTGAAGAAGCGGTACATTTTTGTCCCGAACCGCCAAACGCACCAGCCACTGCCGCATCGATAGCAACTTGCAAATCGGCATCATCTGCGATGACCAAGGCGTTTTTGCTGCCCATCTCAAGCTGGCAACGGATAAAGTTCGGTGCCGTCGCAGCAGCGACCTTGCGACCTGTTGGTACAGAACCGGTAAAGCTAACGGCATCGATATCTGTAGAATTGATGAGTGCATCGCCGACTGACGAGCCGCCACCCAGTAGCAGGTTAAACGTCCCTTCTGGCATGCCTTGACGGTGCATGATTTCAGCCAATGCCACTGCGCTGGCAGGTGTTAAGTTCGCAGGCTTCCAAATGACCGTGTTACCAAAGGCCAGAGCTGGCGCGATCTTCCATACAGCGGTGGCCGTTGGAAAGTTCCAAGGTGAGATAATCGCGACCACACCGACTGCTTCGCGGGTGACTTCAACCTTGACACCAGGACGTACTGAGGCTGCGTTATCACCGATTTGGCGCAATACTTCAGCGGCATAGTAATGAAAGAACTGACCTGCGCGGTAAATCTCTCCGCGACCTTCCGCAAAAGGCTTACCTTCTTCAAGAGACAACAGCGTACCTAGCTCATCACAGCGAGCAATCATTTCATCGCCAATTGCTTGTAGGATAGACTGCTTTTTTTCTAAAGGAGTCGCTTCCCATTTTGGTTGAGCGTGACGAGCAGCAGCAATAGCGTCTTTGACTTGATCGCCACTGGCCTGTGCGAACTCACCGATAGTGTCAGTGATATCAGATGGGTTAATATTGGCAACGGTATTTACGCCCGCCTGCCATTCACCATTGATATAAAGTGATTTGGTTGGGTCTTGCTGCAATATCTGTTTGGCGGTGTGAGCTGACATAAGAGCTTCCTTGATAAAGTATTAAAAGATGGAGTATTAAAATTAGTTTTAAGGCACAGCGGCATATACAACCAGCTCAACCAGCATTTCTTCACGAGCCAGTCCTGCTATCACGAGCGCTGCCCGATTTGGATAGGGTGCTTCAAAGTATTCAGCATAAACTTGATTGACGGTTTTTAGATAGTCACGATCGGTCACATAGATCATGACCTGTAGCACAGAATCCATACCAACATTGGCACATTCTAGTGTGTGCTTGAGATTGTCTAGCGTTTGGCGGGTTTGCGCTTCGATACCACCTGCAACCACATCACCATTTTCATCGATAGGAATCTGCGCGGTGTACAACGTACCGTTGCTAGTGATCGCCCACTCTAAAGGGGCTTTAGACGCATAAAGTGAGGTTCTGATGGCTTGTTTGGTTGAATGAGTCGTCATGTCGTCATATCCTTTGATCAATGATTGGGCAGCGATTGCTATAGAGGTATCCTACCCAAGTACTAATGATAAATCTAACTAATTAAATTTAGAATATGATAGATTTAATCTATCATAGACGATATCTTATATATTAATAGTGGTGAGGAGTAAGCGTATGAAATTACAGCAATTACATCACTTTTTATGCGTGGTAGAGGAAGGTGGCTTTCGGGCGGCGGCGGATCGCGCCAATCGCTCGCAAGCGGCGTTGTCTGCCTCGATAAAGGAATTGGAAAAAATACTAGGTCAGCGCTTATTTGAAGGAGGAAATAAAGCAACACTCACGCCTTTTGGAGAGACTTGTTTACCCAAAATCGAGCAGTTTATGACGATTTATCAAGCGCTAAAGGATGATTTAAAAGGAGCAGCCGCTGGCGATAAAGGCAAAATAAGGATTGCAAGCGTGCCATCACTGGTGACAAAACTCTTGCCTAGTGTGTTGGTTGAGTACTCCAAGAGATATCCTGATGTCGAGATTGTACTAATAGATGATAACTCTGTCGGTGTGGCCAATCGTTTACTGGCAGGTGAAATCGATTTGGCATTGGGCAACTGCACCAGTATCGATCAATCAAATATAGATTTCACCTTGCTCATATCTGACCCGATTGGCGTGGTCTGCTTAAAAAGTAACTCGTTAAATCAACCAGTAAAACCGTCAAGAAACCAACAAAAAATAGGGCTTAAATGGCAACAACTGATGACCCAGCCTTTTATTTATAATGGCACCTGTCGACTGCTCGAAAACACACCCGCCGAGGTGCTCAACCGTAATGCGCGTTACACGGTCGAGAATATTACTTCCTTATTTTCATTATTACGCAATGATCTTGGCATCACCACCCTACCCAAGCTCGCTTTTCCGTCGAATGAGCCAGAATTGGTATGGCTCGACTTACTTGAACCTGCCTTAGACAGACAAATTGGTATTTTTAAATTGGCAAATAAAACGATTTCACCGCCAGCACAAGCGTTTCATGAACTGTGCATTCAGTATGTCCAGAATCACTATATTTTATAAAGACAGGTTAAAAAAAGGTTGAAAATGGGTTAAGACATACCTCACTACCGCCTACTTTTATAAGCCACTATCAGAAACTCCATTCACTTGAATAAAAGCGTCTTTCACTATGTCTAAAGGTTTAATTTCCGTTATTCGTGGCCTCTTATCTGTTATCGGCATCATACTTATCATCGATTGCGTTGCATTGATGGTCGTCGGTAAAGTCAACTTCGGCTCGGTTGTACCTTTTTTACTCGGCATGGTTTTTGTCATACATGGGATGTTTTGGCATGCAATACGCAGGTTTTGCAGCCAACATTATGGCTTTAACCGCCTTTGGTATGGGTTATGGGCTGTATTTATACTTTGGTTGTTGAGCTTCGCTCTATTTATTTGGTCATTACAACAGCAGATTACGCTTAGCCAGCAGCCTGCACCGACAGTGGCAGCGATTATTATATTAGGCTCAGGCACGGTTGCAGGTAAGCCGACACCGACGTTCGCCAGGCGTTTGGACACCGCTGTGCCCCTTATCGAGACACAACCAGATGCTTTGGTGATAACCAGTGGTGGCATTGGTTTTCAGCGTACACGTAGCGAAGCCGATATCATGGCCACGTATTTGCATGAGGCACATGGCGTGCCATTCGAACGCATTTTACAAGAAGGCAAAAGTACCAGTACGGAAGAAAACCTCGCTAACAGCCGAGCGTTGTTAGAAGAAAAAGGGCTCTCTATCACTGATCCTATCGCCATCGTTACCAGTGATTTTCATAGCATTCGCGCAGCCAGCATTGCGCGACATCAGGGCTATACACAACCGATCACCGTCGCCAGTCCCACGCCTTTATCCATTCGTTATAACGCTTGGTTCCGCGAGTATTTTGCCTTTGTCAGTGGCTGGTTGTTAGGAGAGTATTGATGGTGGTGTATATTTCACCAGCTTGAACAAGCTTACTACTAAGTATCATAGCTCCAACGTTGCTGCATTACTGTTTTTACCAATCAAAACGGTGGTAATTTTACAGTGCGTTATAATCAGTAAGAACCACTGATAAATACTGCAAATAAAAATAATAATGATGGAGCGCATTATGCTATTGGATATCTTTTTAACTGTTCATTTTATGCTACTGATACTGATCTCTTTGCGAGTGCTTGCGCGCCATGATCTGACCTCGCCCGCTCGGCTTGCTTGGCTCGTCATATTGTTCATTTTGCCTTATCTGGGGGTTGTAATTTATTGGATGTTTGGTGAGGTGCATCTAGGACGCGATTTTACGCGCAAACGTAAAGAGATCATCGATAAATTAAGCGCACATAGTCCCGAAGTACTTGGTGATGACATCGCTTTGTCGGAGGCTATCAAACCTGAATACCAAGCGGCCTTTGCCTACTCTGCCAATGCAACTGGCTATCATACAACGGTGGGCAATCACGCAGAGCTAATGGCAGACGCTGCTGAGACGCGCAAACGTATGATTGCTGACTTTGATGCAGCGACCGATCATATTCATGTGCTGTATTATATTTGGCTAATCGATGGTATGGGAATCGATACTGCTCAAGCGCTCATACGAGCGGCAAGGCGCGGCGTCATATGCCGAGCAATGGTTGACGGTATGGGCTCACGAAAAATGGTCGGCTCAAAGATATGGCAGGAAATGATAGAAGCTGGCGTACAAGTCAGTGTTGCCCTACCAATTAGTAATCTTTTAAAGGTACTCATGTTTAGCCGGATTGACTTGCGAAATCACCGCAAGATTACGGTTATTGACGGCAAAATCGGCTACTGTGGCAGTCGCAACTGCGCCGATCCTGAGTTTCGTGTAAAGCCAAAATTTGCGCCGTGGGTAGACATTATGCTGCGGGTCGAAGGACCAGTGGTGGCACAGAATCAGATGTTGTTTGCCAGTGATTGGCTGACTGAAAATCCTGATACGCCGCTTGACAGCTTTCCTTATTTTATTGACCCACAACTAAAGCAACAAAAATCCCCACAGCCAGAAACTGATGAGCCTTTACCAATAACATCACCGCCACCTTTACCAGTCACATTGCCGCCAAAAGGCTTTGCTGCACAGGTTTTTTCTGATGGTCCTACCCAACGACGCAGCACCACGCCGCAATTTTTAGGTGTCTTAATTGGTCAGGCAAAGCGAACCCTGATTATCTCAACGCCTTATTTTGTGCCTGATTATTCGCTCGTTAGCATTTTGTGTGCGACCGCTTATCGTGGTGTACAAGTAACCATGATTTTCCCAAAGAATAACGACTCAATAGTCGTGGCTGCTACCAGCCACAGTTATTACTGGCAGCTGCTTGAAGCGGGGGTCAATATTTACGAATATAAACCCGGTCTATTACACGCAAAAACCTTGACCATCGATGGCGAAATCAGTCTGATTGGCTCAACCAATTTAGACTTGCGTAGCTTTGATTTGAACTATGAAAACAACATTGTGTTTAGCGATAAAACGCTCACAGCGGATATCGTTGAGCGACAATACCAGTATATCGCTGATTCTGAAGAGGTCACTCGTGAGCAAGTTGAAAACTGGCCGTTATCTTATAAAATCTGGAATAACATTGTCGCCACGATGGGACCTGTCTTATAACCCATTATTAGGGGGTGTCCTCAATTCAATTGATCATATCTAAACGAGCTAATGACCTTAAGCCATTCTATTCAGCTGCTGTCTTCTGCAAAATATAAACGACAAACTTAGCTTGCGTCGTAAAGGATTCTGTTTCGACCGCTGCTAGTAGCGCCTGTCTTTTTTCATTAAGCGCACGATAAGCATAAGGCGTCATAGTCATCAAATCAGCCAAATCAGCGGCTGACAACGTCATCTCGGTACTGACATGCTCCGTACCCATCAGCGTAAAGTATGGAGCCAATTCATGCAAAAACTTATCCGAATCATGCTCGCGGACGTTATCAAATAACGCTTCGCGCATCGTCGCTAGATGCCCGATATCTGGCTTGGCAATGATTAAATAACCGTCTGCAGTCAATACCTCATTGAACGCGTCTGGCAAGATAGGGCTAAAAATACTGCTAATACCCTCTATGCTATGCGCGCGTAACGGCAAATGGGCAGCGCTAGTAACAAGCGGATAGATGACTGCCGACTTGGCTGTCGCATTAGTAACACTGTCTTTAACTTGCTGATACCAAAGACGCCCTGCTACCTTACTGGCTTTTGCAAGCTCTACCACAGCAGGTTTACTGATATCTGCGGCGATAAGAGTATCCATGCCTGTCTGTGCCATTGCCTGCGTGTAATACCCTTCACCGCAGCCAATATCCAACCAATTGATTGCCTTGCTATCTTTTTTAGTTATTGGCTCAATTTCTGACTTAGCCACTGAATCAACGACCGACTCATTTTTCGCCAACAATTCCCTCATTTTTTGGCAAATAAGCGTCTGCAATGGCTGATAATGTCCGGCGTTTAAAAACCGTTTGCGTGCCTCGATTGATTGCTGGCTATCGCCCGGTGCTTTGGATTTTTTTTGTTGCACGGGTAATAAATTAACATAACCCTGACGTGCCACATCAAATGGATGAGCCGTGTGTTTTGGGTGCAAGCTGCCATCGCAGCGCCACGTATCTGCGGCAGGCTGTAATGGTGATTGGCAAAGGGGACAAATAAATAAGCTCACAAGTATCTCAACGTCATCGCAATATGGCTGCCATTTTAACAAAATTCAGGCTTACTGCGTGATAAAAGGCGCGATAAACAATGCAGGAAAGAAAATGCAGAAAACAAACCATTAGCAACCAAACATTAGCAACCAAAAAAAAGCCACCTCAACTAAAGTGAGATGGCTTTTGCGTACATGATATTCATATTAATGTTCGAGCGATATGGCTGTATTAACGCAGTTTTAAGGTCATGAGCCCAAGGATGACGAGAATAATGGCAATAATCCAAAACCTTGCCACCACTTGCGTCTCTTTCCAGCCAATTTCTTCAAAGTGATGATGCAATGGTGCCATCCGAAAGACGCGCTTTTTACGCAGCTTATACGAGCCAACCTGTAGCATGACCGACAGTGCTTCGGCGACAAATAGACCACCCATAATAGCAAAAGCGATTTCTTGACGGGTCATAACGGCAATCGTACCAAGCATCGCCCCGAGAGCAAGCGCCCCCACATCGCCCATAAATACTTGGGCTGGATGGGCGTTGAACCATAAGAAACCAAGCCCTGCACCAATCATCGAACCACAGACAATGAGAACCTCGGAGTTATAGGCAATATAAGGCACATGCAAGTAATCAGCAAAGCGTACATCACCTGATACATAAGCCATCGCGCCCAAACCTGCCGCGACCAAGACCACGGGCAAAATAGCTAAACCATCCAAACCATCGGTTAAGTTGACGGCGTTAGAAGCACCATTAATCACAAAGTAGGTAAAGATAATAAAGCCAATACCAAACGGCACTGCCGAAAAAGGAATCATCCAATCTTTAAAAATCGGTAGCAGCAAATCCTGCATCTCACGCGTGGTCGCGATATCTGGCTGCAAGGTGGCGATATAATACAAAGACACACCGACGAACAAAGCACCCATAGAGAGCCAAAAATATTTCTTGCGAGCAATTAAGCCTTTGGGATCTTTATACTTAATTTTTAGCCAATCATCTGCCCAGCCGACCGCGCCAAAGATAATCATGACAATGAGCAAAATCCAAACGTACGGATTATTCAAACGCGCCCATAGTAAGGTGGACACGCCAATCGCACTTAAAATCAGAACCCCACCCATGGTCGGCGTACCAGTTTTCGCCAAATGCGATTGCGGACCATCATTGCGAATCGCCTGACCATATTTCAGTGCACGCAGACGTCGAATGACACGCCCACCAAAAAACATGCTAAATGCGAGGGCGGTAATGACCGCGAGTAACGCTCTCAGCGTCAACGAAGAAACCGCAGAAAACGGCGTGTAATACTGGCCAAGCCAGCCAAACAACCAAACTAACACCGCCTACTCCTCGATTAGCGCATTGATAAGGGTTTCCATTTGCATGGAACGAGAACCTTTAAACAGCACCGTACAAGGCTGCGCCTGCTGCGCTTGCAAATACGGCTTCAAATACGCCAATAAACTGTCTTTATCGGTAAACGCATGGGCATTGATGTCAGAAACCTCTTGTGCACCCGCCACGGTAAAAGGCGCGTATTCACCAACACACAGCAGCACATTGATGCCCGTTGTCGCGATCGTACGACCCAAGCTTTGATGCTCGCTAACCGCCGCCTCTCCCAGTTCTGCGATATCGCCCAGCACCATGACTTGCGTGCCCGTTTGCGCCGCTAGTACTTTTGCTGCCGCTCGCACCGAATGCGGATTGGCATTATAGGTATCATCAATCAAGCGATGCATACCCAGTAATTGACTGTTCAAGCGCCCTTTAGCAGGACGTGCATTTTCAAGACCGACGACGATATCACTAACATCGATATTTAGTGCATGGGCACAAGCAGCAGCGGCTAAAGCATTATTGACATTGTGCTCGCCCGCTAGTGGCAAGTTGATATCATGGATTTGATTGCCGATATGCAGCTTAAATTCACTGCGTTCAGGCTCGACATCTAAATGGCTAGCACTGACATCAGTATTACCAAAGCCAATCACGTGTGACGTATATTTTTCAGCGATACGGCGTAATTGATTGGTAAAATCATCTTTATCAGGAACGATCGCAAATTGGCTGTCATTCAAGGTATGGTAAATCTCAGCCTTGGTTTGGCAAATCCCTTCACGGCTGCCAAACTCACCCAAATGCGCCGTACCAATATTTAAGATACACGCGACATCTGGCTTTACAATCTCGGTAGTATAAGCAATTTCGCCAATATGGTTTGCGCCAAGCTCTAGAATAGCATAGCGATGATGGTCGGATAATTCGAGCAACATCATCGGCACACCCAAGTCATTATTTAGGTTACCACGGGTAATCAATGTCGGTGCTAGTCTGCCAAAGATACTACCGAGCATCTCTTTACAGGTGGTCTTACCGCTAGAGCCAGTAATAGCAATGACGGTTAAATTTTGATGCTGTTGACGACGATACGCAGCCAATTGTCCTAACGCCAAACGGGTATCGCTCACCACTAACTGCGGAATGCTATTTGCATCCGCCGTAGCAATAGGGCGGGCGACGATAGCCGCAACCGCACCTTGCGCGATGGCAGTATCGAGATAATCGTGACCATCAAAATTATCACCCGTTAACGCTAAAAATATATCACCAGGTTTTATCGTACGGGTATCGGTGGCGATACGAGTGCTCATGACATCATTTACTGAAGTGTTTTCTGAATCGGGTTGATCTTCACTCAGTTGCCAATGTCCACCCAGTGTTGCGGTTGCTGCGAGCAGGTTGTCTGCTTGCCAAACATACAGCCCTTGCGACTGAATGCTGTTATCGTTGTCGGCTGTCATAATGATTACCTTATATATGATGACTACTTATTTATTTTTTATAGTTAACGACTAGGGCATGTCCTCAATTCAATCGATTATTATCTAAATGGAATAAAAATGGCTAAATTTTGCCAAACATCGTCAAATAGCTTATTAATATCTCGATATTATTTGCGCTACTTTCCTTGTTTGACGGCAATTTATCTCATTTTTATTACCATTTTTAAAATAAGGACACGCCCTAATACTTTTTAGATAGCATGAAAAACTGACTGTAAGCGCTATTATTTATCTATAAGTGCTATACACGCCTTGCTTGTTTTAAGGCGTTTTGCAAAATAACACTGTCGTCAAAATCATAACGAACATGGTTAATTTCTTGATAAGTCTCATGACCCTTGCCAGCGATCACGACGATATCATCAGCCGCTGCTTGATTGACCGCATATTCAATGGCGGTTTGGCGAGCAGGCTCAATATAGGTACGCTGATATTGCTCACTCGTCATGCCTGCTTGCATATCTTGCAATATTGCATTGGGATCTTCGGTGCGTGGGTTGTCTGCCGTTAACACGACTTTATCCGCGCCTGCCAATCCTGCTTGCGCCATCAAAGGACGTTTGCCCGCATCACGGTCGCCACCGCAGCCAAACACTGCCCAAAGCTGACCCTTACAATGGGTCTTTAGGCTGGCAAGCACTTGGCTTAAGGCATCTGGCGTATGCGCATAATCAACGATAAAGCAGCCATCATTAGACGGCACACGCTGCATACGTCCAACTGCACCTTGTAGCTGCGGCACCACTGCGGCAATACGCTCAAGGCTAATGCCTAAAGCGACGGCAGCTGCCATTGCGGCAAGCAAATTGGCAACATTAAAGCGCCCGAGTAATGGGCTGACGATACCTAAATGATTAACTTCGCCATCGCCTAAATCTGTACGTAGCGTAATCTCGACACCTTGTAAGCTTGGTTTGATTTCAGCCGCAACAAAGGTCGCAGATTTTGATGGTTCTAAACTGTACGTCCAGACCGTTAAATCACTGGCATGTGCGGTGTCGAGCATAATCTGGGCATGTTCATCATCGATATTGATAATGGCATGAGTCAAATCTGGAAAATGCGCTTTATCAAACAGTCTAGCTTTTGCTGCTGCATACTCTGTCATATCGGCATGATAATCTAAGTGGTCACGGCTAAGATTGCTATAAATCGCCACCGACACTGGCATACCTTGTAAACGCTGCTGATCCAAACCATGTGAGCTGGCTTCCAATGCCAATAACTCAGCATTCTCTGTACCCATTTGATATAAAAATTGCTGAACCGCTAAGGCATCACCCGTGGTATGGCTGGCTTGCACCAGAACACCAAGCCTGCCATTCCCTGCCGTGCCCATGACTGCGCTGCTCATGCCAGTCAGCTGCGTCAACTGCGCCACCAATTGACTGATAGTCGTTTTGCCATTAGTGCCCGTCACCGCAACCACAGTTGGCAAGGTCACGGGCTGCTGATACTGCAAACGCGCTTGAATGAGCGTTCCTAAAAAATCACGAATATTGGGCACGTATAAAACAGGGCAAGGCAGTGCTGCTAATTGCCGCTGCGCCTTAGAAGCACTATCATTTAGTAAAGTGATATCGGCGTGATTTGATATGCTAGTCGTGCTAAGCAAAGCCGTGGGATCTATTTCTGATAGGATAAAAGCCGCATTTTCAGCGGCTTGATAGAGGTAGTCGCGACTTTTTTGACAGTTTGGTATGTGGCTTTTTAATAACACAAACACATCGTTCGGCTCTAGCTGACGACTGTCTAAACGAAACTGCAGGAATGGAATATCAAGAAACGAATTGATTGGTTTTGAATCCGCCCCAATCGATGTCGTCTGAGTCGATAGTTTTTGCAATGCCTGCTCTATACCTACACCATGCCTGCTATTGCTACTACTAGATTCAGTCAGCTGTTGCAAGGTGACTGGGCTGATGCTTGGCGACGAGGGTGACAGGGTCATTGGCAAATCCTATACGGTTAAAACACATCAAATAGTTAAAAACTGAACATTAAAAAAACTTACGTTTAAGCCTATAAATCTTCCGTTTTTAACGGCTTATCTAAGGGTACATTGTATAAACGCAGCGCCTCTTTCATGACATTATGAAAGACTGGCGCGACTGTTAAACCAGCATAAATCTGACCACGCGGGTCTTCGATGAGCATCACGCCGACCAGCCTAGGGTTAGATGCGGGCGCAATACCAGCAAAAACGTTACGGTATTGGTCAGTATAGTAGCCACCTTTTGGATTGATACGGCGCGACGTCCCTGTTTTACCAGCGACGCGATAACCGTCAATAGCAGCACCTTTAGCCGTACCACCCGGTTCGGTGACACTTTCCATCATTTGTACGATAGACATCGCTTGCTCGTGTGCCATGATACGCTTGCTTGGCTGCGGCTTGTCATCTTTAATAAGGGTCAATGGGTGCATCACACCGCCTGCCGCCAGCGCCGAATAAGCCTGCGCGACCTGAGCCAATGTTACCTGTAGACCATAACCATAACTAACCGTTGCACGTCTTGATGTTTCTTTTTCTTTTGGTGTGACAACCAGCCCACTGCCTTCCCCTGGGAACTGTAGCGGTGTCTTTGAACCAAAACCAAATTGCTTTTGCATATTGGTAATGCCATCAGCTGGTAAAGACAAAGCAATCTTAGTCGAGGCGACGTTACTAGATTTCTGTAATAGCGTTGCCATCGTGATCCGCCCTAAATTATTATGGTCACGAATGGTATAACCACGGACACGAATAGAGCCAGGATTGGTATCGATTAAGGTAGTGGCGGTATATTTTCCTGAGTCTAAAGCCGCTGCAACGGTGAATGGCTTCATGACTGAACCGGGTTCAAAGACATCGAGCAGCGCACGGTTACGTTGGTTTTCACCAGTCATCTCATTCAGGTTATTAGAATTAAAAGATGGCCATGTTGACAAGGCAAGCACTTCACCCGTTTGCACATCAACAATCATGCCTGTTGACCAGCGCGCTTTTTGCAAACGCCCTGCTTTCTCTAGTTCTTTATAAAGCAAATACTGCAAGCGCGAATCAATGGTCAACGCCACATCTTTACCTGGTATTTCTGGTTCAATCTGTTTAATTTCTTTTAAACTGTTTTGTTTGGCGTCTTTTAGCACCAACACTTTGCCATCATCACCTGCCAGCTCAGTCTCATATTGGCGTTCGATACCAGCACGACCTTCGTAACCACCTTCAGGATCGCTGACATTTTGACCCATAAAACCCAATAGCTGCGAGTTTGGTTGTGGCTGCGGGTAATAACGTTGGAAGAAGTTTTTTTCATAGACGCCAGGAAAATCAAGGGTGCTGACACTTTGGGCAATCTCAGGCGTTACTTTATTCAGTAGCGGCAAATAGTGCGAGCCTGCACCCGATGGCAGTGCGGCTTTAACTGCTGCTTCATCGGTTACATCAATACTGTCATCGATAGCAGTAACTTTTTTCAGCTCAGTGACCGAAATATTCGCAGCAGCTGCAAGCGTGGTCAGATCCATATTATCCAAACGCTTTTGCATACGCGCAACCAGCTGTGGACTCTCAGGATTGGTGATAATAATACGCTTAAGCTCGTAATATTCGCGCGCGTAATCATGCGGACTAAAGGAGACCGTCGCCAGTGGTGCACTGACTGCAAGTGGCAAATTATTGCGATCGGTAATCATACCGCGATAGGATTTTTGCGTGCGTACGCTAGTGATGAGCTCATCACCTTTGTCTTGATAAAACTGGGCATTGGCAACTTGTAAATAATAAGCACGGGCTATCAGCAAACCCAAGACAACCAATGCAATGACCCAAATAGTACGGAAACGGTTTTTGTCTTGCTCAAAACCGCCGCGAGAGGAAGCGCCAGATGCTTTACCCAAAAATCCTCTTTTATTTTTCAGGTTTTTGACACTGGTATAAGCACCTTGCTCTTCACTCTTTTTCAATCGATCAAACAATTTAGCCTTACGGTTGCCAGAGGATTTTTTTGCAGCCGTACTGCCTGTTTGTCCCGATTTGGCTGCACTGGCAGGACGTAAGGGCTTAGTCACCTTACCGCTAGTTGGCTTTTTATTCGCATTTTTTGAGGTCGTTTTACCGCTATTGGCATTAGGTTTTTTATCACTCATTGTCCTGCCTCCGCTACCGTGGCATCGGTGATAAGAGCGTCAGGCGATATATCCGTAGCAGCTCGTGGTTCGATAACGTCAGACTTATTCTCATCTGAGTCAGTATCGACGACTGGCACCTGTGCTGTGGCAACACCCGGTTGGATAATGAGCTTATCTTTTAGCGTCGGTGAAAACATGCCCAGTTCAGCCACCGCACGGCTAGCGATTTGCGGCGTCGCACTAAAAGTCTGCTGTTCAATGAGCAAACGCTGATGTTCGACTTGCAGATTACGCTCTTGTTTTTTCATGTCTTGCAAGGTTTTATAATCCTGATGATATTGCTGAACGCCTTCGGCTGTTTTGATACCGCTCCACACAATCGCCACTGCTAACAGCAATAGCACCACTACATAGATACTAACCACATTAAATCGGCGCACAAATAGCTCGCCGATATCGGTGTTATGCGGCATTGCAGCGCGACGGTTTGCGGGTTTGTCAGATATTGCCATGACGCTCTCAAAAAGTGGACTTCAAGTATGAAAATTGGCAACTGTTTTAGAGCGGTAAGACGCTTTGTACAGAACCATCAATAAAGTAAAACCAAACGAAAAAGGAACAGCCGAGCCTAGCAGATAATGTTTACAGATTTTTAACAGCCGCGTAAGTATTCAGACTTTCTATCCTACTTAATTGACGGCAACCAATCACCAGCAACTCAGCCAAACACCCTCTCTATAACATCACGCTACCTGTGTTATTGCTCGACACTGGGTAGATAGTCGGTATCAGTACGAGTCGCCATACGCAACCACGCACTACGCGCGCGTGGGTTTTGACTGGTTTCAGCTTTGCTTGGACCCACGCGTTTAGGCTTGCTAAAGTAGCGTGGACGATTGGGCGGCATCGGCAAATTCTCATCCTCTGGATATTGCCCTTTACTATGACGCTGCAAAAACTGCTTGATACGGCGATCCTCTAACGAGTGAAAACTAATCACTGCCAGCTGCCCGCCTGCCTTCAAAATCGGAATACTTTGTTCTAAAAAGTCGTCAACATCGCCAAGCTCATTGTTAATAAAAATGCGCATCGCCTGAAAACTCTGAGTCGCTGGATGCTTACCGCGCTGCCAATTAGGATGCGCCACTTTAATCACTTCAGCCAATGCCAAAGTAGAGTCATAACTGTCCATCTGCTTAATAGCACGGGCGATGCGGCGACTATGGCGCTCTTCGCCAAAATCATAAAGCACATTGGCCAAGGTTTCATCATCGACTTTTTCAAGCCACTCAGCGACCGACTGCCCACGGCTGGTATCCATACGCATATCGACCGCCCCGTCGCGCATAAAACTAAAACCACGACTGCCATCATCAATTTGCGGCGATGAAATACCCAAATCTGCCATTAAGCCATCAACTTGCATGATACCCATTGCCGCTAGACTATCCGTCAACGTCGCAAAACTATCGTGCACCACTTTCACGCGACTATCGGTCTTTGCCAATTCACGCGCGACGCTAATCGCCGTTGGATCTTTATCAAAAACAATCAAGGTTGCGTCATCGGCCAACTGACTTAATAGTAGTCGGCTATGACCACCACGCCCAAAGGTTGCATCAACGTAGATGCCACTCATCTGCAAGCTATTTTGGTTGTCACTGCTTTGTTCTGCATCGTCTGTTTGCTTTGGGAGCGCTTTGACACCCAGCACTGCCGCGACGGTCTCTTGCAATAGCACCGCATCATGAACAAAGCTCAATTCATCAGAGTTGGCTTTATCAGTGACAGGCTCTTGAGTCGGCTGATTAGTAGAGTCACTCTCTACCACAAAGTCGTTTTCCACAACAGACAGCTCAGCCGCTGATGCAGCATTAACAGTGGCTAAAGAAGAATCTATTTTAGAACCTTGCTTAGTATTCGGCGTAATTTTTGGCTTATTATTCAATATGGACACAAACGACTCAGTAGATGACGACCATTTTGGTCAGTAAGAGTGAAAAATCAGATGAAAATAAACAAGTTATGACTTGTCTAACATTATTATCGCAAGGATACACGGGTAGTCAAGCGCTAGACGGGCATTTCGTTAAAAATATTCCATCTCTCTGTTATACTAGCGCTATATTTTACGCTATTTTTCTACATTGACGGCTATTGTTTCATCCGTATTTTTTATTCAAACTTGTCATTCATATTTATCATTAGCATTTTTCACTGCTATTTTTTTTCATTTTTCACTGCCATATTCATTAACTAGCCTATTCTGAGAATTTTATGATGCAATCATCGACTTCAACTAACAGCACGCGCCCTGTCCGCACCCGCATTGCGCCATCGCCTACTGGCTTTCCGCATGTCGGCACCGCTTATATTGCCCTATTCAATTTAGCTTTTGCTAAAGCCCACGGCGGCGAATTTATTTTACGTATCGAAGATACGGATCAAACGCGCTCAACCGAACAATCTGAAAAAATGATTTTGGATGCGCTGCGCTGGGTCGGTCTCGACTGGGCGGAAGGTCCAGATATTGGAGGCCCGCATGCGCCTTATCGTCAGAGCGAGCGTAGTGATATTTATAAAAAGCACGCCGAACAGCTCATAGAAAACGATCATGCATTCCGCTGCTTTTGTACCAGCGAAGAGCTCGATGCCATGCGAGCTGCGCAAATGGCCAATGGTGAAACGCCACGTTATGACGGTCGCTGTGCCCATTTAGCACCTGAGAAAACTGCGCAATTGGTCAGTGAGGGCAAACCGCATGTCATTCGTATGCGTGTGCCTACCGAAGGCGTCTGTCAAGTACATGACATGTTACGCGGTACGGTTGAGATTCCTTGGACACAAGTCGACATGCAAGTGCTGCTAAAAACCGACGGCATGCCGACTTATCATTTAGCCAACGTTGTCGATGACCATTTGATGGACATCAGCCATGTGCTACGCGGTGAAGAGTGGCTTAACTCTGCGCCCAAGCATCAGCTGCTCTATGAGTATTTTGGTTGGGAGATGCCTGTACTTTGCCATATGCCACTGCTGCGTAACCCAGATAAATCAAAACTGTCTAAGCGTAAAAACCCAACCTCTATCACTTACTATCGTGATGCTGGTGTGCTCCCTGAAGCGTTGCTCAACTACCTCGGTCGTATGGGCTACTCGATGCCTGACGAAGCTGAACAGTTTACTCTAGAAGAAATGATTGGTAGTTTTGATATTCAGCGTGTGTCCCTTGGCGGCCCTATCTTCGATATCGAAAAACTGAACTGGCTCAACGCAGAATGGTTACGTGCATTAACGCCTGAAGAGCTAAAAAATAAAATCCTTGACTGGGCAAATAACAGTGACAAGCTGACGGCTATCGCAGCGGCGATTCAGCCTCGTATTGAGCTGTTGTCTGATGCGGTTAATTGGGGTGGCTTCTATTTCCAAAACTTACCTGCTATCACAGCCGAAAGCTTTACCCATAAATCGCTCACCCCTGAGCAAATTACTGAGATGCTACAACTGGCGCTTTGGCAGTTAGAGACCTTACCGACGTGGACGGAAGAAAATATCTACGCCACCTTAAAAGGTCTTGCGGCTCACCTCGATATCAAGATGCGTGATTTTATGGCACCGTTCTTTATCGCTATCGCTGGTAGCACCTCATCGACGCCCGTCATGAATTCTATGGCGATTATCGGCGCTGATATGACCTTGACTCGCTTGCGCCATGCAGTTGACGTACTTGGCGGTTTGGGTAAAAAGAAACTGAAAAAACTTGAGAAACAAGCGGCAGAATTACCAGATTTTTTGGCAGTAGAATAGTTTGGCAGCTGAGTAATAAATTGGTTGAAAGTTTTTGAAGAAAAAAGGGTCAGGTCAATTCTGACCCTTTTTTTGTCATTAATAGGTACTACTACCCTTCAACTATTAAACATCCTTTATCAAATCTTTTAATTGGAAACAAACATGACCGCCAAAACCGTCACGATAGAAAGCAAAGATTATGTCTTTAACACTCTCAAAGAAGCACAGAAATACTATGATGCCATCGTAAAAGAGCTTTATGATGCAAAACTTACCCTGACAAAGGGTCAGGACTTTGAAGATTTAAAGTGGATATACACCACTTACTGTGGTTATACCAATCATAATGTCGATCGATTGAAAGAATCTGACATCGTTGGCTTTAAAGGAATCAGCACAGTACAACAAAAAGGAGGGCAATATATTCCCACAGAATGTTGTGCCATTATTTTTTCAGATGGCAGTTCTAGGTGTACAGAAGAAGAATTCTTTACCGATAAAGCCATTAAAGAGATTGCCATCAAGCAAAATCCACGCTAATTTGGGCTTATTAAGTAGATAAAATAGCTTTAAACGCTTTTTTTCGAATATTTATGCATTATTTTTAAAATAGTAGTTGACAAGACTGCCGCTCTTACATAAAATACGCACACTCTTAGCGAGGGGCTATAGCTCAGTTGGTAGAGCACTTGCATGGCATGCAAGGGGTCAACGGTTCGACTCCGTTTAGCTCCACCATACTATTTATTGCAACGCTCAGTACTACTGAAACGTAACCATAAATACTCGCTAGTAGGACGATATCAGCACCTAGGCAATGCTTATTTATTAAGCTATCTGATATTGTGAAATACCGTTGTAACCATTGGTTATAACACTCTATGCGTCCCCATCGTCTAGAGGCCTAGGACACCGCCCTTTCACGGCGGTAACGGGGGTTCGAATCCCCCTGGGGACGCCACTATTCGGCGTCACTTATTAGCACTTTTGCTTAGCATCAGATTAGACTAGTAAGCGAACAATAAAAAAGCCCAGTCATCATACGGTGACTGGGCTTTTTTATGTCTGTTGATTTTGTTATATCCAGTTCATTATGGTTTGGATAAGCTGAAATTAATATATCAACGATCATAACAAGAGACAAACTCTCTAATCGCCCAGCCCCAATGCCTGTATTCGCCCTTGTAATAGCCTTCTAAATATACCCACGGACGGTTTTTATTATCGTAAGTGGTATCTGTGACATACACCTCGCGATCATTACGCAGCTGATTAATAACCTTGCCATTAGGTTCATCACGAATATTTAATGGAGTACCCGTCGGATCTGTTACTTTGCAAACTCTCTCGGCATGCGCGGCATTTATCCCAACAGTCGTGGCCAAAACAGATACAGCAATGGTATAAGCCAAACGTTTCATCTCAAATCCTTATTGTAAACAAATGTCTTATTAATCTCTGATATCTTATCAGAGTTCACATTGCGGTATCTGCGATTTTATAAGATATTTACGTTTTATTGATTTCGATAAAGACTGAAGCCATAACCATGCTGAATAGTTTTTAATATCAGTATTTATTGAATGATTTATTCTATTGCCAACCCGTAAGATCCTCGCTACCATCAATCCTATAAGGATTTTATAGAATGTATAAATACTTTATAACGTACAAATTTTTAGGCTTAACACAAGGAAGTTTTAACCATGTTCGGTATTGAGAACTATCTAGGGTTTATCATGGCAGCTATCTTGTTAAACCTGACCCCAGGCACGGATAGCATGTACATCATTACCCGTAGTATTTCGCAGGGGCAAACGGCAGGGTTTTATTCTGTGTTGGGTATTACTTCAGGCATTCTGGTGCATACGCTACTGGCTTCGCTAGGATTGTCCGTGTTGCTGGCTAACTCCCCTACGGCATTTTTGCTCGTAAAATATATTGGTGCCAGCTATTTGTGCTATCTAGGCGTCAAAATACTCATAAGTAAACAACCGCCTTTGATAGCCGCGAGTTTGCAGGATGACCAGAAGCCAAAGCCCGTTCAGCCTTTAGATCACTGGCAAATATATAAGCAAGGTGTGCTCACCAATACCTTTAATCCAAAAGTTGCATTATTCTTTTTGGCGTTCTTCCCTCAATTTATCGATGCCAGTTATGCTTATAGTATGGTGTCGTTCGTCATTTTAGGACTGACCTTTGCTGTCACTGGCTTTATATGGTGCTTATGCTTAGCATTATTGGCGTCAAAATTCAGTGAAAACCTGAGAAAAAACCCCTCTATCGAAGCCATTTTAAACAAGATAAGCGGTGTGGTATTTATTGGCTTAGGAATTAGGCTGTTGACTGAGAAGGGTTGAGTAAATGCGAATCAGAGTATCTAAAGATAGATTTATAAAGCTATACTAACTTCATCGCGGATTAGTTAGGAGAAATGATGAGCATTATTCAGAATGCAATCGATTCAATTCAAATTGGAGTTGAAGATTTTGGAAGTGATGATGGTAGACGTAGTGTGTCTGCTGTAAGAAACATTGCAGCTGGGATTTTATTACTTTACAAAGAAAAGCTTTGTCGATTATCTCCATCTGATAATAAAGAATTGCTGATAAAGCAGAATATTAGGCCTGTGCAAAATGCGAAAGGTGAAATATCTTTTGAAGGCAAAGGTACTAAGACAGTTGATGTCCAGTCCATAAAAGAAAGATTCAAAAGTTTAAACATTACAACAGTAGATTGGGATAGGTTTGATGAAATCAGTAGACTAAGAAACGATTTAGAGCATTATTATACATCCAAATCTCCTGATGCTATCAGAGAAATTATAGCCAAGTCCTTTTTGCTGATTAGAGACTTCCTATCAGAGCATTTGCAAGAAGATCCTCAAGAAATTCTGGGCGATGATTGCTGGACAACTTTACTTGAGGTAAATGATGTTTACTCAGCAGAAGAAAATTCTTGTAAAGCAAGTCTTGATGCAGTCGATTGGAAATATCATTCAGTTGAAATAGCTCTTAAAAACCTTCGTTGTGATAATTGTCACTCTTCATTAATACAAGCTCCACATGCTGAAGATGTTTATCCACTGATTGACCTGCATTGTAAATCATGCGGGGAGGACTTCAGCTTTTATGACGTACTTGAAGAATATATTACAGACTCTTTAGCTGGAGAAGCACATCTAAATATAAAGGATGGCGGCGAATCTCCTTATGACGACTGCCACGAATGCGGAAAAGGCACCTTTATTCACGAAGAGGACTGTTGCGTGGCATGTGGCTATGAAATGGAATACACTGAATGTGAAGTATGCGGAGATGGCCTAAGCTTAGAGGATCAATACAATGAAGGTAAATGTAGTTACTGCCAATATAAATGGGAAAAGTTCATGGCAGAATAAGCTTCGGTAATCCCCCCAATAAATAAGAACACTTAGAAATAGAGATTAACTGCTAAAATATACCAGCAGGAGAATCCTATGAAAAAGACACGCTTTACTGATAATCAAATCGTTAATATCCTTA
>NZ_JAFCTE010000009.1:0-125612 GCF_049895865.1 Psychrobacter sp. TWR1-1-1 | reverse complement strand
TTCAAAATTGTTGCTCATAAATATCGCAACCGTCGTCAGCGCTATGATCTTAGAATGAAGCTATTCGCCGCTGTTGTGAATTTCGAGCTTGGTTTATGACTTTTGCAAGAGGTCTAATATAGCAATGAAAGATATTCTTTTTAACATACTGTCTTTAATGACGATAAATAATAGCCAGTCATGGCAAGTAGCGGTACCTGTTAGCTATCAGCATAAAAAAGCAGAGCACAATTGATAACCTGTACTCTGCTTTTATAAGTAACAACCATTTACTCAAAGCATGAAATCTAACAATCTCGTTAGCGACGCGCTTTTTGATAAAGCGGCATCACTTTAGGCATTAACGATTGCAATTGAGCAATACGATTGCTGCTGGTCGGGTGAGTGCTTAAGAACTGCGGTGGCTCACCTTGGCTCGCGCTTTGCATTTTTTGCCATAAGGTAACCGCTGCTTGCGGATTATAGCCAGCACGTGCCATTAACTCTAGACCAATCTGATCGGCTTCAGCTTCTTGTGTGCGACTATGCGGACGGCTCAGTCCCAAATCCCCAGCGACGTTGGCTAGCTCAGCCTGACCTTGTGACAGTCCAAAGATGCTAGCAGCCACGCCGATACCAGTCTGCGTCGCATACTGACGCGATAGGCGCTCACGTGAGTGCTCACGCAGCGCATGTGACATCTCATGACCCATAATAGCCGCAATCTCGTCATCCGTGAGATTCAGGCGGTCAATGATACCCGAGTAAAACATGATTTTGCCACCGGGCACGACAAAGGCATTCAGCTCATTAGATTTGATCGTATGCACTTCCCATTGCCATTTCGCCGCATCTGGACGGTAGACGCCGACCTGACCGACCAAACGATTAGCGATGTTCTTTAAGCGATTAAGCTGAGCCTTATTGGTATCTAGTACGCCGCGCGCTTTTGCTTCTTGCAACGTTTTGGCATAACTCTGTGCAGACAGCTGCAAAACTTGCTCACTAGAAACCAGTAATAGCTGCTGACGGTCAACGCCAACGGCACCAGTACTGGTGGTGCTGGTACAACCTGTCAGGGCTAGTGCCGACAATGAAGCGGCCATCACGGTGCTGGTCAGTAATTTTTTCATAATAAACATCCTCGCTGTAAATGATAAAAAGTAAAATAGAACAAAGTGGCTATTAATAATAAAGCGGTTGTCGTTAAAGTGATTATCGTTGAAATAATTATCGTTCAAATGACTCGTGTTACATTTTTTGTGGCATAGAGAGTTGAAGCAGCAAGTAAGGCAATTTTTTATTAATGTTCTACCTATGTTTGCTACGTGACCTCAACAGTAAAATTTTACCCGAACTGTCATTAGGCATAAGTATAATAATGTTACTAAGGCAAAACCAATGCAGGAAAAGTAACAATACAACGTAGGATTGTAAGTGAGAGCGACGTTGACACCAACAAATCTATTTTTCGCGACTAACGTCTATAAACTTGATAGGCGGCATAAATCTCAGTCAAAAAATAGTCTCATAGGCAATGAGATACTACCTACAAGGACAGAGCTTTAGATTTCTAACATTATTCTGAAAAATAACTGATATTATTTTAAATAAATAATTATCGCTAAATCAATTATTTATGATAATTACATCAATAAATAGCGAGTTAAAGACATAATATTGGAAATAAACGTTAAAAATGAGGTTGACAGGGTTAGAATATCTGATAGAATAGCCAGCCTATCGAGACGGAGTTGTTGTTAACAACACTACAATTCGATAATCAGCGGGAATAGCTCAGTGGTAGAGCATAACCTTGCCAAGGTTGGGGTCGAGAGTTCGAATCTCTTTTCCCGCTCCAAATATGGCTTGAAAAAGCATCAAAGCCTCACTTTATTGTGAGGCTTTTTTTTGTTCTGATTTTAAGGGTTGTCATTGTTTCTTAAGAACATTTCGATGACATTCCAAGTTACTATCGACGGAATTCACGACATAGATTACTAAAAGTTGCAGCGCCAAAACTAAGTTACAAAAGGTGGTCAATTTGACACATTAGCCTCAGTTTAATCACGCATAATTATATAGATCGTTTAAACGAATATAACAACAAATAATCCATCTATAGACCATGATGATAATAAGGAATAATTATGTAAGAATTCAAACATAGAGCATTTAATGAATTGTTTGATCTGTCAGGAAAAACCGCAATTGTGACGGGTGGTGCAAATGGTATTGGTAAAGCAACGGCGTTACGTCTAGCACAAGCTGGGGCAAATATCGCTATTGCTGATTTAAAATTAGAAGATGCAAAGGCTGCGGTCAAGGATATCGAAGCGTATGGTGTAAAAGGCTTGGCAGTCGAATGTAATATCTTAAAAGATGAAGATTTGGTCGCTATGGTAGATAAGGTCGTCGCTGAATTTGGCACTGTCAATATTTTAATCAATAATGCTGGTGGCGGCGGCGGTGGTCGTGAAAACCCAGCCACAGCATCGGTCGATGATATTCGCCGTGACTTTGAGTTGAATGTTTTTAGTGGCTGGCGCTTGTCTCAATTATGCGTGCCACACATGAAAGCGTCGGGTTATGGCTCGATTGTATTTACCACTTCGATGTCGAGTATCAATAAAAGCCCGAACATGAGTGGTTATGCGGGTTCAAAAGCGGCTGTCAATCATATGGTGGCGAACTTGGCACATGATTTTGGCCCTGAGGTACGCGTCAATGCGGTTGGACCTGGTGCCACGCGTACTGATGCGTTAAAAACTGTACTAACACCAGAAATCGAAAAGAAAATGCTAGAGCATACGCCGATTCAACGTTTGGGTGAAGCCGATGATATCGCTGGTGCTATGCTGTATTTTGCCGCACCACTATCTGAGTGGGTCAGTGGTCAGACCATATTTGTGAATGGCGGCGGTGTGCAAACCTTAGACTAAGCTTATCTACATATGAAGGTATTTAAACCATGATGTTAAAGCTATAGTAAATAGTAAAAAAACCGTTATGAAAAGCGTCGTCCAACGTATAGTTGGGTGACGCTTTTATCGTTTTAAGCCTATGTTTCATGATGAAGGTGCTGGCGCATTGATAGGCTGCATCTTTCAACTGACTGAATATGCTCAATTGATGATATTCAAGTTACTCAAAGCAAATATGGGCGACCTCATTGCAAAAAGTTTGCTTGCCATTTTTAAAACCTGCGATGGCTTGTGAATTGATTCTAATCGCTTCTACCGCGTCTTTCGCTTCTAATATGACTAGGGTAGCCGGTGCTCCTACTTTAACCTCCGTTTGCCGTGACAAAAGCTTCGCTGCATTTTTGCTAATCATATCGAATACCTCCGCTATCTGCTCATCTTTTGCTAATTGAGTGATATTGGCATACATATTTGCCATTCTAATCAGTGAGGCATCACCGTAAGGCGTGAAAGCATTTAAAATATTATTGCTAGAAATAGTCGTATTGATGCCCATCGCTAATAGCTCATTGGCGTTGACCATGCCTCTAGGAATGAGCGCCTCATAATCACGCCCATTTAAAAATATGTCGGTGGCTGGTAACACCGTCAGGGTAATGTCAGCAAATTTCAGTAAGGCAGCCATTTCTATACGTTTGTCTTTGTCCATCGCTGACAGTTTAGTGACATGACCAATAGACACGCGACCTTGATAATGGCGCTTGATGGTTTCTTCAACCAATTTTGGAATGCTCGAGCCTTGTGGATCCAGATCAAAATCTAAATGAAAATCAACATCGACGTCAAACTGCTCAGCCAAGTCAAACACCATTTCAATATGCTTGTGAGGATTCTCATCTTTGTATGGACAGCCGCCAACCAAATCAGCGCCTTGCGACAATGCCAGTTTTAGTAGCTCATAAGTATGCAGGTCATTGGTCAATCCTGATTGCGCAAAGGCGCAAATCTCTATATCGATGGCAAATGCATAGGTATCGCGGGCTTTTTTGATGGCATTAAAGGCACGCATCTCTGTTTTTGAATCTGTTTCAACAAAGGTGCGCAGACCAACGGTGCCTTTTTTAATCGCCATCTCAATCACTCGTGAAGCACGATTAAACACATCTACTTCCGTAAAATCCTTTTTAGCCTTACCTGTTTCTTCAACAGCCTCGTTTAAATCACCTTGCTCTATAGTACAGCGATCAAGGATGCAGGCTTTATCAAGGTGAATGTGGCTCTCATAGAATCCTGCACAGACAAAGTAACCTTTAGCATCGTAAAGTGCTCTTGGCGCATCATCATGTTCAGTTTTTTTTGCAACGTCGTCAATGCTCTCAATATAAGCGCCGTTTATACTGATATTGACCAAGTTTTTATGATTGGGTAATTGGGCATTTTTTATAAGTAAATCTGGCATCGTTTTTCCTTAACTATTTGCTTGGAATGACTCAACGGTTAATGGCATTTTAGTGTCAAGAGTGGGGGTTTTAAGCTTTAAATCCGCATGACTATTCGATGTTTTTATTTTTTCCTACTCAACGGTCGTTTTTTGTTCATGAGTGGTTAGGGGCAAGCGTCATCGAGTCTAATATATGGCATATAATGACCACCGCTACGGTATGTAGACTTTGTTTATAAATAGACTATATCGTTTTTACCAAAAAACATACTTAGTTATTGATATTTTATTGTTATAATTATCTTATAAGTTTTGAGTGTACGTTAAGATATACTAATAATAAAAAGAGTAAAAAATAAGCTAAATTTAGCTTCATAGCTTGAAACTACGAAGGCATTTCTGTGATGGAATGACTTCATTTAAATACAATTAGATAAACAGGAAAAAGTATGTCAAATATCGATGAGTCGTTACAAGAATTAATGAATCTTGATGGTGCAATGGGTGGCTGTATCGTCGACTATATGTCAGGCATGGTACTTGGTATGGCTGGCGGCGGCGTTGACTTAGAACTTGCAGCAGCAGGTAACTCGCAAGTGGTAAAGGCGAAGGTAGCAACGATGAAATCATTAGATATCAAAGGTGAAATCGAAGATATGTTAATCACCTTGGAGTCTCAATTGCACATCATTCGTCCTACAGCCAAGCATGAAGACTTGTTTATTTATTTGGTGCTTGATAAATCAAAAGCCAATCTTGCATTAGCCCGCCGTAAGGTACAAGCGGTAGAAAATAAACTAGAAGTATAATTCGGTTGGTCGTGTTCAAAAAATGAGTGATTTATCAAACTCTCCTTCCTTGTTGCTTATCGTGCCTTAAATAAGACAAGACTGGCAACGAGGTCAAATTCGCTATGTACGTACTGTACATAGCGAATTATTATTTTGTAGACAGTGGTAACAACTTAACGAGCGTGAGCCGTTTTATCAAGTGGTGGCAAAATGAAGTGTATTGCATACGTCAGTAGAGTGCCAATCAGTGATCGCACTATTCGAATGCCTACTGGGTTATCAGACATCGTTAGCGTCTCTCGTAAGCATAATCCAAAATCGCAAATTACGGGTATCATCTCTTACCGTGAAGGTCAGTACCTGCAAGTGCTAGAAGGCCCTTACCTGGAAGTAGACAAGTTAATGAGTAAGATAGCTTCTGATCCTAGACATGAAGATCTTTGGGTGTTTTTGGATGTGCGCGTGATCAAACGCAGCTTTCATAATTGGGCTGTGAGCGTGTTTGATTTTGTGGATCAAGGCAACTTTTTTAATGCGTTCATTGAGAATAATGGCGCTGTGTTAAACAGCTTTAATGAGTCTCAACAAAGACGTATTCAACCGTTTATTGATATAAAAAAATCTGATACGGTGCCTGAAAAGTATTATGAAGGTAAGGATTTAAGATTGTTGGCATGGCCTGATCTCAACAATGAAAGCCAGCCGCAAATGATGATGAACCTATGTATCAAATTGACTAAAAAGCCTTATTCGTTTAATGCACTAGCGGATAGTGGTGATTTTGGCAGCCATCATCAAGTCACACAGATTATCAGAGAGTTTGATCGTTTAGGTTTATTGAGTGTCACAGAGGCAGCACCGATACATGAGCAAACCGTAAATGAGAAAAAGCCTAACAAATTTTATGGTGCGATCAAAAAATTCTTAGGAATGAGGTAAAAAATTGAATTATCAGAAGCTAGCAATCATTGGTGAAGTCGGTGCTGGAAAAACTCAGTTGGTCAAGACATTAAGCGAGATAAGCCCCATCGAAACAGAAGCAAAATCTAGTATCGATATCGGTAAAGAGTACACGACGGTCGGCATCGATTATGGGCGCATCACTCTGTCTGACGATATGGCGCTAGGTATTTACGGCGTGCCAGGTCAAGAGCGGTTTTCTTTTTTATGGGAGTTCGTCAATCAGTCGCTATGGGGATTGCTCATTTTGATTAGATATGGCGAGACACCCGATTATGCCAATTTAGATAAGCTGTTACACTTTTTTGCGCCAGAAAAAAATCAGACCACGTGTATCATTGGTATCACTCATTGCGAAGATGCTGACAAAGATAGTCTTTCAGCACTGGGACAAGAAATAAGAGTGATGTTGATGCAGCATAATGTGGTGGCACCTGTGCTCCATACAGATCCTAGGAACAGAGAGTCCGCTGTGTCTCTGTTGTCATTATTTAATACCCTTAATAATCAAGACTAATGCCAGATATGACTATGTTAAAAGAAAAATTAGACGAAAAATCACCAGCAAAAATAGCGTTATTAAGCCACATGAAAGCATTGTGTGACGCCAATAGAGAAGTCATATTGGTTAGCTTATGCACCACAGATGGCTTTCCCATTAGTTGTTTTTCGATCAGTGAATTGAGCAATCAAACGGACAAGTTTGCAGCGATGAGTAGCACACTATCAGCACTGAGTGATTCATCCGCGAGTCAAATGAAGCAGGGCAAGTGCGACATCACTATCGTCGAAGCCACTGCTGGAAATATGCTATTTGTCAAAACTGACTATATTGGTAAACCTTGTGTATTGACTGTGGTAGCGCAGAATAAGATGGCACTAGCAGAAGCAAGATATAAAACCAAAAAACTGATTGGTGTCATTTCTGCTATCACTGAGTAAGGCGCACAAGTAACCAAGATTGCTGGATTCGGTAGGGCTATAAGCGATAATTCGACTGTGATAGACATGTGATATTATTTGCGTGAGCAAATATCGACACTGTATTCAGATATCGACATTGTATAAAGGTAATGCCCTGACCTTTGACGACCATATCTACCAAAAACGCACCATTAGTGGCGTTAATTTTGGCATAAATAGTGTGCTTATGCTTTCTGCCTTCTTCATCGGTCGGCTATAGGTTGCTTGTTGTGCCAAGATTATATTGTAAAAATTCATGATTCTCCAAATCTGCTAGCGTCGCAAGTAATCCCATCCTGCTCAGATAATCGGAACTGGCACAGAGCACATAACGAGTCAGCGCCAACCGTTTTGCTTGGTCGCTGGAATCTTGCAGCTCTTAATGCGAACGGCGAGCTCATACCCTTCTTCGATCAAGTCAATGTGTCGATCAGAAAAATCCAACTCAACGTTTAGGACGGGACAGCCAGTGCTGTATCTATCGGTGATGGCGCGTAATGAAGAATTTCTACAGTACATTGCGTAGAGGCTTGTCGCGTATTAACTATCGGACGAATAGGCTGTATTTGTGCTGTTGGCTCTATTCTAAAATGAATGGTTCTATTTTGAAGTAAACAGTTCTGCTGTGGCTATTTGACGCTATGTTTACAGTGTTATTGTTCTGAAATTTAGAGGAGTTAATTACAGTCAATAAATTTTTTTGATAGCTTATTTTTTATAACTTGTTCTTTGATAGCGTAATATACAAAGCACCACTTAACGGATTGTTGAGCGGTGCTTTTTTGAGTCAAGATATCAGTTTTAGATAGTGGTTTTTTAGGTACTAATTCTAACGGTACTGAGCTTAAAGATACTATCAAGGATAAATAGTTAGGCTTGGCCTTTTTTTACGACCCATCAAGCTATTAGCTACCCATGCTGGACCAATTAATAAGAATTGTAAGTCTTCAAAAAATGAGGGTTTTTTGCCTTCAATTTTATGACCGATGAACTGTCCAATCCAAGCAACCACAAAAATAGCCGCCCAAACCTTAAAGCCCCATGGTAATAATGCCATTACTGACAAACAAATAAGAATAAATATTCCCATCGCCAAGAATAACGGCGTGGATAGACGCATATAAAACAACAATACCAACGCGCTAAGTACCAAGGTAAACCAGACTGATAGCGACATGCCCATGCCTAACAGGCTGACAAATATAGTAGGAACGCATAGCCAATGGATTTTTTTATTGACTAGGTTTTGATGACTGACAGAATATTCACTAAGCCATTGCTCAAGTGTGCGTTTAGACAGGCGTTTTTGCTGAGTACGAGACATACTAACCTCCGTGTTAGTAGATGAATTGAAAAATCTCTCCTATCAGTTGTAGCACTAATTGAGCCAGTCCACCACATTATCTGATAGACGGCACAGTCAAAACCTATAGCGCTATCAATATATTTGTCAATATCTGCGAGCTCTTCGATTTTATTCTTTTGAGATATCAGCGCTTATGACCATACAAGATAACCGTTAACCTTGTTCACTGCGCTGCCATTCATACAAACCAATAAAAGCGTTTATTTGATATATCATGGTTTGAATGGCAAAAATGTAATTGCCCGACATTAGATTGACGATGAGCCAGACAAAGTTAACGATAATCCATAACCACCAGTTAAATGAATAGCGCAAAATCATTGCGGCTTGTGCAGTGATGGAGAGGACAAAAGCAATGACGTTGATCCAAAAGAAGGAGATAAATCCTAGGAATTTACTATTATCATTTTCAACCACTGCATAGCCATAGCTGGCGAGTAAATCATTTACTGTGGGGAAAAGTGCGAGACCAAGAATAATAAAGGCAGCGGTAATCAACCAAACCGCTTTGCTCGCAGCCTTTGGTATCATGTCGCCATCAGGATCGGTATGTTTTGACCAATAAAAAATACCGTAGACATGGGTGAAAAAGTTAAAGAGCGGCGCGAGCATCAAACCGACTGCACCAGACGTCGCCTGCACGACGACTTCTCCCGCAGTCGCTGCCATTCCCAACCCGTTGCCCATGACGTTTTTGCGAAATGATAGCGAAACCACACAGACCAAACCAACGAAAGACACGCCCAAATAAAACATATCAAGTGTGGTGTGTTCTGTCGTGAGCCAAAAACCTGCGGATAATGCTATCACCCCGCAAATGAACCAAGTGACAATCCATTGCATCGCCCACTTTCCAGTAATATTATCTAATAGCTGAATACGCATAAAGCCTTTTTCCTTAAAGTATTAAAACTACAATGAGTTCTTATTTTATTTTTTAGTATCATATTATTTTTGTATTATCGCTATTCTTGCCATCGCTATTTTTACCATCTCCTCTATCTGCCATAAACATACTGATCGATAAGCAGCAGCGCTTGCTGATAGCGCGCATCGTAATCTGGCTGATCAACCATGTGTGGTTTGATATCATGACGAGCAAAAATATCGACGAGACGTTGCTCAAAGCGTCCACGCGCCTCAGGCGTGCCCAATGAGCGCATGCCATCATCAATCCACGGCGTATTGTTATCCAGCATAATGGTATGATCTAAGCGAAAATCATCGATACAAGCCGCCACAAAAGGATGGCTGCGACCTTCATATTCTTCACAAAATGCTTGAGTGGTCACAAAATCGGTATCAACGATGGTGACAGGAGCGGTCGCATTAGCCGCCGCATCTCTTATAGCTTGAGCATGCTGAAGGGCAATCGGACCATAGTCATTGTATTGTAGACCGACTTCACTACCACCCAAATCTGTACCGACATATAAGCGTCCCATCTCTAAAGCAAAGCTGGCGCCATAATAATTGGCCAGTTTATGCACCAATGTGGTCTTACCCGAACTTTCGCCGCCAACAATCGCCACCGTTTTGGTATAGTCGCCGCGCGCTTGGGGATGAATAGCTGACCAATGCGCGACTGGATTACGAGCGATGGCATAAGAATCAAACTCAGGCTGTAACGGGGTCGTGACGACTGGTATCGATAATCGCTCATAGACATCACTCTGCGCCAATGGGTGGTTTTCTGCGACAAACAAGACTGTATCTGCTGGTAAGTCGAGCGCTGTCGTCAAACGTTGTAGTTTGGCATTGCTGGCAGGAATGTCGATTGTCACATCGACGAAGCTATCATGTAGCGGTAGCTCAATCTCATGAGTGGTATGAATCTGGATAAATGGCAAATCAGCACACGCCATCTGTAGCCAACGTGCTTTGTCTTGCAAAGTAATGTCAAAGTCTGGATGCGGTGCTGGATGCGCCATAATGATAATATGCAAGGTTTTCACTTGTCCTGCCGCAGCCAATATACTGCGCATTTGACCTAAATGTAGTGGCTCAAAATGTCCAATCATCAATCCTGACTCGTACATAGCTTTCCTTAATTTTTAGTCATGCTTCATCGCACTAATTTTATCGATAGACTGCTGGAATATCTGTTATTTACCAGCATGTTATAAAGGTTTAAGGCGATTTACAGGTAGGTTATTGTAAAGGGGTGTTTTTTTATACGACTTTTTTCTGATAAAAGCATTACCAAGTTATTAATTTAACTGTGATTGTTTAAATGTCTCTCTATTTCTGAAGTTCCATCTACACAATATCTATGTGCTGAAAATGGCTAAATATTGGATTTGTAACAACATGTGTAATATGACAGCAATAAAGCTAATCGTGAAACATTTTGAAATAACTATTTAAAATCAGCAGTTTATGAGGTTTTATGACAGATTAGGGCAAGCTTGGTTAGCATAAACTCACAAAGTACGTCTATACGTTCAACAGATAAATATTAAATAGTTGCTATACTTATTCATAAGTTAAGAAGGCTAAGCAGCTTCCTGACTAGAATCGGAAAAAAGCATAAAAATAGAAGAAAAAAAGCGGAATTTTAAATAACAATAACAATAGAAATGATAGAGAGGTATTTGATTTGGCTAAATTAGCAAAACTACATCGCTCACAGAACAATCGCATGATAGCAGGTGTGATGGGCGGCATTGCCGAATACGTTGGCTGGTCACCGACTTGGGTGAGAGTGTTATTCGTGATTATCTCATCTTTGAGTGCAGCAGTACCTGGCATCTTAATTTATATAATTTTATGGATAATCATGCCAAAAGCGACTAGTGCGTCTTACCAATAAAGTTATTTTATATTTGCTCGTATCTTTTTAATAGCTTAATAGTAGTACCATTTTAATAGTATCGTTTTGATAGCATTACTATCGAGATTAGTTCAGATAGATTTCTACCAAAAAAAAGAATAGCAGTTCGACTAAAAAACAAAAAGCCTGACTCATCAGGATACCAAAGACATACCTTTCCTCCTGCCCAGATGCTCGCGCATTTGGGTATTTTTTTATCTGCTACTTTTGAGCCTTCTATATTGCAGCAGTTTAATTATAAATGAGCCTTATAACGACTGGTTTAGGTCTGCAGCATAAATTTAATTGCAGTAAATATAGATAAAATAGTCAATTTTTAGTAAGGTGAGCAAGCAAATAGAGTCGTTGCCGAATAGGCTGTACGAGCGCTATCAATATTTTATTTCATAATACTCATTCCACAGTGGCTTTACGATGATGCCCCAAACTATGACAACTCAAACTATGACATCACAAGTGACAAACCCGATGATAGAAGACAAAGACCCTCAACCGATGACGTTTCAAGATTTAATTCTAACCCTACAGAATTATTGGGCAGATAAGGGCTGTGTTATCTTGCAGCCTTATGATATGGAAGTCGGCGCGGGTACTTTTCACACCGCGACATTTTTACGCTCGTTAGGTCCTGAGCGTTGGAATGCTGCCTATGTGCAGCCATCACGTCGTCCAACTGATGGTCGCTACGGTGACAACCCCAACCGCTTGCAGCATTACTATCAGTTTCAAGTGGTGCTAAAGCCAAATCCACCCAATATCCAAGAGCTATATTTGGACTCGCTAAGAGCCATTGGTATTGATCCATTGGTGCACGATGTGCGTTTTGTTGAAGATAACTGGGAGTCGCCAACGCTGGGTGCGTGGGGACTAGGCTGGGAGATTTGGCTTAATGGTATGGAAGTCACTCAGTTTACGTACTTCCAGCAAGTAGGCGGGCTCGAGTGTTTCCCCGTGACCGGTGAGATTACGTACGGTCTTGAGCGCTTGGCAATGTACGTGCAGGGTGTTGACAGCGTTTACGATTTGGTCTGGGCAGATGGTGAGTTTGGTCGCGTCACTTATGGCGATGTCTTTCATCAAAATGAAGTGGAGCAGTCTACCTATAACTTTGAGCACGCTGATGTGCCAATGATGGGCGAGATGTTTGACTTTTATGAGCAGCAAGCAGATAAGTTGGTTGCCGAAGGTTTGCCACTACCAGCCTACGAGATGGTACTAAAAGCCTCACATGCTTTTAATTTACTCGATGCTCGTGGTGCGATTTCAGTGACTGAACGTCAGCGTTTTATCCTACGTGTGCGTACGCTTGCCCGTAAGGTTGCCATTGGTTACGTTGAAGCACGCGCAAAATTGGGTTTTCCATTGGCAGATGAGGCGCATCGTAAAGCGGCGCTCGATAAGTATTTGCCAAAAGAAGAAGCCACTGAGAATACAGAAAGCAATCAAGCTACTGACAATAACCAATCTACTGATAACAATAAATAGGAGCATCCCATGAGTACTATTATATTTGAACTGGGGTGTGAAGAGCTACCTCCAAAAAGCCTAAAACCTCTACGTGATGCGCTACAAGCGAGTGTCACCGAACAATTAAATGAAGCTGAAATTGGCTTCGATAGTATCAAAGCCTTTGCTGCCCCACGCCGTTTGGCGCTTCAAATTCAGGGCATTAGCGATAAGCAGCCGGATCGTAGCGAGCAAAAGCGCGGTCCTGCGATTAAAGCTGCCTTTGATGCGGAAGGTAATCCAACACGCGCGGCAATGGGTTTTGCGAAAGGCTTGGGCATTGACGCCAGCGAGTTGATAACGATTCACACCGATAAAGGTGATTATGTCGGTTATGAGCAAGTCATTCATGGTCAAGCAACGACTGAACTGTTAGCTGCCATTTTCCAGACAGCACTAGACAATTTACCGATTGCTAAGCGTATGCGCTCAGGTGCCAGCCGCAATGAATTTGTGCGTCCGGTACAGTGGGTGGTATTGATGCAAGATAGTACTGTCATTGACGCTACTATCCAAGGTCATCAAACAGGCACGCAAACACGTGGCCATCGCTTCCATAGTCCTAATTATCATGATATCGCGCATGCCAATGACTACGAAGAATTACTAGGCGGTCTAAAAGTCGTGGCTGATTTTGATAAGCGTCAAATGCTGATCAAAAACCAAGTCAAAGCATTGGCTGATGAAGTTAATTCAGATGCTATCGTGCCACAAGATTTGTTGGATGAAGTCACCGCATTGGTTGATTTTCCCATTGCGCTACGAGCAAGCTTTGAGCCGCGTTTTTTACAGGTGCCGCAAGAAGCGCTTATCTCGACCATGCAAGCGGATCAGAAGTATTTTTGCTTAACTGATAAAGCAGGCAAGTTGCAGCCTTACTTTATTTTTATTACCAATATTGAGTCAAAAGATCCCAATCAAATTATCGAAGGTAATGAGAAAGTCGTGCGTCCGCGTTTGGCCGATGCCGAGTTTTTCTTCTTACAAGACCAGAAGCAGCCATTATTTGCGTTGACAGAAAGCCTCAAAACTCGTGTCTTCCAAGACAAGCTGGGTACGATTTGGGAAAAATCTGAGCGTATTGCCAAGCTTGCCGCCTTTATTGCCGCCTTGATGCAACAGCAGGGTCAGCAGATTGATATCGATGAAACGGTGCGTGCGGGTATTTTGTCAAAAGCAGATTTGGCAAGCTCATTGGTCGGTGAATATCCTGAATTACAAGGTATTGCAGGCACTTATTATGCGCGTTTGAATAATGAGCCTGAAGCAGTGGCTGCCAGTTTAGAAGAGCAGTATTTGCCAAAGTTCAGCGGTGACGTATTACCACAAACACCAATTGGCATTTGCTTAGCATTAGCCGACCGTTTAGATACGCTTGTTGGTATTTTTGCCATTGACCAAGCACCGACGGGTTCAAAAGATCCGTTCAGTCTACGTCGTTCAGCCATCGGTATCTTGCGTATTTTGATCGAAAAGCAATTGCCAATTAATTTGGTAGCGCTCGTTGAGCAAGCGATTAAAGGCTATAGTGACGCTGAAGGCAGCAAGATTGAAAAAATGGGTGATACGTTTACTCAGGTCATGGCATTCTTAAACTCGCGCTATCGTGCGATGTATACCGAACAGGGCGTGAGCGTCGATACCATTCAGGCAGTGCAAGCGATTAACCCGCATATGCCGCTTGATTTTGATCAGCGTATTCGCGCGGTACAAGCCTTTAGCGAATTGTCACAAGCTTCAATGCTTGCTGATTCAAACAAGCGTGTTGCCAATATATTGGCCAAGTCAGAAGTGAGTGTCGCTGATACTGTCGATGAAGCGCTATTGTCTGAATCTGCCGAGCAAAGTTTATATGCAAGTGTGCTGCAAGCGCAGACGGCGGTTAAACCGCTGCTAGAACAAGCTGATTACACACAAGTGTTGCAAACGCTTGCCAGCTTAGATAAGCCGCTGACGCAATTCTTTGATAATGTGATGGTCAACAGTGAAGACGCCGCCCTTAAAAACAACCGCTTAGCGCTGCTTAAGCAAGTACGCGCATTGTTTTTAACCGTCGCTGATATCAGTGAGTTGCAGCTATAGTTTCACTAATATAGATCGCTCACTTTATTTTCTGTTTAATACAAAAACTGGCCCGCTATGGCCAGTTTTTTACACAGTATCATGGCATTTATTGATAAATTATCATGATAAATGGATGGACAATTAACTCGCTAAAGCATAGCACTATCGTCAGTATTGCTGGTTAAGTTATACTGTTCAGACGTATTGAATAATCCGCCAAGCGGCTTTTATCATTCATAGCGCTTACTCATATTCAAAGGAGCACTGCCGTGTTTGCTGTTATCATTATCATCATTGTTATTTGGATAGTAATGTGGGGGTTTTATAAATTTATGTACCCGCGTGCGCCCAAAAGCATGATGCCAAAAAAAGGCGATGTGATCACACCGCGTCAGTGCAATTTTTGTGGCAACAGCTTGGCTGAATACCGCGGCGTCCTTGAAACCAAGCCCAACTTGGCTGCAAATAGTGAGAGTGCTATTGGCGAAAACCAAGCATTGTTTTTTTGTAATTATGAGCATCAAGCAGACTTTCATGCAGGTAAGGTTTATAACCCTGAGGTATAAATAATTGGGTTATGACTTAAGCATAAAAAAGCGCTTGGCTCATCAGAGCGAAGCGCTTATTGTTTCGTCGCTTAATACAGGCTTATAAAACAGACTGTGCGTCTTTCATAATTTTATTTAATAGCGCTTCAGATTGTTTGTCTTGCTGTAGTCGATCTTCATCGCTTCTTTGATTGGTGTGTATTTTTTCATACAAATTCAAGCAGCACAGTACTAAGATACTTTCTTGACTGAGGCTTGGCGCATCTCGTTTGAGATCTAGTGCATGGTTATTGATATACGAGACAGCTGAGAGCAGCTCTTCTTGTTCGTGTACTGGGCAATAAATAGGATAGGTGACACCAGCAATTGCGATATCTACTTTTTTGATTTGTGGTTCAGGGATAGTGGTTTTCACAGTAGTACTCGGTGTGTTTGGGCCAGTTGCAGCGACTGGTTGTGGTTTAGAAGAAATATTCTGCTGTTGGCTATTTTGTGGCTGTTTTTCTATAGAGTTTTTGTGGTCATCGGTCATGATAAATCCTACAATGTCTGGTCAGTGAAATGAGTGATATCAGATTTTACGAGTAGTGTTGGGCAGTTAAATAAGTAATATGTCCTTATTGCCATCACTGATCAGCCTTCTACTTGATCGATGTGGGTTAAGCGTTTTAATACGACTTGTGTACGCTCTGCTGCCAATTGATTCTTTTTCTGCAGCTCACTGTTTTGCTGTTTAATATCGCTATATTGCTGCTTCAATTCATTATTTTGTTGCTCTAACTGGCTGTTTTGTTGTTGTAATTGGCTGACCTGTTTTTGCAGTTTGTCTTGCTCTTCACCGATCATATGATGCGCTTCTGCGAGACTTTGATAGCGCTTGTCAAGATCGTTCAATTGTTTTTTGGCACCATCGCGTTCGCTATGGCTAGTGTTGAGCTTGGCTCTTATTGCCGCAAGCTCCTGAGGGTCGCTAACAGGGTGTTGTTTGAGGCTGCTAAGTTCAGCACTGACAAGCTGATACTGTTTTTTTATGTCGAGTATCATTTTTTCTAATATTCTAAGTTGATCATACATAGTCAGTTTTTATCCTTAACAAGTAAGCGTGAATGAATTTTGTTCTCTGCGTTTAATAATGCCATAGGTGACCGCATAATATCTATATCAACAAAGTAATTACCTATATTAGGGGTTGTTTGTTTATTTTTATGAGCCATGGTTTGATTGATAATATCAAGCGGTGTCTCACACCTATTTTATCCGTCTATTTTTATTTTTTAAGCAATAATCAATTACTAGGACATCTATTATGAATGACAATATTTCTGGCTGGAATACATGGCTGACTGCTTTTGATGATTGGACTGACGTGTCTATCAGTGAAGTGCATGGCCTGATGACAGGGCTGATGACAGCCTGTAACGCGCCTGATGAAGCAACATGGGCGAAGGTGTTTGAAGAGCTCAGTTTTGCGCCTTTACCCGATGAGGCATTGACTCTGTTAACAGAAGAAGCGGAAGACACCGTTTTTCAGCTTAAAGACAAAGACGATGCTTATTCTTACACGCCATTAGTGCCAGATGATGAACATGATTTGTACGAGCGCGTGATGGCATTGAAACAGTGGGCAAATGGTTTTATGACGGGTTTTGGTATTACCGACTGTGGTCTGAGTGGCGATGAAAATGAGATGCTGTCTGATTTGGCTAAAATCGGTGGTATTCGATTAGAAGATGACGAAAACTTTGAAGGTGGCGAAGAGTCTTATCTGCATATTTATGAGTTTGCGCGCATGGTGCCAGTGAGCTTTGCTACCCGCAAGCGTAAACCTGTTAAAGATATTGCCCTGATTGCTGGACTGGCTATCGATGCCAAAACCAGCAAAGAGCTACAGGCAGAAGGTAAGTTACCAAAGCCAATGCCGCCAGTCGTCGATGCGATGAATCAAAACCGTCCTTCATAATAAAGACGCCATCGTAAATGCTTTGATATGGGTTAATATTCAACACGTCCTAGAATGAATTGATAAAAGGAGATGGGGATGATCACTGACAATGATATGATATATTTGCGCCGCTGCGTAGAGCTTGCTACTGAAGCGCTAGCGGCGGGCGATGAGCCATTTGGTAGTGTATTGGTTGATGGCGATGGTCAGGTGCTACATGAAGATCGTAATCGTGCCAATACTGTCGATGCAACTTACCATCCTGAAATTGCTGTTGCAAAGTGGGCCGCAGAGAATATGACTACAGACGCGCGTACAAAAGCGGTGGTTTATACCTCAGGTGAGCACTGTGCTATGTGCTCAGCTGCGCATGCGTGGGCAGGTCTGGGTCGTATCATCTACGTTAGCTCATCAAAACAGCTTGGCGAGTGGATGGAGGAGATGGGCGTGACGTCAACATCGCCAATCAACTCATTAAGTATTCAAGAAGTAGCGCCAAACATACCAATACAAGGTCCGATTACAGGATTGGATGAAGAGATCAAGGCATTGCAGCGGCGCTCATTTAAAAAACAGTAACCTTTTTTATCATATATCGTGATAAGGATATTTTATGATCCAAGATACTAATGATACAACTAGCAGTGATAACGTTAGCAATGACAAGCAGTTCAACAATACTGAGCATCCCAAACACAGCCTCGATTGGCTAACGCGCCTTATTGCCTTTGATACGGTCAGTCGACACTCCAATCTAGTTTTGATTAACGATGTAAAATCGTACTGTGAGCAATTGGGTTTAACGGTAGATCTGACCTTTAACGAGGCTAAAACCAAGGCCAACTTGTTTGTGACGGTACCAGCTGGCGAAAATGCCGATATCGTAAATAACGGTCTGGTTTTATCTGGCCATACTGACGTCGTGCCAGTCGATGGGCAAGCATGGACATCAGAGCCGTTTGCAGCAACGATTCGTGGTGACAAGCTATATGGACGCGGTGCTTGTGATATGAAAGGTTTTATCGCTTGTGTGCTGACGATGTTGCCGCAAGCGGTGCAGTTGTCGAACAGCGGTCAGCTGCGTCGCCCATTGCACTTGGCTTTGTCGTTCGATGAAGAGGTGGGCTGTTTGGGTGCGCCATTGATTTTAGCAGACCTAAAAGCGCGCGGTATCAACCCTGATTACTGTATCGTCGGTGAGCCGACCAATATGGCGATGGTGGTCGCACACAAAGGCATCGCGGTGTATCGTTGCCGTGTCCATGGCAAATCAGCGCATTCTTCATTGATTGCTCAAGGGGTCAATGCGATCAGTTACGCAAGCAAATTGGTTGGCTATGTCGATGCGCTTGCCGAAGAGCTCAGTGCGAGAAACGATAACGATGCATTGTTTACGGTACCTTATTCTACCTTATCAGTAGGTACTATACATGGCGGCACAGCCACCAATATCGTGCCCAACTTGTGTGAGTTTACTTTTGACTACCGCAACCTGCCGCACATGACGCAAGACGATATACTAGCGCCCATTCAAGCGAAAGTCGCTGAGCTAAATGCACAAATGCAAGCACGCGCTCCCGAGACTGGCATTGAGCTGATGCAAGAAGAAATCGTGCCTGCAATGACCGACGATGATAGCGCCGAGTTGCAATCATTGATAGCTGCATTGACAGGCGATGACGAGCGTCATAAAGTCGCTTACGCAACGGAAGGTGGCCAGTTTACCAATGCAGGTATCCCAACCATCATTTGTGGCCCTGGTAGTATTGAACAGGCACACAAAGCGGATGAATATGTTGAGTTAATCGAAATCGAACGTTGTGACGGCTTTTTGCAAAAACTATTAGACAGTTGTACCGTCAAGTAGTCTATAAAACTGCCAAACATATGTATATAATATAAGTAAGTATAAAAAATACCGTCTTCATGGCGGTATTTCTTTTTTTGGTGATATGGCTGTTCGTATAAGAACCATTTATATATAACAAAGTAGGGGTTAGCTGATGTCTTGGCATCTGTTTGCAGTATTTTTCGCAAGTACGTTTTTGATTTCCGCGACCCCAGGTCCCAATATGCTACTGGCATTTCAGTACGGCATGAACTATGGCGTGAAGCGGACATTATGGACGCTGGCAGGTTTGAGTCTTGGTCTATTTGTATTACTGCTATCGACATTGCTGGGGCTGGATGTGATCAGCCGTCAATCGCCTTGGCTACTCACAATTATCAAAGCGGTGGGTGCGACATACTTGATTTATTTGGGTATCAGCTCATGGCGCGATGCGGGCGATGGTAGCTTGATGAGCGATGCTAAAGAGTTAAGTGCCGAGGTTGAAGCCGACTACGATGCTTTCGAGAATAAAGCCGATACACTACAGCCACGCTCGCTCTCGAGTGCAGCGGTCAAGGCAAGTCCCAGTAATCTTATTCTATTTCGTACAGGTGTTTGGGTGTCCTTATCCAATCCAAAAGCCATTTTGTTCTTTGCGGCCTTTTTTCCTAAGTTTATTAATTTTAGTGCGCCACTATGGCCGCAATATATCTTATTGACCATTGGGCTATTCATGAGTGAAACCATTTGGCAGATCATATATACCTTAGGTGGTAAAAAGTTGGCAAGCTGGCTTGATGTCGGTAATCGCTTAGCGTGGCTCAATCGTGGTTGCGGTATTATCTTCATCATAATTGCAGCGGCTTTGTTTGCTGAAGTAATTAATAGTTTTATGGCATAAAAAGCTATTAGTTATTATCTAAAATAATTACTCTATTAAATGAATGGCCTATAGTATTGCGTTTTTTTGTTATTTAAAAATTAATAGTTGACAATATTTTTTAAATCGTTATCATTATCTCACTGATTTATAGTCTTGCTATAAATTTCTAATAAATCTGCTACTGTTGCCCTGACATTAGCCACAACCTATGGAGGAATCATCGTGTCCTATATAACTGCTAAGACGTTTTTAAAGACTGAATATATGAAAATTATGACAGCAATGACGACTTCGAAAAGGTTTGGCTAAATTTATATATAGCTATTGAGTGATGTTCTATCTATTAATATCAATAAATAGCCTCCTATATGTACTCGCTCCATCCTTCTTCTAAATCTTCTATGTCAAAATAGCGATGCGATAGTGCTAATTGGTTTCGCGCTTGCTGCTGTCTGTTTATCTAACATTCTGCTTTACCTTTATTACCAAAAAATGAGTCACGCTATTAACTTAGCAACTATATATCTGTGCGTATAATATTTACGCTCTCATTTTTGGTACGGTAAAACCTTTTTTAAAACGTCCATAATAAATTAGCCATAACTTTTTATTGATTTTTAATTAATAAAGAGACGGTATTTTATTGCCTATTATTTTTTAATTGATAATTTTATTTCTTATTAAACTTTGCGTTTAATTGGGATAGATGAGTAATGTCTAAAAAACTTAATAGGTAAATATAAAAATTATTTACATGGCTTTAAAAATAAAAAAAATGGAAAAAATAAATAATGAGCATTCAATTAGTATTAAATAAAAATAGTAAACATGGCGTGCCTGTCAAAATCTACACCACTGATATTGAGCAAGGCGCGATTCAGCAATTACGCAACTTGGCGCAGCTAGAGTTTATACACTCGCATATTGCGGTTATGCCTGACGTGCATGTGGGTAAAGGCGCAACCGTTGGCAGCGTGATTCCGACCAAGTCTGCCATCATTCCTGCGGCGGTCGGTGTGGATATCGGCTGCGGTATGAACGCCGTGCGCTTATCCCTAACCGCAAGTGATTTACCTGATAGCTTGAGGTCATTACGTTCAGTAGTAGAGCAACAAGTGCCTGTGGGTTTCAACATGCACAAGCAAATCCAAGCCAAGAACTCAACGCTTGACCCGTTAGGAAAACGATTGAAACCGATTACTGATAAGCATCCTGGTTTACTTAAAATGCTTAAAGGTTTTGAGCGTACGTGGGCGAAGCAGTTGGGAACGCTGGGCGGTGGCAATCATTTCATTGAGCTGTGCTTGGATGAAAACAAAGATGTCTGGGTCATGCTGCATTCTGGCAGTCGTGGTATAGGTAATTGTATCGGCCAGTATTTCATTACTCTGGCCAAAAAAGAGCGTCAATCGCGCTTTGGTCATGTGCCAGATCGTGATTTGTCTTACTTTGCCGAAGGGTCCGACAGCTTTGCTGATTATGTCGAGGCGGTAGGCTGGGCACAGGATTACGCGCTAGAGAATCGCCGCGAGATGATGCGCTTAGTCATTAAGTCTTTGCAGTCGCCACAAGCAGGATTGCCACGATTTCAGTTAACCAAAGAAGCCATCAATTGCCATCACAATTACGTCAATGAAGAAGTGCATTTTGGCGAGCAAGTTTACGTGACGCGTAAAGGCGCAATCAGTGCCTATGCCGGTGAACTCGGTATTATCCCAGGCTCTATGGGCGCAAAGTCTTTTATTGTTCGTGGTCTGGGTGCAGCGGAATCGTTTTGTTCTTGCTCACACGGCGCAGGGCGTCAAATGAGCCGCGGCAAAGCGGTGCGTGCTTTCACCATTGATGAGCTAAAAGCGCAAACGGACGGTGTCGAATGTCGTAAAGACAAAGGCGTTATCGATGAGATACCCGGTGCTTATAAAGACATTGATGAAGTCATGGCCAATCAAACGGATTTGGTTGAAGTGGTGCATACACTGAAGCAGGTCATGTGTATTAAAGGCTAACGAGTTAAGCCATAGCGATGCACGACGGTGTTAATCAAGCTAAATGTACGAAGTGTACTATTTGCGCTCGATTTCCTAATCTTGGCATCACTATGCTGTCACTCGAACATACAAAATAGATTTAAAGACATTAAAAATATAGGTAATAATATGAGCTTAAAACAAACCTTAAAAAAGGCCAAGAAAATTGAAAAAGCATTAGAGCGCCAAAATAATTCTGACAATAGTTCGAGTCAACAAACATTAGGCGCAGTGAAGCCGCGTAATTACTTGGCGCTTGATCCTCTATTAAGAAAAGGCGGTCTTCACGAAAAAGAAGATATCGATATCGTCCGAAAAAAGCGCCGTCGCGAAACTAAGCAGCAGTTACGGCAGACGGACTGGTTGTCAGAGTAGCGATCATGCATTCTTAATTTAAATGGTTTGGGTGGCAAAGGCCATTCAAACCACGACACTAAATAAGAAAACTGAGAGCGCGAGTTTCTATGATTGGGTATCCAAGTAAAGTAGTACCCAAGATCAAGATTTAACAGACAAAAAGGAGGGTTTTATGAGATTACTTAATAAAGTTGCATTAGTCACGGGTTCAGCACAAGGTATTGGTAAAGCTATTGCTGAGCTTTTTGTAAAAGAAGGGGCAACGGTCATATTCAGTGATATCCATGATGATAAAGGGAGGCAAGCTTGCGATGATATTAATATCAAGCGTCAACAATGGCGCGAGTCAAAACCAGCAGAATATATGCATCTGGATGTCTCAAACGAGAGCGATTGGCAAAAAGCCGAGCAGTATATTCAACAAAGCTATCACGGGTTAGATATTGTCGTAAACAATGCTGGTATTACTGGATTTTTAGAGACCACAGGTGCTCATGATCCTGAACACTTAGATATGGCAAGTTGGCACAAGGTACATCAAGTGAACCTAGATGGCGTGGCTTTAGGGTGTAAGGCGGCGATCGCTTTGATGAAAAACCGTCCAACAGATAAAAACAGCAAATCAAGTATCATTAATATCTCCTCTCGCTCAGGTATGGTCGGTATTCCTTTAGCAGCAGCTTACGCCTCAAGCAAGGCTGGAGTCAGAAACCATAGCAAATCTGTGGCCTTATATTGTGCGCAAAATGGCTATAATATTCGCTGCAACTCCATTCATCCTGCCGCTATCTATACGCCTATGTGGGATGCGATGTTGGGAGAAGGCGATGCGCGTGAGGACGCTATTAAAGCCATTAGCAAGGACATTCCGCTCGGTTATATGGGTGATGTCATGGATGTGGCTTATGCGGCACTCTATTTGGCCAGTGATGAGTCAAAATACGTGACTGGCACTGAGCTGACGATTGATGGTGGCATTCTGGCAGGGAGCACGGCTGCCCCTAATGGCTAAAATTAATGAAACGCTAAAAATGATTCTGTACTACTGGAAGATTATGATAGAGACTACCTCAGAAGTAACCAGCAAATAATGAGCAGTCTTCTCAGACCGATCATTATTAGACGCTCACAAAAAAGCCGTTCGCTATTATAGTGAACGGCTATTTTTATTCTTACTCAAATCTAAAACTTAACGGTTACGCCAATACTTCGATTAGCTCACCTTTTACCATATGCGGGCTGACAAAATCAGTAATACGTACGCTTACAAGTTTACCTAACATCTCATCCATCTTATCTTCGTCATAAGGGAACATGACCGTACGGGTATTATCCGCTGTACCGATTAGGCAATCAGGGTGACGATTGGCAATTTGTTCAACCAAGACGCGAGTCGTGGTGCCAACCATCTCATGCGTTTTGGCAAGCGTTGAGTCGATAATAACTTTTTGGAACTCAGCCAAACGCGCTTTTTTGGTCGTAAAACTCACATCATCCGGCAGCTCTGCCGCTGGCGTGCCCGGACGCTTAGAGTAGATAAAGCTATACGAGTGATCGAAGTTCAATTCTTTTGCTAAGTTCAGTGTGTCTTGGAAATCCTCGTCCGTCTCACCAGGGAAACCAATGATAAAGTCGCTCGACAAGTGAATGTCTGGACGAATGGCTTTCAGCTTATTGATCTGATCAATATAAACATCGATGGTGTGATTGCGTTTCATCGCTGCCAAGATAGCATTTGAGCCGCTCTGAACAGGTAGATGTAAATGCGATACCAGTTCTGGCAATTGTGCATAAGCATCAATGATGTCATCTGTGAACTCAAGTGGATGACTGGTCGTATAACGAATACGCTCGACACCATCGACGTGCGAGACATAATGCAACAGCTCAGCGAAACGGCAAATACTGCCGTCGTCTTTTTCACCGCGATAGCCGTTGACGTTTTGACCGAGTAGGTTTATTTCACGCACTCCTTGCTCGGCTAAACTGTCAATTTCAGCCAACACATCATCAAGCGGGCGTGACAATTCTTCACCGCGGGTATAAGGAACCACACAAAATGAGCAATATTTTGAACAGCCTTCCATAATAGAGACGAAGGCCTTATAGCCTTCTACTCTTGGCTCTGGTAAAAAGTCAAACTTTTCAATACTAGGGAATGACACATCAATCGTACCGATACGATTTTTAGGCGCGATTTCACGTTGCTCGTTTGATTGGTCATATAGTTCTGGAAGACGATGCAACGTTTGCGGACCAAATACCATATCAACGTAAGGTGCACGCTTTTGAATATTATCGCCTTCTTGTGAGGCCACGCAGCCGCCAACGCCAATGACAAGGTCAGGACGTTTCTCTTTTAGCTTGCGCCAGCGACCCAACTCTGAAAAGACTTTCTCTTGTGCTTTTTCGCGGATAGAGCAGGTATTCATCAGCAGTACATCGGCTTCATCGATATCGTGTGTGACTTCCATACCGTGTGAATCACCGAGCACATCCAGCATTTTGCCAGAATCATAGACGTTCATCTGACAGCCCTGCGTGGTGACAAAGACTTTCTTCGTCGCTGTTTTGACAGGTGCTTGGGCTGAACTTGATTCTTTGAGTGCAGTGACAGCAGGTGCAGTAGCGGTTGTTTCAGCGACAGCAGTGTCATCGATGCGGGGATTAAATACAGTAACACTCATAAGGATAAGTCCATGATTGACTAAAAATATAGCGTGATAGGTGATTAACAGGTGGCGTATTTTATCACAACCCTGTGACAATGTGAAAAATTAGCACAGACGATGAGTCAGCAGTATAGTAAATAATTCATAACAGTATCAATTGTTTACTGCTGACAGAAACACATTTGGCAAAAATTATGGCTTGCTATCACTTCTATGTTACACCGTGCTATCGTATTTATTAACAAAAGGTAAAGGTGATGGTTGAAAGTGCAACGAGTATAGTATGATGAATGCAACCATATTAGCGCGATTGATTACATCGCGATTTACGCCGTTTTGGCATTGTTATTCTAAATATATTATTTAGCCAAATCATTTGGACACATTACAAAGAGAGTCAGTATGACAAAGCCGCAGGTTGCTCATAGCATCAAGGATAGAGAGTTTATTAAGCAAAATGAAGATGCAAAACGATTGAAAGCAAGGACGCTACGAGTAAGTGCGCTAAGTGTGGCGACGGCAGTAAGTGCGCTAGGATTGTCGCAAGTGGCTTGTGCAGAGCTGACGTGGGGTGAAGAGGACAGTTATCAGCAAGAAGATAGCTATCAACAAAACAGTAGTTATCAGCCAGACAATGGTGTGAGCTCATTTACAGCGGCGGCAATTGCGGCAGAACGCGGTGATGTCAGTGCCTTATACAATTATGAGCAAGCAATGAGTGGCGGTTTGTTTGCCATGTATCCAACTTATTGGCGGATGAATTTAGATCTTAATTCGCAAAGTTCGGCGGCTGTATCACAGTTTGTGCGTCAATATCCAAATACCGTAATGGCAGAAAAGCTAGTGGCTGATTTTGCTGAGACTAAAGCAGGCTCTAATGATTACGCCTCAGTACGCCAAGTCGCGAATTTGATTACCAATGCGGATGCCAGTGAGCGCTGTGCGGTTGCGCTTGGGTTTAATAATGGTGGCGACACCATGCGGGCTATGGCAGCCAAGTCTGAAGTTTGGTTGACGACCAAAAAGCAGCCAGCCTTGTGTGACCAGCTCGCGATGGAGATGAATAATAACGCGCTGATTAGCAATCAGGATCGCGCGGCGCGCCTCAAGCGTATGTTACGTAAAGGCAAAACGGGTGACATTATGGCATTGTCATCACGTTTAGGAACGCCCATTGCTTATTCAGCATTGAGTGAAATTCAACTGAATCCGTCTGCTTTTTTTAGCCGTTTTAGTCGAGAACCTGCCAGTCAAAACAATCAATACCTATATCTATATGCCATGGGACGCGTTGCTGACAAGTCTTACCGTGAAGCTGCATTACAGTTAGATTTTGATGTTAAGCAAGACAATCAGCGTTCAGTTAAATTGTTGAATGCGGAGACTCGTCGCTATGCGTATCGCATCCTTGGGGTGCAACGTATGAATCATAATACGGATGATGGTTTTAATGCTGAGGCGGTTGACTGGTTTCGCAATAGCTTAGACGAAGATTTTAATTTTGAAGAAGCCGAAGATTATGCCATGGCAGCGATTCGCTTTAGCCGCTGGGACGATGTGGTCGAAGCCATCTCAAAAATGGAGGCTGAAACCCAAAAAAGTGACCAGTGGCAATATTGGCTGGCTCGCGCTTACGAGCAATCAAGCGATGCTAACAAGCGTAATACTGCTAAAAAAATGTATCAAAACTTGGCAAAGAATAATGACTATTATGGCTTAATGGCAAAGGATAAAGTGGGTCAGCGTTTTGATGCCAGTCGTTTGGGCGGTAATAACTTACCAAATGTCAGTACCGCTGATCGCGCACGGGTTATGCAAGATGCCAACTTTGCGCGTGCTTTTGCTCTATATAATGCTGACGCCAGCCGTGCCTATGCCAATCGTGAATGGAACTGGGCGGTAAAGCAGGCGCGCGACAAGCGTGATGATAACTTGATTATTGCCGCTGCTCGTCAAGCCTATGATATGGGCTGGCTCGACCGAGCAATTTATGCCGTTGATAATACTGATAGAGTAGACAGCTTAGCGTTATCACATCCGATGCCGCATCAAGATGCAGTCGTACGTTATAGTCAGTCTGCTGGTATCGATCCTGCTTGGGCTTATGGCATCATGCGTCAAGAAAGTCGCTTTGTTGCATCAGCACGCTCAAACGTTGGTGCCAGTGGTTTGATGCAGGTGATGCCTGACACGGCAAAATATATTGCTCGCAACTTAGGTGAAACCTATAGCGCCAGCCGTGCCAATAGTGGCGATACCAATATTCGTTACGGCACATGGTATATGGGTGATATTTTCGGTAAATTAAACCGTCAACCTGTGTTGGCAACGGCTGGCTATAATGCGGGTCCGAACAATGCCAAGCGTTGGCAACCAGTATATGGTTCGCTCGCAGCCGACCAGTACGTCGAGTCGATTGCCTTTCCTGAAACCCGTAATTACGTTAAACACGTGATGGAAAACGCCACCATTTATAGCAGTCTATTAGGTCGTAGTCAGCCTATTAGCCAGCGTATGGGCACGATACCTGCCGCGCTCTAAAATGCTAATGTATAAACCAAAAAAACCATTCGTGAGCAATCATTAATGGTTTTTTTATGTCACTTTTGATCGTGCAATCAAAACTAGTTTTGTCTTGACGCGATGCCTAATTCGACGCCCAACCTCGCTGATGATGACATGCTAACGTTGCGATATTTTTGTACTATTGATGCTATCATTAGCTTATGTTTACGTTTCTGCTATAGATTAAAAAAAACGTTTTGCTACCATTGCATCAATTAGTGTCTTTTATACGTGCTTATAATAAGTGCTTATCAATCAACGCACACATTTTTGTTAGCTCTATTCTTAGTTTTATCAGTGTTTATACGTCGAACACTATGAGCTAAACGATAGCCCATGTTTTTATCATTGCTAGATGCCTTCAGCCCCTATGATCAAAAAATATTTCAATCTGCCCCTGTTATTAAAAGTTAGGCATCAGTCATCTATTCAGCAGATGCTCTCGCTATCTACTCTGACGCCAGATTTAAACCAATCAAGCTCGATAACCAATACATCTATGGATAAACTAAATACGACGCTAAGTATCGGTGCATTAGTGATGTTGCAAGGCATTATGATGATGCCGGTACATGCCGCGAGCGCCGTTAAGAGCGGACAGCGTGTGTTGATGATTGAGATGACGCCAGCATTGTGTAGCATACAGCCGACGCGTGCCCGTATGCGTCAATGCTTGGAGGGTTATTCGTTGACAGTGTCAGGTCTAGATATGGGCTATGGTGAGCGCTGCGGACGTGGTAGTGAGCCACGTCTGACACCGTTACAGTTAAAAGTCGTCAACCGTATCATGCCTGATACGACAGTACGTAGCCAAGCTTGGCAGCGTTATGGGGCGTGTAGTCCACTCAGTGCCAGTAGTTATTTCCGCCAGATTACCAATTATGCTGGCGCATTAAAGCTGCCTAACGAGCTTAATACGGGTAATAGCTATACGGTTTCTAAATCTCGATTTATCAGTCAAATGACCCAGCTTAATAGTGGTATGTCCTCAAACAGTATTGATTTGATTTGCCAAGCGGGCAGTCGTCGTCAATCAACATTGACGGATATCCATATTTGTTATGAAGGGAGCGAATTTGGCACATGTCATAATGTTGTGAATAATTGTGGCAGTAAGTTCGTCATTTCGGGTGGAAAATAGTTTTTTTAGCCTATTTAAATGCTTATTGTTTGAATTGAGGACACGCCCTAATAATATTCGCTTATCTTAAGTGTTATATCACTGTATATAACGCTTCTAAATGTTGTCATCAGCTGCCTTTTCATACTTTCTAGCACTGTATCCGTATAGGTTTATAGTGGGTATAAAAATCCTCCCGTATAAAATGTAACAATATAATCGGTGGTCGGTGTCTTATTGTCTCTAGACGATTTGCTGAACGAAGTGCTACACTAGCTCTCGGTTTATGACTGCTATATTCAGTAGGCAAGTCGCTATTTAAAACGATAGTCATCCATTAGAACCATCAATCAGAATCATGAATTATCTAATCTATAATTAGGGAGTATTCAATGTCAATGAAACAGCCTTTACGTGTTGCCGTCACTGGTGCCGCTGGTAATATCAGCTATGCTATGTTATTTCGTATTGCATCTGGCGAGATGCTAGGTAAAGATCAGCCAGTTATTTTGCAATTGCTTGAAATCGCTCCAGCACTTGACGCCCTAAAGGGTGTGGTCATGGAATTAGAAGACTGTGCATTCCCTTTATTAGCAGGTGTTGTGCAGACTGATGATGCGACCGTTGCATTCAAAGATGTTGACTATGCTCTGCTAGTCGGTTCACGTCCGCGTGGTCCAGGTATGGAACGTAAAGATTTGCTAGAAGCCAACGCTGCGATTTTCTCAGCACAAGGTAAAGCATTGAATGACGTTGCAAGCCGTGATGTAAAAGTGTTGGTTGTCGGTAACCCTGCCAACACCAACGCCCTTATCGCTCAGCGCAATGCACCAGATCTTGATCCACGTAACTTCACTGCGATGACTCGTTTAGACCACAACCGTGCCATGGCACAGTTGGCTGGCAAAACTGACAGTACAGTAAATGACGTGAAAAAAATGATCATCTGGGGCAACCATTCATCAACGCAGTATCCTGATCTGACTGCTGCTACTGTCAACGGTAAGCCTGCATTAGATTTGGTTGATCGCGAATGGTACGAAGCGACTTATATCCCAGAAGTACAACAACGCGGTGCTGCAATCATTAAAGCACGCGGTGCATCATCTGCCGCTTCTGCTGCCAACGCGGCCATTGCACATATGCGCACTTGGGCATTGGGTACTGATGAGAACGATTGGGTATCAATGGGCGTTTATTCAAACGGCGAATACGGTATCGCAAAAGGCTTAATCTACTCATTCCCATGCACATGTACTAACGGTGATTGGTCTATCGTAGATGGCGTTGATGTGTCATCAAATTTCTCTAAAGAGAAAATGGCAGCGACTGAGCAAGAGCTTAGCGAAGAACGTGATGCAGTAGCACACCTGCTTCCATAAGCCGCCAATGTCATTATGTCATAAAACTGTTTTATAGAAATTGATCTAAAAAAGCCCTCTACATTAGAGGGCTTTTTTGTGTCTTGTCTGCCTATCAAAATACAATTGATAACGTTAGATACACGTTGATTAACAGCTATTAAAATAAAGCTTGCTACAATAAATGTGTCAATTTAGATAATAAACACAAAGACACTCGTACCATTTAAGGAGAAAATTATGTTGGGTGAACCAGAATACAATATGAATGAATTATTTGCACAGTTGGGACTTGATAGCTCAGATGCAGCGATTGATAGTTTTATTGAAAATAATCAGTTGGATAAAGAAGAGAAGTTGATAGAAGCGAGTATTTGGACAGATAATCAGCGTGCTTTTCTACAAGAAGAATGGGAAAAAGATGCGGAATGGGTAGAGGTCATCGATGACTTAAACGTACGTATGCATCCAGATGCTTAGAAAAACTCCCATTAGATAAAACCCACAAACGTTATAAACGCTGTGGGTTTTTTATAAATTATAAATATCGACGCCCGCATTTAAGCTTACTAGCAATTTAACTGGGCTGCTGCTCTCGCCACTCAATTAATGCTTTTACATCATTATGGATGCCTGTTTTTAATGCTTCTAAGCCATCATAATGTCGTTCACCATGTAAATAATGCAAAAATCGAACCTGTAAAGTTAATCCATATAAATCGGCATTTAATTCTGGGAAATGCACTTCCAAACGCCAATCATGTTGTTTATCGACAGAGGGTCTAGTGCCGATATTGGCTGTCCCAAAGAGGCTATTGGAACGTAATCCTGAGATACCTGATTTGCCATCTATAGCAAATGCCGATAAGCCATCAGCAATCACTTGCCCATCCTCGTCGAGGCTGACGACATCAACAGCAAAGATACCATGCAGGGCAGGCTTTAAACGCTGTAGGTCAATATTCGCAGTAGGAAAGTCCATGGTGCGACCTATTTTATCACCACCAACGACCATTCCTGTAATCGCATAATCGCGACCAAGTAGCACATTAGCAGCGTCAATATCACCAGCCAATAGTAAGTCCCGAACGCGAGTAGAGCTGATACGTGCCGCTTTACCACTATCATCGATGACGGTATGTAGATTGGTCACATCTAAGCCATAATTCCGCAAAAACTGACTGTCACCAGTACGGTCATGACCAAATTTGAAGTCATCACCTAACACCAACGCTTTGACATTTAAGGGCAGGGCTAAAATATCCGCAAATGCTTGGGCGGATAGCGAGCGAAATTCTGCATCAAATCCTGCCACAATCAAGGTCTCAACGCCATATTCTGCTAACAAAGCTTGTTTTTCAGCGAGATTGGTGAGGCGAGCAGGCGCAGTGGCTGGCGCAAAAAATTCACGAGGCTGTGGCTCAAATATCATGACAGCAGAACCAAGATTTTGTGCATGGGCAATATCACGGACTTGTTCAAGCATCGCTTGATGACCAAGATGGACACCATCGAAGTTACCGATAGTGAGCACACAGGGCGCTAAATCTACTGGGCTAGTATTTGCAGTCAAATTACTGGGCGAGGCAATCAGTTGCTCAAGAAAATAGGTGTTCATAAATTTTCAGCTATGATAGATAAAACCAGATAAGAAACACACCCGTACCAAAATCAATGTGTTTAAAATCAGCCATTATAAAGTAAAATGACCACACTAACATCCTATAGTCTACTGACAATAAAAGTATGGCGCTATCCGCTCTGTCATCTTAAAATACCGTGATGTTTGTCCACATGCTTTTGTAATGACCCTCTGTATAGATGGATCATCTTGCAACAATTATCACCCATAGACTATTAATTAATAATTACGGAGACCTTATGCCCGTTGCTGCCTTGAATGCTGTACCAACTGTTTTGTTAGGACACTATCTTACTGATGAGTTTGTCGTGCAGCGTGCAAGTAGAGACGACTTGTCAGAGATTTTGGCGATTTATAATCAGACTATTGCAGGTAAGCAAGCCACTGCCAATCTTACCCCAGTGACTTGTGAAGAGCGTGCAGATTGGTTTGATGAGCATATAAATAGTCCGACGCGTCCTATTTATGTCGTAAAAGCGATGCATAAGGCCACGCAAAATTCAGCAGAAGCAGAGACAGCAACAATCGTTGCATGGGGCAGCTTTAGCGATTTATATGCACGACCGGCTTATCATATCAGCACTGAGATTAGTATCTACTTGCATCAGGATTTTCACGGTCAAGGATTGGGCAGCTTATTGACATGCTGGATGTTGACACAAGCGCCAAGCCTAGGCATTCATAATGTAATCGCGCTTATTTTTGCGCACAATCAGCCAAGCTTAGGATTGTTCCGTAAGCTTGGTTTTGAGCAATGGGGATATATGCCAAAAGTGTGTGATATGCAAGGCTTTATCGCTGATGTTGTAATGCTTGGCAAGCCAGCGTCGTCAGATTAATATTAAATTTTGATTGGTATCAAATAAAATCATTGAAGATAAGATAGTTCAAGTTCAAGTGAATTAAGCTAAAATAACTTAAGCTAAAGTGATTTTAAATGAGGACAGCAAAGCGTCTTATCCTAGGATTTTCCATTGACCTTCAATTTTTTGCAGCTCATAAGTCAACGGTGCAGGCGCACTTTGTCCTTTTAACATCAGCTCCCCAATGATGGTGGCACGGGTTTTATCATCACTGTATTTAGTATCGGTGATAGTGACGCCATCAACCGTTTGCTGAAAGGCATACTGGGTTTTAGCCAGCTCTTCTTCGAAGTTTGCCATATCTACTTTATAATATCTAACGGCTTCTTTTACCTCGCCATAATACAAGCTATCTAGTGCTTGCTTTACAGTATCTTCTGGTGTGCCAGCTTGGGTCGTATTGGTTACGAGGCTCTTTTGCTTGGTCGCAGTAGTAACTGGGTTGATATTATCACTATCAATCGCCGTTTCAGCTTTACCGCTGTCAGCCATCTGCTTGCTGTCAACTGTGCTATTCGCATCCACTGCTGACGTTTGATTAGCAGCGCTATTTTCAGCATCAATGCTTTCATCAGAACTGCCTTCAGCGATGGCTGCCGTATCTTCGGCACTATTAGCTGTCTTATCGTTATCGCTACAAGCACTTAAAAGCAGTCCAGTGCTAAGGACACCAGCGGTCAGGATAGTTGGTAAGCGTAGTAAGGTTGATCGTTTGGTTGTCATTATTAGCCCTCAGATTTCATTTATTCGTTAATGGTTAATTATGGCAACTATCCGCGTCATTCACTATCTATTCTCTTACTAAGCTTGTTTTGGTTTCGTAAGTGAAGCTGCTTAACCATGCTTTAGCTGGCGTGGACGGAAACCAGTGGCTAGTAATACCACGCCATAAACCAGTGCTCCCACGGCACACATAATGAGCAAAGCGGCGATACGCCGCCACTGCGCATCATCGCTAGGGAAATAAGGCAGCATGACATAAAGTACGCCAATCATAGCGCTGGTCGCAATCGCAAACTGGGTGAATAGTTTTCTCCAATGACTGCCAAAGCGGAAAATATCACGTTTATGTAAGAAGTAATATAATAAGCCTGCGTTAACAAAGGCCGCGCCCGTGGTTGCTAATGCCAAGCCGCCATGTAGCGGAATCTCTAAGAAATAAAATATACCGATGAAAATGACACTAAAAATCATGTTGGCAAAGACAGAAATGATACCGATTTTTACGGGTGTTCTGGTATCTTGACGGGCAAAAAAAGCAGGGGCAAAGATTTTAATAAGCATAAAGCCTAAAATACCACCAGCCATACTACGTAATGCGAGCGAACTCATCTGAGCATCGCGTAAGGTAAATTCACCGCGCAAAAACAGCGCTTGCATCAGTACATCGGCAAGTATAAACAACGCTGCTGATGCAGGGACACCGACTAAAATGATTAAGCGTGCCGCCCAATCGATGGTCTTTTTAAAGCTAACATCATCTTTTTGCGCCTCACTCTTTGATAAACTGGGCAAAATGACTGTACCGATTGCCACGCCAATCAAGCCTAATGGCAGCTCACTCATACGCTCTGCGGCATACAGCCAAGAAACCGAGCCACCAATCATTAATGACGCAAAAATGGTATTGAGCAGTAAATTAATCTGAGTGACAGAGACGCCAAAGATAGCAGGCAGCATGAGTTTTAAAATACGGCGAACGCCTTCATGCTGAAAATCGACCTTTGGTGCGACCAGCAGCTTTTGTTGCCATAGCTGCGGCAGCTGTAGTAAGAATTGCAACAATCCTGCGATAGCAACCGCGTAGCCTAGTGCCATGATAGGAACATCGAACATAGGAGCAAAAATTAGCGCGCCACCAATCATACATAAGTTCAATAACACGGGTGCAAAAGCAGGCGCAGCAAAGCGTCCGTAGCTTTGCAAAATACCACTGGCAAAGGCGGTCATAGAAATAAATAGCAAATAAGGAAAGGTCAAACGCAGTAATTCAGCGGTAATAGCAAATTTACCTGGTTGGTCGGCAAAACCAGGCGCGAATAAAGTCACGACCCACGGTGCCATTAAAATAACAACGACGGTAAGCATCGACAAAATTAACAACAGAGCGCCTGAAGTACGACTGACTAAGATTTGTACCTGCTGCAAACTATATTTTTCTTTGTATTCGGACAGTACAGGGACGAAGGCTTGACTAAAAGCACCTTCTGCAAATAAACGCCGCAAAAAGTTTGGGATTTTGAAGGCGACTAAAAAGGCATCCATCAGACCACCAGCGCCAAAGACGCCTAACAATACGACATCGCGTACCAGACCTAAAATACGAGACAGCATGGTCATACTACTGACCACCATGGTTGAACGAAATAACCGACTTTTTGCCATGAGAACCTATTGTGCTAATTTGTTTAATGAAGGTTGTTTACTGATGGTTGTTTACTAAGTTGCTGCTATCAAAAAGCTGACGGATTATAGCATTTTCATAATCGAGATAAATGGATTGGATGTGGAATATAAAATGATAAAAAATCGTTGATAAGTAGCGATAATTTTTTAATTGCGACAATCAGATTAAGAATTAAATAGTTTTATAGATGTCATTTAAGAGAATAAATAGCTCGGAGCGTTTATCAATCATAGATTTTCTATAGTTGGTCGTATCATTTGGGTCGAAAGGGATATGTACGCATTCTACTCTTTTTTTGAAAGATATAACTGTCTCGCCATATTCTCTAAGCTTAATTTGAGCGTTGCTATAGCCAAATAGTAGTAATAAAGATTCCGCTTTCGTTAGCTCACTAAAGCTGTCGAATAATTTATTTTGAGCATCTAATAATCCATTAGATTTAGGAAGCGAAGAATCTAAAACTAACCTGCGCCGCCAGTCAGTGGCGAATGCCCAGTAATTCAAAGTGATACTATTAAAGTTCTCTACTTTTTCTGCAACTTCTTTTAACATCTCAAACTCGCATTCTATTTTAGCTTTTTTAAGCTCATTACGATGTTGTGTTGAAGATAATAGAAAAGCAATAACGCCTGCTATCAATGCGCCCAAACCTATTTTCACTGCTGAATCGACCACTTCAATCCAAGTCATAATATTTCCAGTCGATGGTTAATAATTATTAAAGTTAAGTGAGTCTTTTTATTTTAATAGAGCGGCGACCATCTCACGTAATTTTGCCCATTCAAAATAATCACCAGGATCTGTTTTGCGACCAGGGGCAATATCGCTATGACCTGTCAGATGACGACGAGTTTTGGGATAGGCGGCATAAATGGCACAGACTATTTTTGCAAGTACCTCATATTGTTCGGCGGTGAAGGACACAAAATCAGACCCTTCAAGCTCAATACCGATGCTATAATCATTACATTCAGGGCGACCCAAGTAGCTAGAGCGTCCAGCATGCCACGCGCGCTCATTAAAATTGACAAACTGAGTAATCGTGCCATCACGCTCGATAAATAAGTGAGCCGAAACCTCCGCGCCTTTAATCGTTTGAAAATAGGGATGCGCCGCCCAGTCTAGCTGATTGGTAAATAATGCTTTAACGTAATGGATGCCGTCAGCATCAGACGCTCCGAACTCGTTCGGAGGTAGGCTGATATTATGAATAACAATAGTATCAATACTCATATCTGTTGGTCGCAGATTGCAGTTTGGTGATGGAAGGTATGTGGCTGCAGATAATCTGCCATCGTTAATCGTTATGGGCGCTATGGACATAATATTCTCTTTTTTCATGATATTAATAAGTGGGCATTGACCGCTGGTTGCTAGCCATTTTTATCAATTAATAGCCATTCTGACAGTAGCTACCTTGAAAACAGTAGTTTTGATAGTAACAACTTTGATAACAGCCACTTTGACTAAGATATTTCAATGATCTAGCTCTTATATGGTTTTTGAGGTTATTTTAGTGGACGATCCAATCGGCATTATCAACCAGCCATCAATCACGCTATCGGCGTATGAATAATAACGTGCGAGGTTTACCCCATGTCTCTAAAGCCTAGTTTTTTATCTGTAGATTGTACCCTAACTACTATGAGTCAACGAGCGCGTTTACCACTTGCTATTGCAGGATTGCTACTCTCTGCACAAACGCAAGCTTTTTTGCCAACCCCAGCATCATTAGTAACGACAGGGGCATTAGCGCCTACGCCGCAAGCTGCTGCAATCGCTAATAATACGCCAAATAATGACGCTCCAGAAGACACCCAAGGGCTAGAAAAAAGCAACGCTGAGCAATTATTAGCCAAGTGGCGTGAGCAAGCAGCAACACAAAATTTAGCCCAAGATACGACATGGCGACGTTTATTATATTTCTTTGATGATCAAAAGAATTTGATTGGTAAGAAAAAAAACACCAGCATGGTTGATGAGGCCGACTTTTTTTTGAGTGAGCATGGTCGGCAAGACTCGAATGCCGAGCTTGATGCGTTACTCGTCGCCCTCGCTAATGCGGTAGCGACAACGAATAATCGTACTGTCAAAAAAAATACTGCCAACAGTTCAGTATTATGTCGTTTCCCAGCGCGTGTACAATGGTTGACTGATACATTAAACATTGATAAGGCGGCGCTACAAGTTGACTGTCCGGAGTTGAATGAATGGATGCAAAAGATTGCCCCTGAGCAGCTATCCATCATGTTTGCCCAAGAGTATTTAGACAATCCTTTATCAGCCTTTGCTCATACCTTATTGCGTATCGACTCAAAAGCGAGCGTGGCTGATCCGAGCCAGATTCATCACGCGGTTGCGCTGAATTATACAGTTGGTGGTAATCCAAAAGACAATTTTGTGGTGTATGCCATCAAGTCAATGACCGGCGGTTATGACAATCTCATTGAAATTGATCCTTATCCAGCAAGGCTGGCCAAGTATCTGCAAGAAGACGAGCGTGATGCATGGACGTATCAATTGGATTTGACTCCAGCGGAAGTGCAGCAGATTATGTTGCACGTTTGGGAAACTAAAGATTTAAAATTGCCGTATTACTTCACCACAGATAACTGTGCGTCTGAGATTTTACGCTTAATTGATGTGGTGCGTCCGCAGCAGCAGTTATTGAGTCAGCTGCCTTATGCGGTTATTCCCTCAGATGTCGTGCAGTTGCTTGATGATGAAGGCTTACTTGCCAGCACCAACTATACTCCTGCCGATAGCACTTTACGCCAAGCGCAGTTGAATAAGGTTAAAGAGCAGCGCGAGCAATTCGGCTATCACAACAGCGCAAAACAGACGATCAATGAGATTAAATCTGCCCAACTCAATGCGGTTTCGAGTATGTCAGCTGATGGACAGACGTTATTGCAGCCTAATATAGCGGTATCAGATAACAATCCAATAGACAGACATCCACTGCAACTGGCTCATATGGGACTAGGGCAGCGCGGTGATAATAACTATATCGATTTGGGCTTACGAGCGGGCTATCATGATATTCTCGATCGTCCCTCAGGATTCCCACAGTTTTTTGACTTAGAAGGCGCATCTGCGACTTTGCGCCTGTACGACACCGATAATGACAAAGCCAATCAGCCAAACAGTGTGGTTTTGCAAAATGTGACATTGATTCGTGGGCGCTCATTTAATCCGGTCAATTCTGCCAAAAAAGGCAAAACGTGGGGCGCTAGCATCGAGGCGACGCGTGTGAATGATGGCTCCCAGCAAGACGGTCGCGATCATTTAGTTGGGAGCTTGGGCTATGAATCAGGTTGGTCATGGGCATTTGGTACGCCTCGCACAGGTACAGGCGAGATGCCGCCGCAGCTATGTTATACCTTTTTGTCCGGCACAGCGCAAGCAGGGCGCAGTATCAATAAAGGCTTTCGCGTTGGTGCTGGCGTCAATGCAGGCTGTCGTTATCAGATTAACAATCAGTTACGCGCGCAGGCTGAATTGCAACTGCCATATTGGTATCATGGCAGCAGCGATGAGTCTAATGCCCGTGGTCATTATTGGCAGCCGATATCGACATTAGGGCTGCAGTACGATATCGATAAAAAACAAGCGTTACGCATTAATGCCAACTACGAATGGCAAGATCGTGTTGATGCCAATGAAGACGTACAGCTGTCGTACAGACGCTATTTTTAACACTTATTACTGAAAAAATGTATAGGTTATTAAAAAAATGTATATGCAGTCATTAGAAATGGTGTTCGAATAGAGGATAAATGATGAGTACGCAAAATTTATTGATTATCGGTCAAGGTGATATTGGTTTGCCAGTCAGCAACCAGCTGGCACAGGACGGCTTGAATGTCACAGGTTTGGCTCGTGGTGAGCGCCATCATTACTCTTTGGATGCTAACGCTGAATTTATGCAAGCCGATGCATTGACTCTGACGGCTGAGCAGCTGCAAGATTTTACGGCGATAGCAATTATCGTTACCCCCGATGATTATTCGACCAGTGGCTATCATAATAGCTACTTAGCAATTAGCCAGCATTTGGCAACGCTTGCGGACAAACTTACCAACCTTTCACGCATTGTTTTTATTTCATCAACGGGTATTTATGGGCAAGATAATGGCGAATGGATTGATGACAATACCGCGCCTGTGACGCCAGAGCGTGAAGCCTCGCAAGTGATATTGCAAGCAGAACAAGTCCTGCAACAAGGTTTTGGGGATAAAGCCATTATCATTCGTCCAAGCGGTATTTATGGACGCGCGCGTCTCATGCGTTTGCGTAAAGCCCGCGAGCCACAAAAGGAAGCAGTGGCAGCCGCGCATTGGAGCAATCGGATTATGGATCGCGATTTGGTCGCTATCATCGCTAACGTACTGACTATCGATGCGCCCAAGCCCCTTTATATTGCTACTGATTATGCGCCAGTCACGACTTTTGAGTTGGGCGTTTGGTTAAGTCAGCAGATAAATGAAACGCCTCCTGCTCTTGACGATAAAAAAGTAGCGGTTACGGGAAAACGCTTGCACAGTAATATTCCATTAGCTTGGTTGGCATATCCTGATTGGCAAGTCGGTTACCGTGATATTTTGCGTCATCAAGAACAACATCAAGAGTAATATACCAGTTTGATTTAATTAAAATTGTTTTTATATTTTATAGCTTATGGAGATTTCATGACCCAGCCTTCCACTTCTGACACTCATTTACCCAGTACTGATATTACAGCAGTAGGCGGTACAATTTCAGAAGGCAATGCTGAGCAGTCGTCTATCTTGCCAGATAGTACTCAACCTGCGATTGTACATCCTAATTTTGACCCGAGTCGCTTGGCACTTGATCCTGCTAGACCCTTGAGCGATATTCCAGAGCCTGCTAGGCGTCTAAATGGTCAATTGCAACGACTCTATGGACGCTCTGCGCGTTTTTATCAGCCTAAAGAACACAGCTTGTCAAAATGGTCGCTGATTGCTTCAGAAGTATTGGGCGAGCATCTGTCATTATTGCGGGCAGCAGAGCTTGTCGAGTTTCCAGACAGCTTTTATCACAATCACAGCGCGCAACCATTATTATCATCATTAAATGGTATGACTTTGCTCGACATGGCTGATATTCAGCAGGCGCTTCGTGCTTATCCAAAACTGCATCGTTACGGTTTTATACTGAATGGCTCTTCTGTAAGTACCGATACGAGCGTTAGTAGTAATGCTAAAAACACACAGGCTTCTTTCCGTGCATTGACCAAACGGTATAACCCAGATGAGTTGCTCAACAGTGTTTATGCCGAAGATTGGCAGGTGGTGTTGCAGCCGCAGCAATTTGAGACAGGCGAGGGCAGTTTGGCTACTGACATTATGGCGTGTAGCGTTGCTGTCCATGCATTGAGGCAGTGCGAGACACGCAAAAGTATCAATCACCGCTACAGCGCCGCGCAAATCTGTCAGCACATACGCAGTTATCTGCTGAGTCAAATCATTTGTGAGCCATCGCAGCGTCATGCATACCGTCAAATACGCATTTTTACAGGACATGTTATTGTTGCCGCGTATCATTTAGGTTGGGAGATACAAGTGAGCGATGACGGTCAGTGTTATTTTAATCTCTCATCGCGCAGTGGCCTATTGACTCGTTATCCTAACATGCAGGATTACGACATCAATGGTTGGTCAAGCTGATCAATAATGCGTACAATAACGCCAAATTTTTGCTCTTCTTTTTGTCAATAGGAACGCTTCCATGCTTAATGCCTCAATGCCTAATGCGCAACACCCTTTTTTTTCCTCACATCAATTTATCCAACTGGCTTTAGACAATCAAGTTCTCAAATTTGGCGAGTTTGTCCTCAAGTCTGGTCGCATCAGTCCGTATTTTTTTAATGCAGGCTTGCTGGCGTCGGGTGAGATGTTGTCGTTGCTGGCATGTGGTTATGCTGATGCCTTAGCTGAGCAAATGGTGGCTAGTCATAACGGTACAGATGAGCAGGAGTTGGTAATCTTTGGCGCAGCGTATAAAGGTATCCCTTTTGTGGCAGCAACTGCGCAAGCCTTATGGATTCATCATGGTATCAATGCCAAGTGGGGCTATAACCGCAAAGAAGCCAAAACTCATGGCGAAGGTGGTAACTTAGTAGGCGCTGACGTTAGCGGTAAAGCAGTCTGGGTACTCGATGATGTCATTACCGCTGGTACAGCGATGCGAGAAGTGGTTGAGATTTTAGAGCAAGCAGGCGCTAGCGTTGCTGGTATTATCGTCGCCCTTGACCGTAAAGAAAAAGGTCAGGCTGAGCATTCTGCTATTCAAGAGCTGGCGTCAACATTACAAGTCCCAGTACGCGCACTCGTCGATATCGATGATTTAATCAGTTATTTGGCGGATGACCATGGCGTACAAAGCGGCCAGCATAAAGATGCGGCTCAACTTGCTAAGATGCAACATTATCGCGCACAGTACGGTGTATAGTTGGGCACTGAGTTTGAAGCGGTTCTATATTAATAATATAACGTAAGTGAGTCTTGTTATGAGCCAAGAAAATCAAAAAAAATCGTTAAACATACTCGTCATTATGGATCCTATCGAGCAGGTTAATTATAAAAAAGACACGACCCTTGCGATGATGTGGTCGGCGCAAGACCGTGGGCACAGCCTTGGCTACTGCCAGATTCATGACTTGTGGTTGGATCGTGGGCAACTGATGGTTGATACACAGCCAGTAACCGTCAAGCGTGACCCGGATAATTTTTATACATTAGGGGATAAAGCGACAGCACCAATCAGCGATTATGATGTGGTTTTGATGCGTAAAGATCCGCCTTTTGATATGCGTTTTATTTATGCAACTTATATGCTTGACCATGCCAAAGCCGCAGGCGTGCTAGTGGTTAACGATCCGCAAGCGATCCGTGAGTGCAACGAAAAGCTATTTGCCACGTGGTTTAGCGATTATATGAGCCCAACGATTGTGACCAGTAAACAGGCGCATATTCGCAAGTTTATCGCTGAGCAGCAAGATGTCATTGTTAAGCCATTAGATGGTATGGGCGGTACAGGTATTTTCCGTTTGACTGCAGATAGTCCAAATATCGGTGTCACGCTTGAGATTTTAACCGAGCTTGAGACATTACCTATTATGGCGCAGCGTTATTTGCCAGAGATCAAAGAAGGCGATAAGCGCGTGTTGATCGTTGATGGCGAAGTGGTTGCTTATAGCTTGGCGCGTATTCCTACCAAAGGCGAGACCCGTGGTAATCTGGCTGCGGGTGGTAGCGGTGTTGCGATGCCGCTCACCGATATCGAGCGTCAGGTGGCAGAAGTAGTCGCACCGATTGTCAAGGAAAAAGGTCTCATGTTCGTCGGGCTAGATTTAATAGGTGGTCGTATTACTGAGATTAATGTCACCAGTCCCACTTGTGTTCGTGAAATTGATGACCAATGCGGTACGGACATTGCGACAGACTTTATTATCGCCATTGAAAATAAATTAGCAGTTTGCGCAACGCTGTAAGGATAGAGTGATTTATCACTAAGCTATGCGCACAATACTTAAAAAACAGTATGCTAAGATAGTTCGATAAACGGCATCTTTGAATAGCCTATAAAAGCTGATAAAACGGCATTAATAAATGACGCTTTTATGGTTTCACGATAGTATTTATAACAGCCAAGTCGCGAGTGCTCACGGCTTGGATTTTTGTTATTCACAGTGCAGAAAGTTCTATATGTCAGACAACGATTTACACTATACTATGCGAGATTTTATAGGGTTGTTATTTGCTGATGACTGAAATGATTATAGGATAATAAGTCCTTCATATAAATAAAAAAAAGATAGGCAGGCGTTCATGAAAGCACCGCATATATTAATGATGGCCGCGGGTACTGGCGGGCATGTGTTTCCAGCGCTAGCAGTGGCTGAGGAATTGACCCAGCGTGGTGCGGTTATTCATTGGCTAGGAACGCCAAATGGTATGGAAAATGGCTTGGTTGCACCGACGGGCTATCGTTTTCATGCTATCGATATGCAAGGGCTACGTGGTAAAGGAGTCGGGCGTTTATTAAAGCTGCCGACAACCTTATTGTCAGCGACGATGGCTGCTATAAAGGTGATTCGTAACAATCAAATTGACATAGTCGTCGGTTTTGGTGGTTATGTGACTGCGCCTGGTGGGATCGCCGCCCGTCTGACCAATACACCCTTGATTATCCATGAACAAAATGCCATTGCAGGGATGAGTAATCGCTACCTATCCAAGATTGCAACTAAGGTGTTGCAAGCATTTGAGGATACCTTTGCCAATAGTGCACAGGATACTAAGCTTGAAACGGTTGGTAACCCAGTACGCAATGCCATCACTGGTGTCTCTGAACCGACGGTGCGTTATGATGTTAATGACAACTCACCGCTCAAATTGTTGGTCGTGGGTGGCTCACTTGGTGCACAAGCCTTAAACGACACTGTACCAAAAGCGCTGGCATTGCTCAATCAGCCTTTTGAAGTGCGTCATCAATGCGGGCGTAACAATGAGGCTGCCACACAAGCGGCTTACGATGAGCAAGACTTGAGTATGCACAAGTTTGTGGTACAGCCTTTTATCGACGATATGGCCGCCGCTTATAATTGGGCAGATGTTATTGTTTGCCGAGCAGGCGCATTGACGGTTACGGAAATCCAGAACGTTGGTATTGCCGCAATTTTTGTACCGCTGCCGCACGCGGTAGATGACCATCAGACTGCTAATGCCCGCACTTTAACCTCACACGATGCGGCGATTTTGTTACCGCAGTCTGAGTTGACAGCGCAGCGTTTGAGCAATGAGCTTGCTGCCCTTAATCGAGAGAAGTGCCTAGCGATGGCCAAAAAAGGCCATGCCCTTGCCAATCGAAGTGCGAGCAAGCAAGTTGCTGATATTATTTGGCAAACGCTGTAGCCTATATTCTTATAACTGACTGTTTTTATTATCAATTATTTTGATACACTAAATTGTATTAGCCTTTAATAAAGAGAAGCCCTATGTCTAACCCTGCGAAAGCTCTACCTAAGCGTTTGATTGAAATACCAGAAATGCGTCGTATTCAGCATTTGCATTTTGTCGGTATTGGTGGCTCGGGGATGTGCGGTATCGCGGAGGTGATGAACAATCAAGGTTATCAAGTAAGTGGTTCTGATATTGCTGAGAGCTTAGTGACCAAACGTTTGGCACAGATTGGTATTGATATTGCGATCGGTCATGACTCCAAAAATATTGCCAATGCTGATGTCATCGTTGTATCGTCAGCGATTGATCGCAGCAACCCTGAAGTAAAAGCGGCATTAGAAGCGCGTTTGCCAGTGGTACGCCGTGCCGATATGCTGGGCGAGTTGATGCGTTATCGTCACGGTATCGCTGTTGCTGGTGCTCACGGCAAAACCACGACGACCAGTTTGTTGACTACCATGATGGCAGAAGGGCAACTCGATCCTACCTACGTGATCGGCGGTAAGCTGAATGCATCTGGTAAAAATGCTGCACTGGGTAGCAGTCGTTTCTTAGTGGCAGAAGCCGATGAGTCTGATGCATCGTTTTTATCGTTACATCCGATGGCCGCGATTGTCACCAATATCGATCAAGACCATATGGAAACGTATGAGAATAGTTTTGATAAATTAAAAGCCGCTTATATTCAGTTTTTACAAAACATGCCATTCTATGGTTTGGCGGTGGTCTGCGGTGACGACCCAGAATTGTATGCCATGATTGATGATATTGGTCGTCCCGTACTGACCTTTGGACTTGAGCCTTTTAACGACGTTCAAGCCATCGACTTGGTAACGGAAGGTACTAAAACTCACTTCACGGTACTGCGCCGTGACCGTGAACCTTTACGTTTGACTCTCAATATTCCTGGTACTCACAACGTTTACAATGCACTTGCTGCTATTACCATGGCGACTGATGAAGGGGTGGATGACGAAGCGATCAAACGCGCTCTGCAAAAATTTGAAGGCGTTGGTCGCCGTTTTGAGCAGCATGCTTCTGTCAGTCTTGATGATGGTAATGTTTTATTGATTGACGATTATGGTCATCACCCAAAAGAAGTCGATGCCACCATTAAAGCGGCACGTCAAAGCTTCCCTGAACGTCGTTTGGTAATGATGTTTCAGCCGCACCGTTATAGTCGTACCCGCGATTGCTTCGATGATTTTGTCGAAGTACTCTCCAGCGTTGATGAATTATTATTATTAGACGTCTATTCAGCAGGTGAAAGCCCAATTACTGGTGCTGATACCAAGTCATTGGCGCGTAGTATTCGGTTGCGCGGTGAAGTTGAACCGACGATTATTGACAAGGACAATTTAGCTCCTGTCATGCAGCGTTTATTAAAAGCCAATGACATGCTCATTACTCAAGGTGCAGGTAATGTAGGGCAGATCGCTGTCGACTTGGCTGCCAATAACCTTTACATTAAGTAAGCTAAAAAATTCTAGGAACGATCTTCATGACGACTGATACTAAAGAAAATACCAGCACTCAAAATTCAGATAATTTAGAGAGCAATGATGCCACTCTAAACACGACGACCAGTGATGCAAAAGATGCCAGACAGTTTGGTAAAGTGGCGGTTGTCTACGGCGGCAGTAGCAATGAACGCAGCGTGTCATTAGACAGTGGTGCTGCCGTATTGCAGGCGCTACAAAACCAAGGCGTTGATGCCACTCATTTCGATCCTAAGCATCAAGACATCACAGAGCTACGTGAGTATGACCGTGTGTTCAACGTGTTGCATGGTCGCGGCGGCGAAGATGGTTTGTTGCAAGGTGTGCTGCAATGGTTTGATATTCCGCAGACGGGTTCAGGCATTCTGGCATCAGCGCTGGGTATGGATAAGGTTCGTACCAAGCAATTGTGGCAGGGTTGTGGGTTAGCAACCGCGCCATTTTCATTGTTAACAGCTGAAACTGACTGGCAGCAAGTGGTCAACATGCTAGGTCTACCACTTATTATCAAGCCCGTTCATGAAGGCTCCAGTATTGGTATGACTAAGGTCAACAATCTTGACGAGTTGCCAGCGGCTTATGCAACGGCGGTACAGTGCGGTGATGCAGTTATGGCTGAGCGCTGGATTACTGGTCGCGAGTTTACAATCGTCATTATCGACGATGAATCTTATCCAGTCATTCGTCTTGAACCTGCTGATATTACCAACTTCTACGATTTTGAAGCCAAGTATAATCGTAATGATACCAGTTACTATATTCCCTGTGGTCTGAGCGCTGCTGACGAAAAGCATTTACAAGATCTGAGCCTTGCAGCGTTCCGTGCCGTTGATGCCAAAGGCTGGGGACGCATCGATGCTATGCAAGATGAAGCAGGCAACTTCTGGTTGCTTGAAATCAATACAGTGCCAGGCATGACCAGCCATAGCTTGGTTCCGATGGCAGCCAAGGCTCAAGGCATGGACTTTGATGCATTGTGCTGGCATATTTTAGCGCAGACATTAGAGTGACTGGTATAGCAGTTATTGCTTAAACAGTGATTTAGCAATGCTACTTTTTAACATTGCTCATTTTTTAGTATTGTTCATAATGCTATTGATATTTATTAAGGCAGTTGTCATTAATAGGCTGTCTTAATAAACCAGTGATAAAACTTATGAATGATTAGAGTTAAATTTTTCTTATAGCCTGAGAATACTACTAGACTAGAACGGGTTAATGTATCACTAGAGCTGCTATACCACAGCGTCATGTAAACTTGTGTAAATTCGTTGTCACTAGTAGGGGTTAAGCTATTGTTTAACCATAAAATACGTTAATATTGTAATTATAGGTCTGTTTTAGTGATATTTCTGTTTTCTATGAATTTAGCCCATAAGTTATTCATAAATTAAGAAAAATGTTACGTTTAAATGAGCATTACGTTTAAATGAGCATAATGTCATCCTATAAATCGTTTTAGTAAAATATTTTGATAATATGTCAACTTAATAGGCTTCTGCAAAAATATGCAGAGTTACATTTATAAATAGCATGATCAGTTTTATGCAAATATAGGGACAAAGGTCGTTATGGCTCAAACTGTCAACGAGGTAACTGACTTGATGAGTGATAAAACCCGTCGCCCAAACTCTAAGTTCCAAGTACCGACTTCGCTCAAATATTTTTTTATGGTATTGGTACTAGGGTTGCTCGTACTGATATTGATAATGGGTGGAAAATCGTTGCGTGATGCACCGCCAGCTTCTATCCATGTGAATAATCAGGGTTTAACAGTTACCCAGTATCGCGCATTGCAACAGGTTATGAATCAACAAAAGGTAAGCAGCTTTTTTACCTCTGATTTGCAAGCGTTAAGAGATATTACGACGGGTCTGGCTTGGGTTGATCAGGTCAGTATTTCTCGTGATTGGCAACGGGGCATAGTCGTTACTGCATTACCTAAGCAAGCGGTTGCTAATTTTGGTACAGAGCGTTTGGTGGATGCAAAAGGTGCGGTTTTTGTCCCTGCTGATAGTAAAGATCTGACGCAAGAACGCTTCGCCACCTTACAAGGTGAGATAACGCAAGCCCCAGTTATCATGCAGCAGATGCAGCAAGTTAACGACTGGTATGCGCCACTTGGTATGCAAGTCGAAGATATTATTCTGTCACCAAGAATGACTTGGCTGATTCGTTTTGACAATGGACTGCGTGTGATTGTTGATAACGAGAATACTGCGCAAAAGCTGCTGAGTTTAAGTCAGCTGCTCGGCAATCAGTTAAGTGAGCGTCGAGGCGAAATACAGTCTGTAGATTTGCGCTATAAAAATGGTTTTACCATTGCTTGGGATATGGCACAGCCAAAAATTGATGAAGCAAAATAACAATAGATAGCATAAACAAAAACTGGTTAGCATTTTAGTTTGAGCTATTTTGATAGTTTGTAGCACAGAATATACAACATCATAGCGTGTTGATAACGCTTTTTTTAATGATCTAATGGAGACGTCATTTGGTCTCCTGTTTAGCGATAATTTGTCTGGTACCATGAAAAATACTGAAAATCTGGTTGTTGTCCATCTAAGTGCCACGGCAGTCTATGTCGTCATTGGTAACGTTGTCTCTGCAAAAGACATCCGTATTCTGGGCGTGGGACAAGTCAAAAATAGCGATTTTTACCAAGGTCAAATAAAACACCGTGAACGTCTACAAGGTGCTATTAAACAAGCCATTCAAGAAGCAGAAGATACTGCCAATTGCCGCGTGCACAGTGTGTGGTTGACCTTAGCGACACCGGAATTATCGAGCAAAAATAGTGCAGGCGAGGTACGTGTAGAAGATGAGGCGGTACGTGCCAAAGATATGGTGCAGGCGTTGTCTAATGCCAAGTCACGCGATCTATCTTCAGACTATTATCTAATGCATTGCTGTCAGCAGGGTATCTATGTTGATGATCAAGATTTCATGGTGGATGATGCGATCGAAATGATGGCGCATAATATTACTGTGATGTACCACATGATGATGATGCCCGTTGCTAGTCGTCAGAATATCCAAAAATTACTGCAAAGCTGTGATGTTGGTATTGACCACATTGTATTTGATGCAGTGACGAGTGCTGAATATAGTTTGATGAGTGACGAGCGCCAGCAAGGGGTCTGTTTGGTAGATATTGGTGCTAGTACGACCAGTATTTGCGTTTATAAAGAAAACAAGCTCATATTTACCCATTGCATCGCGACAGGCAGCCACGAAGTGACGATGGATATCTCAGCTGATTTTGGTATCTCCATGATTGAAGCTGAAAAGCTGAAAAAAACCCATGGTACTGTCGATGTCAATAGTGTCGATCCTAGCTCGTTCTTTATCTTTAAACCGCAAGGAACAGGTGACGAGATTAATATTGGTATCTATAATCTAGCCCGCATTATAGAGGCGCGCTATGTGCAGATATTTACGGAAGTTGCTCGTCAATTGCATGAGGCTGATCTCATCGGCTATATCGACAAAGGTATCGTACTCACAGGTGGCGGTACAGCGATTAAAGGTATGATACCCTTTACCAAAAAATTGCTCAAAATGCCCGTAGTATTAACCAACACTCATCCTGCTATTAGTGCTCATAATCATTTTGATAATGATGAGTCATTTAAGCAGCTAAACAGTCAAGTGAATGATCGTGCTTATCAAACGGCATTTGGTACACTATTATATAGTCAAAGCGAGCAGTTTCGCCGTAGTGAAAAAAGCGAGCCTGAAGCGATTCAAAAAAATCGAGTCACTGGTGTTTTTCAAAGTGCAGGGCAGCGTTTTGCTAGTGTACTCAAAAAGATATTATAATCTGTTAGCAAAACATACTTATATTAAGCAGCATAAGAGTATGCAGCTATATAATAGGCAAGAATACGAAAAGTAACACCCTGTACCATACTGGCATATTTTGGCTAGCACAATTATCTAAGCCATTGCCCTGTTTTATTTAAATACAATTATATATAGTAAGTCGATAGCGCGCCATATAAGTGTGTTACCAAGTATCGACCATCACGCTATCTGCAACTGGAGAAACCTTTTTATGTCAAAATACACCATGCCAGATGATAACCAGCCTCAAAATAACGGCCAAGCAAGCTTCACTGTATTCGGTGTTGGTGGTGGTGGCGGTAATGCGGTTGAACATATGGTACAACAAGGGATTAGAGGTGTAACGTTCGTCTGTGCTAATACGGATAAACAAGCGCTTGATCGTTTAACTGCACCGCATAAATTACAACTTGGCGCAAAAACGAATCGCGGTTTGGGCGCAGGGGCGAACCCAGAAGTTGGGCGTGAAGCAGCAGAGAGCGAAGAAGAAGCCATCCGTGCATTACTCGAACATTCAGACATGGTGTTCATTACTGCTGGTATGGGCGGTGGTACGGGTACGGGTGCAGCGCCTGTGGTTGCTCGTATTGCTAAAGAAATGGAAGTGTTGACAGTTGCCGTCGTGACTACGCCATTTAAGTTTGAAGGTGGCAAACGTATCAAGGCTGCTAAAGCTGGTATTGAGCAATTGACTAATTTCGTTGATTCTATCATTACGATTCCGAATGATAAGTTGATGAGTGTCTATGGCAATATCTCTATGCAGGATGCTTTTAAAAAAGCGGACGATGTGTTATTACATGCAGTTCAAGGTATTGCTGAAACTATTGCTAGTGAAGGTATGATCAATATCGACTTTAACGATATCCGCACTGCTATGACTGCCAAAGGCCATGCAATGATGGGTATCGGCCGTGCTAGCGGCGATGATCGTGCGCGTCAAGCAACTGAGAAAGCCATCAGATCACCATTACTTGATGACTTGCGTTTAGAAAATGCAAAAGGTCTGTTGGTTAACGTAATTTCTTCTGAATCACTCTCATTAGATGAGATGAGCAAAATCAGTGTTATTGTCGAAGAAATTACAGATATTGACGATGCACATATTTTCTATGGTTCAGTGATTGATGAAAAAATGGGTGATGACTTACATGTCACTGTTATTGCAACGGGTCTGACGTTAGATGAAAACGCTGGGCAAGAGCCAGAAGTAGTCGAGGCACCAGTTCCTTCTGTCAATAGCACTCAGCCTGTTGACCCTAACGTGCATACCAGTGCTTTAAACAGCCAGAAGCAATCGCAAGCTCAGATGTATCAAGAAACGGCTAGTGCTACTCGCTCAAGTGCGCCTCAAGAGCAGGCGAAAACCAAAACCAATAGCATTCAAGACTATCTAAAACGTCAACAAAATAAATAATATTTTCAGATTTTTAGATCCAAAAAAAGCCAGTACTAAGTTGCTGGCTTTTTTGTGCCTATAGAAAATGTCCATATATTAGCAAACTGATTCAGCTATGAGCGCGCTCTATTTATAAGAATCGCCTCTCGATGCGAAAATCATCATTAATAAATAGGCGTATAAAACAATTTATGATTGTAACATTTGGCTGTTATTTCCCTGTGTTAACAGAGGCAGTGTGATCAATGAGACATGAAAACCATCAAAATTTATTGACGATAAGTGTTATCAATCAAGGAGATAAGGAAATTAGCAAGTTTTAACTATGGCGAACTAGGGGCGGGTAATGATACACTATGGCAATTGTAACAAAATATGTGAGAAGACAGCCATGAACCAAAGAACCATAAAAACTGCGATTGCTGTTACAGGTATTGGTCTCCATAGTGGTCAGCCTGTTGACTTAGAGTTTCATCCGCAACCTATTGATACGGGTATTGTTTTCGAGCGTTCTGATATCGAAGGCAGCCAGCCGATTCCAGCCAGTGCTTTTTTAGTACAAGATACTATGATGTCGTCAAACCTAGTGTTTGGTGGCACACGTGTGGGGACGGTCGAGCATTTGCTTAGTGCCATTGCAGGACTTGGCGTGGATAACCTTTTAATCCGTGTGTCGGCCTCAGAGATACCGATTATGGATGGTAGTGCCGCTCCTTTTGTAGCGTTGCTGCTTGACGCAGGATTCTGCGAGCAAGACGCTTTAAAGAAGTTTATAAAAATCGTCAGACCTGTAAGAGTAAAAGTAGACGATAAATGGGCAGAACTGCGTCCTTATGAAGGGTTTGAGCTAAATTTTGAGATTGATTTTGATCATCCTGCTATCGACAAAGATTTTCAGCATGCACAGCTGCAGTTTTCGACGCAAAACTTCATTGAGCAATTGAGTTCAGCCCGTACTTTTGGATTTTTACGAGACATAGAAGCCTTACGTCAGAATAATTTGGCGTTAGGAGGCAGTATGGATAATGCTATTGTTATTGATGAGGCAAATATTCTTAACGAAGAAGGTCTGCGTTTTAATGATGAGTTCGTTCGCCATAAAATTTTGGATGCTTTAGGTGATTTATATTTGATTGGCTATCCGATTTTGGGTCGCTTTAATGCTTATAAATCTGGTCACGCATTAAACAATTTATTGGTACGTGAGATACTATCTGATCATAATAATTTTGAAATTGTAACTTTTGATGACAATGTAACCTGTCCAATTCAGTATTTACCTCTCGAAGGTTTGACTGTTGAAGGATGAATACAGGAATATACACGAAGTATCGAAACATTTACGCAATATTACATAATCCGGCTGTAATTACATTCTAATAATATTCGTTTTTTTGAATGTATTGTTTAGATTATTTTAACAATTCTGCTCTAGAGTAGAGAATATCAAAGCTGTGGATAGTTTTTCAATCATCTGTTGGTGACGTTCATAATGTGAACGGAGCTAGCAGGTGATTTTTTTTGTTTGCACCATTACAAAATCGCAGCGTTATCAGCTGATTTTTACGGTTTTGTTTACACAACTTTACATAGTAACATTAATAATTTCAATGATTTGCCAGACGTAAAAGTGCTTTTTTGAGATTTTCATCAGTGGTGACATGCTCTGCGGCCTGTGATATAGTCCGCTTTGTGTTTTGGCTAAGCGCCTGATTTTCATTGGCTTTACTAGATTTTGACAAAGTTGCTGATACTGCTGATAGTTGTTTAGATGAATGATTATCAGCTGAATTTTTAGCGACGACGACGCGAATTTGCTTGAGTTGTTTAAATGTAATTGACTGCTCTGTTAAGACTTGCAAATAAGCGCTCTGCAAATAGCGAATATGATTGGCAGCAGTCATTGAGCCCACACTGAGTATTAATTGCTCGGAGGTGAGGCCTACGACCCAACAGGTATTAAGAATTTCTTCAGGTAGACAATCTACCAATAGCTCTTTTACCTCGTTGGTTGCTTCTATGTATAGCCGCATATTGTCAGCAAGCGTTCGGGGTAGTGCGCTACCAGCAAAAGCTTGATGGTCGATAAGTTGGGCAAGCCGATTTGGCTGTTTTTTTGACATCGTGATGACTCATCTAATAGGTGACAAAATCGATATTCATAATTGACATGCTAAAGGCAATTGATACTGAACGATTTGCGAGACAGTGAACTAAGCGGAATATGGTATTAACTGATAATACCAGCATTAGTCACTACAGAAGAAATAGCGGGCTGTTTTAACAAGGATTTTATCATGTTTTGTAATGATCATCTCCTCTAAACTAATTGATGCTTTGTCACGGATGACGAGCGGTTTTGTATTAACAATAGGTAGTAAATTTATGAAACAAGCTTTATTAATTTTGTCAGTATTGGGAATGGGTATAGCACAGACAAGTGGTGCTGTCGAAACAACCTTTCAACCAAATAATACCTTGAGTCATACCATCACTAACATCTCTGCTTCTGCGAACTACGGTTCTAGCCGCAATATCTATAGCACTAACAGTGGTGCTCATGTATATAGCAATGATGAGATCAGTCAAGCCATTGATAATTTAAGTGCGCATGCCAAGCAAAAAGAATATCAACTTGCTTCGCTTACCAGCCGTTTGTCTTATGAGCAGCGTCAGCAGCAATCAAGCCGCGCTCCTGATCGCAATTCTGCTCCTGCGATTGCAGCGGCAAGTGCATCGCGAGTAGCATTATCTAGAAGCTCTGGCTACTGTGCTCGCTATGTACGTAAAGCGCTACAATCAGCAGGTTACGAATTTACGCCTAACCCTTCAGCTTATCAGTATGCCTCTCGCGGCACACTTGCTCAAGCAGGTTTTACCAAGATCAGTAATGATATGCAGCCACAAGTGGGTGACGTCGTTGTCTATAATCGTACGTCAAACCGTCCACATGGTCATATCCAGATCTTTGATGGTAACGATTGGGTATCTGATTTCCGCCAAAACAGCATTAGCCCATACAGTGGCACTTACAGCTATACGACATGGCGTGATTCGCAATATGTCGATGATGCATCAGACCGTGGTATTTACCTCGCGATGGCTGACAAATAATAGCCAGTTAGATGTAACCTAAGTTAAAAGTTTTCTCCAAATCCAGTAATGCTCTTTATAGCGTTGCTGTTTTTTTTTGCGCTTGGAGTTGTGATGCTTAAGTTAAAAGTAGAGTTAAAGCTCAAATCTCGACCAGTGGCTACGATTGTGAAAGTCAGGCGGGGAGGCGTGGTTTGGGGCAAAATATAAAGCAATCTCACCAAACCATAAAATAACGCAAGGGTGTATCTGCTCAATCACAGTATTTGCGATGACGTACTGCTTATTAGGTCGTTGGATTAGTGGTACATTAAAGCTGCGCTCATAATGATGAGGTCTATTTGCGACTGATGGGTCATTAAATAAAGGATTCTCCACGTACCTTAATGTTGGCTTTACATTATTTATCCAATTAATAGACGCGCGCGCTTGTCCATCAGCTGCATATAAGGGTGTTGGCGGTAAGGTGGCAGGATTACGATAGCTCTCAAATTGATATAGCGCGTAACGACCGTCTGGATTGGCATTAATCTCGATATAGGGTGTTGCCTTTTGAGCATCCGTTAGATTTTCATCATTTATCAGACGACCAGTGATAAAACACTCAAGGCAAGTCTCTTCCCACAAGTAATCATCGAATCTTACTTGCGCTTGCTGCCACATTGACCAGTTTAGCTGCTTTGCTAGTATTTGGCTGGGCAGGGTGAGTTGATAGGTTAGCTGTAAGTGGAGTGATGGCTGTCGAATAATCTGAGCACGCACATTTATACAGATGCGCTGCAACTCATCCACTGTTACACCCAGTTGCTGCGCATCGTTTACTATGGTTTCGGTGGCCACATAGAGATTGAATGATTGATTCATAGTTTAAGACCCGACAATGAAAATATAGAAGTAACCATAAGAAAAATTGTACCGACTAAGCGAGCTAATATTACACGCTAAGTAAATTTAAAACGAGCAGACAACATAAAAGCCGCGAGCAAGATGCATCGCGGCTTTTACATTTATCGTCACCATTTGGCTATGATTTGAGTTGATATGCATCACATCACTCAAACCAGCTGGTCATCACATATTATTATGCATGACGCGCTAAGTTAGACAATTTTGGGTTGGCGTTTGGATTTTTACGTAGTAATAATGCCATACGGCCAATAGAATGAACCAAAGACGCGTTAGCCGCTTTGGCAAGTTCCGCACCGATGACATCGCGCTCTTCTTTTGTGCCAGCAGGCAGTTTTACTTTGATAAGCTCATGATCTGATAGCGCGCGATCAATCTCTTCAGTAATGGTTGGGGTAATACCTTTGTTGCCAATCATGACGATAGGTTTGAGGTCGTGACCAATGCCTCTTAGGCGTTTGATGGTAGCGTTATCGAGTTGCATAGAATTCCTAGGTGTTGGTAAAAATAAAAGACAGTGCTATTAAGAGCAGTTGACGACCATTATAGATAATCTGTGGTCATCTTGCATGAGATCAGCAGGATTTTGCACGATTTTACGTGATGAAAATGTTAAACTGAATATTTGGGCACATTATAAACGCTACTGTCTGATAAATCAGTGTTTTAACCAATAGAATTTAGTCAGTTTAAGACTGCAAATGTAGAAAAATCTTGATTGAAAGCATATTCGAATGAATTTAAACCATATCGAAAGTGCTTCATAAATCTTTTAGCTACTTCAGTAATATGTATGAATATTTTGCAAAGCAATAGGAGCAGGTATTTTGGCCACGCGTATCGAAAATAAAAAACTGTCAAAGAGTAGTAGCGCTTGGATGAAAGAGCATATTGACGATCATTATGTGCAAAAAGCGCAAAAAGATGGCTATCGTGCCCGTGCCGCCTATAAGTTATTAGAAATTAATGAAAAGACCAATATTATTAAAAAAGGCATGACGGTTGTAGATTTGGGCAGTGCTCCAGGCAGTTGGTCTCAAGTGGCAGGTCAGCTAGTAGGCGAAAAAGGCATTTTGATTGCTTCTGATATTCTGCCGATGGATACATTGCCTGATGTGACCTTTATTCAAGGCGACTTTCGCGAAGCAGAAGTGTTTGATGCGATCATGGCGGAGGTTGGGGATAGACAGGTCGATGTAGTGCTGTCCGATATGGCACCAAATACGGCAGGAAACAGCGCAATCGATCAGCCACGTATGATGTATTTATGCGAGCTGGCAGTGGACTTCGCGCTTGCAACCTTACCAGAAGGTGGCGCACTTATTATGAAAGTGTTTCAAGGTGAAGGCACACAAGAATTACGCAAGCAGATGCAGCAGGATTTTAGTAAAATCCGTAGTATTAAACCAGGTGCGTCACGACCACGGTCAAAAGAGATGTTTTGGATAGCGATTAAATAATCATAACGTCGTTATTTCACAGCCATTGTAAGCGAGATAATGTGTCACCATAACATAGTCTCATGAGCGTATTGAACTCGCTACAATCGTTAACTGAATAATAGCGAAACCTGCTTGAATTATGCAGGTTAGCACCACATATCATGGTATATTAACTTTGTTTCAAGCATATGTTTTAGGCAAAGTCGTCTGACAATAAGCGCCTGATGTGCTCATCTACGATAGATATATAGGTCATTGATATTTATAACTTGTGAAAACAGTCCCCATGCAGCATTTGAGTTGTATGAGTCTGACTTATAAATTTTGGCTATGAATATATTTACTAAAAAATGAGCGATACGTTTATAGACGTCACGTGTTTAATAAACACACCAATAAGTAAGGGATGGGAATAACTAGTGAGCGACATGGTAAAAAATACCTTATTGTGGCTGGTGGTAATCGGCGTTTTGGTGCTGGTGTTTAGCGGCTTTGACCAATCATCCGAGCCGGATAGCCTTAACTACTCTGAGTTTGTGACCGCCGTGTCAGAAAACCAAGTAGCCAGCGTTGAAATCGATGGCGAGCAAATCACCGGCGAAAAGAAAAATGGTTCATCATTTGAGACCATTAGACCAGCTGTGTCAGATGATGAGCTCATGCCATTGCTGCGTGAGAACCAAGTCGAAGTCCAAGGGACTGCCCCAAAACGCCAAAGCGTCTTGATGCAATTACTGATAGCCAGTTTCCCAATTCTATTGATTATTGGTCTGTTTTTATTCTTCATGCGTAACATGCAAGGCGGCGCTGGCGGTAAGGGCGGCGGCCCTATGAGCTTTGGTAAGTCAAAAGCTAAAATGCTGACTGAAGACCAAATCAAGGTGAACTTTGAAGATGTGGCTGGTTGTGAAGAGGCCAAAGAAGAAGTGGTTGAAGTGGTCGAGTTTTTACGCGACCCTGATAAATTTACCAAGCTTGGTGCGACGATTCCACGTGGTATCTTAATGGTAGGCCCTCCAGGTACTGGTAAGACGCTACTAGCAAGAGCCATTGCTGGTGAAGCTAAAGTGCCATTCTTCTCAATCTCAGGTTCTGATTTTGTTGAAATGTTTGTCGGTGTCGGTGCCTCACGTGTACGCGATATGTTCGAACAGGCTAAAAAGAGCGCGCCTTGTATCATCTTTATTGATGAAATTGATGCGGTCGGTCGTCATCGTGGCTCTGGTATGGGTGGCGGTAATGATGAGCGTGAGCAGACACTGAACCAATTATTGGTCGAAATGGATGGTTTTGAAGGCAATGAAGGCGTAATCGTCATTGCCGCGACCAACCGTGCGGATGTGCTTGATAAAGCGCTATTGCGTCCAGGTCGTTTTGACCGTCAGGTACAAGTGGGCTTGCCAGATATCAAAGGCCGTGAACAAATTCTTAAAGTGCATTTGAGAAAGCTGCCGAATACTATCGGTGTGGATGCCAATGCATTGGCTCGCGGTACACCAGGTTTCAGTGGTGCGCAGCTGGCCAACCTTGTCAACGAAGCGGCATTGTTTGCAGCACGTCGCAACAAGACCAGCGTTGATATGAATGACTTTGAAGATGCAAAAGACAAGCTATATATGGGTCCTGAGCGTAAATCAATGGTCATCCGTGAAGAGGAGCGCCGTGCGACCGCTTATCATGAAGCAGGTCATGCCTTAGTCGCTGAGCTACTACCAGGTACCGATCCTGTGCATAAAGTAACGATCATGCCGCGTGGTTTTGCGCTTGGGGTTACTTGGCAGTTGCCAGAGCATGACCAAACCAGTATGTATAAATCAAAAATGCTGAGCGATATTGCTATCTTATTCGGCGGTCGTATCGCTGAAGAAGTCTTTATCAATCAAATGTCGACGGGTGCTTCTAACGACTTCGAACGTGCAACCAAGATGGCTCGCGCCATGGTGACGAAGTACGGTATGTCTGACGCACTTGGTATTATGGTTTATGAAGACGAAGACAGCTCGCAAGGCTATTTTGGCTCTAGCAGTCGTACGATTTCAGAAGCCACGCAGCAAAAGGTCGATGAAGAAGTTCGCCGTATGTTAGAGGAGCAATATGATATCGCGCGCGAATTGATTGAAGGCAATCAAGAAAAAATGCATGCGATGGTAGATGCTCTAATGAAGTGGGAAACGATTGACCGTGATCAGTTGCAAGATATCTTAGCAGGTGAAGACCCTCGTCCACCTAGAGTTTATCAGCACAATGAAGTCAACTTATCGAAAAATGATATTAAAACAACCAACTCAACACCGCCACCGTTACCAGCGATGTAGTTGTCAGTTGATTCATATCCAATAGGAGAAGCCCTTTATCATAAAGGGCTTTTTTTGTTGTCCATATTTCGTGAAGGGTTTAGTACAAAATAGAGTTTACTGGTATCATGAGCACAGCGCATAACAAGCACAGTGCATAACAAGCAGTCTGCAATAATTAGAATGTTTTGATGAGAGATAATTTGGTTATGTCCTTATTTCAGCCCTTACCCAGCTATAAGATATCAAGTCGTGATAAAACACTAGATCTATCGCAGCCTCATATTATGGGTATTCTTAATGTCACACCCGATTCGTTTTCAGACGGTGGACAGTTCAATGTGATAGATAAGGCTATTGCGCATTGTCAGCAAATGATAGAAGAAGGTGCGACTATTATCGACATTGGCGGTGAGTCTACTCGCCCCAATGCGGATGCTGTGGGCACTTCTGAAGAGATGCAACGTGTTGTGCCAGTGGTTCGAGCCATTAGGCAGCAATGCGGGGAGGATATTTGGCTATCCATTGATACCAGTAATCCAGAGGTTATGAAAGCGGCTTTTGACGCTGGTGCTGATATTTGGAATGATGTACGCGCACTCAAACGCGAGGGTGCAGCAGTACTAGCGGCTGAGCTTGATATACCCATCATGCTGATGCACATGCGCGGTGAGCCAACAACGATGAATAATTTGGCACAATATGACGACATCATTAGTGACGTAAGGGCTGAGCTATTATCGCGTATTGACGAAGTAACAGGAATTGGTGTTAAGCGTGAGAAAATTATTATCGATCCAGGCTTTGGTTTTGCTAAAAATTATGAGCATCATTGTGCACTATTAAGCCAGCTTGGCAGGCTACAAGCGCTTGGTTTACCGATGATGTTTGGCATTTCACGCAAGCGTTTTTTAGCGGAAGTATTGAGTAAGAGTGGCGTCGAAGTCGTTGCTACTACTAACGCGGTAGATCGTGATGTGGTAGGTACGGCAGCTAGTATCTTTGCCCTACAGCAAGGTGCTGGCATTATACGCACCCATAATGTGGCGATGATGCAGCAAGCGGTCGCCTTGTGGCGTCAGTTATCTGCGCATAATTATCCTTAATCCCAATTTAAAATAATGAGAGTACTTTTATGACCACCCCGATTCAGCCAGAACCAACCAATGAACAGCGCCGCATTATCTATCAAGCACGCCGCGGATTAAAAGAGTTAGACTTTTATATTGACCTTTATGTCAAAGAGATTTACTTAACGGCAGAGCCTGCTGAACAAGAGACGTTTGCAGAAATGCTGACTCATGAAGACCCTGATTTGTTGGATTATTTCACCAATCAAAATCGTCCAGAAAATGAAGAGATATGGGCGTTAGTCAATAAAATTAAAACATGGCGTCATACCAAAGATTTGACTTAAAGACTGATTTAGATATAAAAAATGGTTGTTCAGAGCTGGCATAGCTGGGTCTAAGTAACATAATGGTCTGCCGTTTTTTTTGGTGATAAAATATGACCTTGGCAAATTCGTTGCGTATTGATACGGCTATTCGTCCTGCCAGCTATTTGCGTTTGCTACTTTATAGTGGGTTGACCGCCGTCATGGTTGTACTGGCGTGGCTTGCTTCTTTATTGTTATGGCAATATGTGCTTATTTTAATCGTTACCGCCGTGGTGATTATTTATTTGACATTATCACGACCCATACTGCTGCACCTTAGCCAGCCACCACTTAGCTATCGTGTTGATCAACATTGGCAGCTACTGCTCCGTACGGGTCGCGGTGATGAGCTATGGCAGGCACAATTAATCGCTGTCTCTGGATATCGATGGGCGATAAGCTTTGAATTCAATGTTATAGAGCCTTATCAGCGCTCTTTATCAGTGACCATCTTTCGAGATCAAGTGAGCCCTGAACAATGGCGAGAGTTGAATGTTTTGGCTAGATTGTATTGAATACTTATAAATAGTGCTTATTAGTACCATGGTTGAATGTTCAATATGCCTAACATAAACGCCGAAAATACGAGTTAAGGAAGTATTTTTTTATAGTTTCCCATGAGAGGTTTTTTCCACGAATTTACGAACGCCTACATGTCATAACAAAACACCTATCTGGATAGCGAAAGAGATTTGTTATATTGCAAGAGAATTGTGAATCGCATAAGTAAATCACGCTGTTGCTTAATATATTAAATTAGCAGCGAAGTTTTTAGCGGTTTATAGATAATAAATAATATGACAAAAAGGAATCGAGAATGAGCTTATTAGGGAATTTGGTTAGTCAGGTGGCCCGTCGTGCGATGGATCCTGAAGATGCACAGCGTAATCCTGTAAATCAACGCATTGATCCACGTCGTACAGGTGGTCTTGGGGATATATTGGGTAGCGTGCTAGGCGGTGGTAGTCAAACTGGAGGCTACAATCCACGCCAGTATGATCGTCAGCCAGACAATGGTTTTGGCTTAGATGATATTCTCGGTGGGTTAACAGGCGGTGGACTCACTGGTGGCAATCAACGTGGCGGTGTCAATTCTAATGCTGGTGGTCTGGGCGATATTTTAGGCAGCGTATTGGGTGGTCAGCGTACCAAAGGCGGATTCGGTGGTAAAGGTATGCTAATCGCTGCACTTATGCCAATGGTACTAAGCTGGATCAAACGCAATGGCGGCTTGAGTGGTGCATTATCGAAAATCACAGGTATGGGTTATGAAAACCAAGCCCGTTCTTGGATGAGTAACCAGCAAGACAATGACAACCTTGATCCAAATGATATCAGTCAGTTGTTCGATGAAAATGAGATTCAGCAGGTTGCAGCACATACTGGTGCTAATGACTTAGAAGTCCGTCAAGGTCTTGCTGAATTGCTGCCAGAAGTAATGAATCAGCTGACACCAAGTGGCAATTTGGATAATGAATCTGAAGCCAATGAAGAGATTGATCAAATCATTAATCAACTATCTAGTCGACTAGGTGCGCTAAAATAAATTTATTTTTTAAAGAAAGTCGCAATCGTTAATGCCACAAAGTTAATACTATGAAAAAGAGTACGTTATCCAACGTGCTCTTTTTTATGGCTGTTAGTTTAACCCTACTATTGGTACTCAATTACTGAATATTTACTCTTTATTCTAAATAGATATGTTAAAAATGGTGAATAATAGAAAAATAATTCTATAAATCTTATAAGATGGTCATATGATTCATTGAGTCTTTTGTCGCAGTGGCTACTTTGATGATCCTTTATATAATATGACTGCGTGATGGTATAAGCATTTATAAGGATAGTTAATCATGCCATTTAAGCCTATTCAAGCAGCGGTTGCCATTTTGGTCGGCTTGATCATTTGGTTTGTGATACCAGTGCCTACTGGCGTTACGCCTGAAGCATGGCACATGCTGGCGTTATTCATCGCCACTATTGTCGCCATCATCGGCAAAGTATTACCCATTGGTGCCATTGCTATCATTGCAGTCACCCTAGTCGCACTTACAGGCGTGACTAGTGATAGCCCAGCACAAGCCATTAGTGATGCATTATCAAGCTACTCAAGTCCGTTGATTTGGCTAATTGGTATTGCAGTCATGATATCGCGTGGCTTGATAAAAACGGGTTTGGGTCGACGTATTGCCTATTATTTTATTTCTATTTTTGGTAAAAAAACCATCGGCGTGGCTTATTCTTTGATTGCAGCTGAATTGATGATAGCACCTATTACGCCTTCTAATACGGCACGTGGCGGCGGTATTATTCATCCTATTATGAAGTCTATCGCGCAAAGCTTTCATTCGACGCCAGAAGAAGGCACTCAAAACAAAATTGGTCGCTATTTGGCGATGGTGAACTACCACGCCAATCCTATTACCTCTGGGATGTTTATCACGGCTACTGCGCCCAACCCTCTGGTTGTAGATTTAGTGAATAAAGCCACAGGCGGTGATATTCAGCTGTCATGGACCACTTGGGCAGTGGCGATGTTTGTACCTGGCATGCTATGTCTGCTTGTGATGCCGTTAGTCATTTATATAATTTATCCACCTGATGTTAAAATCACGCCCGATGCAAAAGGTTTTGCCAAGGAAAATTTAGCAGAAATGGGAAAAATAAGTAGCCAAGAAAAAATCATGCTCGGAGTATTTGCTCTGATGCTGTTATTGTGGGCGAATATTCCCGCATTGATGTTAGGTAAGCAATATAGCGTTGATGCTACCACCACAGCATTTATTGGTTTGACGACCTTAATATTGACTGGGGTACTGACTTGGGACGATATTTTAAAAGAGAAGTCAGCATGGGATACCATTATTTGGTTTGGCGCCCTTATTATGATGGCCGCTTATCTTAATAAGCTTGGACTGATAAGCTGGTTCTCTGGCAATATCGAATCGATGATTGGCACGACTGGGCTTGGCTGGATCGGTGCTGTGACTATTTTGACCCTAGTATACTTATATATCCATTACTTCTTTGCTAGTACCACGGCTCACATTACTGCACTATTTGCAGCATTTTATGCGGTGGGTTTAAGCTTGGGCGCACCGCCGATGTTATATGCGCTTATCTTAGCCGCAGCGGGCAATATCATGATGACGCTTACGCATTATGCAACTGGTACTGCGCCAGTCATTTTTAACTCTGGCTATGTGACGTTAAGAGAGTGGTGGAGTATTGGCGCAATAATGAGTGTGGTCAATTTAGTTATTTGGATCGGTGCTGGTTTGATTTGGTGGAAAGTGCTCGGCTATTATTAATAGATCGCTCAAGTCATATTGTTTTATGTACAGATGGATGTATTTAAAAAAAGGTGAGGGTGGGTTAAAAGCGCTCATCTAATGTGTCTAATGTATAATTGAGCGCGGCAAAACAGATATCGCTCTGAAAGCCTCGATATTGCAAAAACCGTAGCTGCTTTGCTTTGTCTTTTTGTTCAGTGGGTATGTCATCGCCGTACTTCTTAGTGCGGGCTGTGACCGCCAGTTTGAGCCAATCGACACCATCTACCAGATTATCTGCACTATCATCTACAAACTCCCTAAACTCTTCTGACTCTGCATTTGCCATATCGATTAACTCATCGATATTACTGGGCATGGTAATTTTTTTACGATAAAACTCTTGCTTGATACGCCCACGTCCCCGACCTTTACGGATACTTTCACGAATGAGCATGAGCGTCGTGCGATAATCACTTTGGTAGCCTTTTTCCTCAAATTCATCGAGTAGCGCATCAATTTTATCTGGGGCTTGCTCCTTATCAATAAGCTTTTGCTTAAGCTCAGCCTTGCCGTACTCACGGCGCGATAAATAATAAAAAGCTAACCAACGTAAACGACTTTCGGCTTTGATCTCATCTATTTCTGCTTGTCGTTGTTCAGGCGTGCGCAAATAGGCTTTAAGAGCAGCGGGTAGGTTATCCATCTGACTGTCGACTGTGCTATGCACAGAAGTGTTGGTAATCGCAGCATCGGTTGTATACTGTGATTCTTTGTTAAATTCATTATCAGTAGCTGCACTATCGTCTGGTTCACCATGAATATTTTGTTTAACTTCAGCGAGCATCTCTTTGATACTTTGCGCTTCTGGTTGCTGATAAGCAGGCACGTCACTAGGCTCAGGGCTAAAGTTAGCCGCTGGATGAAAGCGCTTTTTACGTTTCTTGGTTTTAGCAGGATTTTTATTGGTAGAAGGGGGTGCGTCAACGGATTCTACTGAAAAGTCAGTATCGTCAGATAATGAATGGACTTCATGATAGTAAGTTGAATGCTTACGCGTCTTAGTTGTTTTTTTAGGATTGCCTTGATAGGAATGCTGAGAAAATTTGGAGGATTCAGAGTGTTTGGAAGATTTGGACGGTTTTTTTGATTTGATAGTAGGACTACTCGCTGAATCGGCATCGGATTCAGCGAGTATTTCAGCTAAGGTTTTAATGTTCATAACAATTTAATTTTCATAACAAGTCATGATTATTAATAGCGGTGAATAATTGCGCCGTTATTGTACAGGGTCAGAGACCAACGCTTCATTGGCTTTATCTTCGGCTTTGGTCTCTTTCTTTGATCCAAGCTTTTCTTCACGGATTTTAGCTTCGATTTCTTGCGCAATCGCAGGGTTTTCTTTTAAGAACAGCACAGAATTGGCTTTACCTTGACCGATTTTTTCATCGCCATAACTATACCAAGAGCCTGCTTTGCCAACGGCTCCAATTTCAACACCCAAGTCAATCACTTCGGCTAAGTGGTTGGTACCTTCACCATAAGTAATTTCAAACTCTGCTTGGCGGAAAGGCGGTGCCATTTTGTTTTTGATGACTTTGACCCGGGTTTGGTTACCGATGATTTCATCACCGTTTTTGACTGCACCAATACGGCGGATATCCATACGCACTGAGGCGTAGAATTTGAGCGCGTTACCACCAGTCGTGGTCTCAGGGCTACCAAACATCACACCAATTTTCATACGAATTTGGTTGATAAATACCACCATACAGTTAGAGCGTTTGGCGTTACCAGTGATTTTACGTAGGGCTTGGCTCATCAGACGTGCTTGCAGACCCATATGTGAGTCGCCCATCTCGCCTTCAATCTCTGCGCGCGGCGTCAAGGCAGCAACTGAGTCAATGACAATCATATCGATAGCACCAGAGCGCACCAACATGTCGGTTATTTCAAGTGCTTGCTCACCATTATCAGGCTGAGACAGCAATAGCTCGTCAGTGTTTACACCAAGTTTGCGCGCATAAACAGGGTCAAGCGCATGCTCAGCATCAATAAAGGCGCAGGTGCCGCCTTGTTTTTGACATTCTGCAATCGCCTGTAGCGTCATGGTCGTTTTACCTGAGCTTTCTGGGCCATAAATCTCTACGATACGGCCTTTTGGTAGACCACCAATGCCAAGTGCAATGTCCAGACCCAACGAACCTGTTGATACTACATCGACATCCATAATAGCTGAGTCGTCACCTAAATGCATGATGGTATTCTTACCAAACTGCTTTTCGATTTGACCGAGTGCTGCTTTAAGGGCTTTGGCTTTATTGTCGTCCATACTGGATTCCTTGTCTTCAATCATTGGTTAAAACTATAAATTTGGTATGATAAATAAAATGTTTGTAGCTATGAAGGTTAACGGCTCAATAGTGCTGATGGCTATCTAAATAATAGGCAGCGTTCGTTCAATGTCTATCTAGGATGAATGGGCTAGGGTATCGATGGTGTAGACAGTAATATAGGATATCACTCTACTATACAGTAAAATCCAATAACGATAAAAGTAAAATTAAGTTCATAATCAGCGCCAACAGATGTAATTTGTAGGTAACATTATGCTCGTTAAGCCTTAACTGTTTTCTAAAGTGCGGTTGATTAGATAAGATGATTATAACAAAAACCAAGGAGCATATAGAGGATTCAATGATGCTAAACGACACTAACTGTCGCATTGTATATAAGTGATAACTTGTGTAATCTAGTTGCTGAATATATCCTAATTTTGGATAGGATAATGCTGCCCTTTGTCAATAGCATTAAAAGTTGTCCACAACAAATAAAGCGTCTAAATTTAGCTTTTGTGAAACATCAGTGAGGATTAATTTAATTTAAAAATATATTGAAAATAAATTACAGTATTATGAAATATCATTTAACTTACTGATTTAGAAGGTTTTTTAAATTGTATAAAAAATGAACGATTTTACCTCATCCTTTGAGCTATCTAGGGAAATTGTTGTCAAGTGCGTACTTATGCACAGGGTTATCCACAGCTTATGGGGAGAACTCATGAATCCCTTATACTATCAATGTTTGAGTAGATAGGTAACCTGTGAGTGTGGTGCTGGAATATATTTTTTACCCCTATATGTAGCATTATTAATTTAAAAATTCTATGAAAATAGACGATGTTTCACGTATTAAAAAAATTTTATTATTTTTAATAAAAATACTTATAGCTTGTCTATTAAGGGTTGTAGCTGAAAAAAATCAAATAATATTGTCATTAGATAATTTGCAAGCACAAAAAAGCGGCTAAATAATTTAGCCGCTATGCAGAAGTCATCGAAGATAAGTGACCCAAATCTAGTCTTTAATATAGATTAAATCCCAAACGCCATGTCCACTATTTATACCGCGGCGCTCAAATTTGGTCATTGGACGAAAGTCAGGGCGGTCGGTGAAGTTACCTGTGCCTGCTTGATTGGTTAAACCAGTAAAACCGTCTAATACTTCAACCATCCAGAAGGCATAATGCTCCCAGTCGGTTGCGGTATGGAACCAGCCGCCTTGCTTTAGACTACGAGTCACAATCGCCATGCGTTCAGCACTGACGAAGCGGCGTTTGTGATGGCGCTTTTTTTGCCATGGGTCAGGGAAGTAAAGCTGGATGCGATCAATATGGTTTTCTGGTAGTTGCTTGAGCAATTGGATGGCGTCACCGTTGATGATTTTGACATTAGTCAAATTTTGAGTACCTGCCATATAGGCGCATTTACCGATACCTGGCTCGTGCACTTCGATACCAACGAAATTGCGGCTAGGTTCTGCTGCTGCCATCTCAATGAACGAATCACCCAGTCCAAAACCGATCTCTAAGGTAAGCGGTGCTTCACTACCGTTAGGGCTATCAGCGAATAGCGTTCGTAGATTGTCAATACCATCAAGATTGCCATCACCGAAACTGTTATTGACCAAATACTCAGCAAATTCTGGCGCGGTCAGTGCCAGTTCGGCATTTTTATTCATGTGCGTACGTCGTTTCATAAAAGTATTGACGATACGTAGATGTTTGCTTTCTTCAGGCTCACTCTCATTACTAATACGGGATTCAATGTCAATATCAGTATTGCTTTCGGTATTAGTGCTGAGGACTTTTTGCTCATCAGTAGTATTCGTACTATCGATGTGATCATTAATATCAGGATGTTGACTCATAGGATTGACAAGGCTTCATAAAATGGGTGATGTATGCTTATTATAAGTTAAATCTATACAGCTGTGAACGCACAATCCTTTTTTAATATTGTTATCGCTGATCCAGCATAAAAGAGTGAAAGCGTTGACCTTGTTTGACGTATCACATATAGATTGCCATTCGGCTGCCTTGACGCTCTTTTACATTGAATTAGCGGTATTTATCTGTCGTTTTACTGTTCTGCACATCGGTTTTGGCGTTATCATATAAAGTGAGTAATGGATTTAAATTTTTCTTCATCGTTAATAGGGGTCATCTATGCTATTTATCGAGACGGATTCGCCGCCCCCTTTTTATCAAGAACAGCTGACTCCTGCTAAGCGTACACAACTTGATAAATGGTTTATCGGTCACCGTAGCCAGCATTATTATCTGAAACGTTTTGAGCAGTTCGATACGCAAGGTTATCTGTCGCCAAAATGGCATTGGGCAGCATTTTTTGTGACGTTTCCTTGGCTCCTCTATCGCAAACGCTATATGGATGCGATTGTCTATAGCGTAGCAGGCTGGTCGTTTATTCAGCTTAATGTGGCACTGGTATTGGTTGCGTTTGAATTTTTGGCAATGCCCTTTATCCCTGATGCTTACCAGATGGCGACACGCATAGGTATTGCCGCGATCATTTGGTTATTTTGGTCATTTATGGTGGCGCGTTGGACGGATGCGTATTATTACCGCATGGCGCGACGTGAGATTGCGGATGCTATCGATGATTATCCGCGTGATGAAGCAGCGCAAAAGGCGCATCTGCGCCGAGAAGGCGGGGTCAGTCTATTTGGGCTAGGATTGGGGTTTGGTATTTTTGCCTTTGCTTTAATGGTCATTAAGATACAGTTTCTGCCAATTATTGCCAAGCCAAAAGCCAATGAAGTACTGTTCGATGCGTATGATACAGCCAAAACGGCACAAAATCGTGTGGCACTGATTTATCAACAGACAGGGCAATGTCCAATGAATTTACCTATTGATACAGGCACTCAGCAGATACGAATTGATATCGATAAAGAGGCCGCTGGCGTAGTCGAAACGGATTGTGCAGTCATTGCGACCATACAAAATGTTCAGTTCCCTATCCGCTATCTAAATCAGCAGACACTGGTTTTTTACCATGTGCCAGACAGCGATAGTTGGAACTGTACAAGTTCACTAAATAAGAAACTGGCACCAGCAAGCTGTATGCCCGATTAGGGCATGTTTGATGATTTAACCATGACACTGACTATTTGTGAATCATCAAACACGCTTTAAAATATATAAATATTTAGGTGTTAGAGTCAGTTGCAACGTCGTCCTTTTTATCAACAGGTGTTGCTTTACTTTTTAGCGCGTCATAAAAATCCGTTAAGTCCATTTTTCGGGCTTTATCAATGTCTTCATCAAACAAGCTTTCTAGCTCTGCCATCGCTGATTGTGCGGATTCAATCATGCTGGCTTCATCATCATAGATCGCTTGCTGACGTTCAATTAAGTCATCGTCGTAATCGCGGAAAGTTTGCACCGTCTCGCGCGCTTTTTCTGGTGAGATGCCAAGCAGTTGTAGCGACTCACGCGACATATCCAAGGATGATAAGTAGGTCTCACGCCAAATATGACGCACACCGACCTCACGCAATCGATAATAATGCTGACGGTCACGTGCCCGTGCCAAGACAATCAAGTCTGGATAGTTTTTACGTAAGTATTGAGCCGTGGTGATAGAGCGCTCTAAATCATCGATGGCTAAAATAAACACACGGGCTTTTTTAATACCAGCCGCGCGCAATATCTCAGGGTTTTTTGGGTCGCCGTAATAGACTTGGTTACCAAATTTACGCACGAAATCGACGCGATTCGCTGAGCGTTCAATGGCGGTAAATTCGATGTTATGCATGCGTAGTACACGACCGATAATCTGACCGACGCGCCCAAAGCCAGCAATAATAACCTGATGTTCATGATCGGGGATGGCATCGTATTCGCGGCTGGGTTTGCTTTTGGCAAATAAAGGCTCACCGATTTTCTCAAGTAACAAAAATGCCAGTGGTGTGAGCGCCATGGAGATAGTGACGATAAGGTTCAGGGTGTTGGCAAGCTCAGGTCGCAACACATTTTGAGCAGTAGCGACACTGAATAAAACAAAAGCAAATTCACCACCTTGAGCGAGCGTCACACCCAGTCTGATACTGGTTGGCCAGCGATTGCCTGATATCTTTGCAATGGCGGTAATGACACCAAATTTGATAGCCATCAATGCCATTGCACAGCCAATGATAAACATAGGTTTTGCCAAGATAAGTTTGACATCAGTCAGCATACCGACCGACATAAAAAATAAGCCAAGTAGCAACCCTTTAAACGGCTCAATACTGGCTTCTAGCTCATGGCGATACTCAGAATCTGCGAGCAGTACCCCTGTCAAAAAAGCACCCAATGCCATCGATAAACCAATTTGACCCATCAAAATAGACACACCCATCACGATAAATAGCGCAACGGCGGTCAGCAGTTCTGATGCACCACTAGAGGCTACAAACTTAAAGAAGGGACGAACGACATAACGACTAGCAAAAATCAGTCCAGCAAAAACCGCAAAAACTTTGCCAAAATAAATCAAATCATAACTTTGTTCGCGCACCCCTGATAGGAAAGGAATGACGGCTAGCAAAGGGATAACCGCAATATCTTGGAATAATAAAATCGTGAACGCTTCACGACCGTGGGTGCTAGAAAGCTGCTGTTTTTCAGTCAGTATTTGTAGTACAAAAGCTGTGGACGACAAGGCAAGGCCAAAACCGACGATAAAAGCAGTATCGAGCTGTAAGCCAAAAATTTGATGTAACAGCCCCATTAATAATGTGCCAGTCAGACCAACTTGCAAACCACCGAGGACAAATATCGAACGCCGCAGTGCCCATAATCGTGAGGGTTGCAGCTCAAGTCCGATAATGAATAGCAGCATGACCACGCCAAACTCAGAGAAGTGCAACAAGCTCTCAGCATCGCCTGCGACGTCCAGACCACTGGGCCCCAATATCAATCCTGTAATGAGATAACCTAAGACCGTCGCAATGCCAAAACGTTTACCAAGGGGTACAAAGAGCAGGGCTGCTCCTAAGAAGATTGTAGCTTGTAACATTAAATTTGGTGAGCCGGTGGCGGCAGCGAACATCTGGAATCCTTAGCAATCATGATAAAATAAGCGTTACAATATGGGTATAGCAAAAATAAAAAATCTTAGCATACGTTATTTTTTACGATAAATCTTCCACACACCATTATCGGCAAGTGGATTGTTATAAGCATCGTTACGGCGCTTACGCGGGGTCTGGCGACTGTCTACGATTTTGAAATCGGGCAGCGCATGGACGATAAGCCCCGTTCGATAAAAACGCACGCGTTCAGGCTCCAGCATCTCGCCCTTACTATCTCGGCAAAATACATAAGCGCGCAAATCAATAAATTCACGATGCGCCACCAAACGCGCCTCATCATCATTATCAAATACTGCACTCATACGCGCAATTTCATCAGCACTATAGTCACCACACTTATCAGTAAGCGCACCGACCGAACCGAAGCTTTTGGATTCTTTTGCACGAGTCTTGGTCAAATGTAGCCTTTGAACATGATAGATAAATTGCGGTATCTCAAGGCTGGCTGGTAGCGGCAGATGATCGGGCGGTAAATTGGCAGCAGGATAAAACGCCATGGCGCGCTCAAGCAGATTATGCCAACGCTGCTGATATGCTTGGACTTCGGCAATATTGCCTTCATAAATTGGCATATCACGAACTTGACGCAAAATATCAGGCGGAAACTGCTCATCTCGAAAGCTAGCAATGTCTTCTTGCAATGTTGATAACAATGCTTTGGCATGCTTTTTACCCTCTGCTGAGATAGGGTCATCAATGTAGCTTGGAGCAACAAAAGGAGCTGAGCGTCTCGACATGGCAGAAAATAATCCATTAGTGGTAAATTGGGTGTTTCAGCTTTAAGTATACAGAATTTATATGAAAAATATGGCGGCGAGGCTAAATTTCCCATCATTTTTAACATGCCATTACAATGCTAAAAATCGGCGTGATATAAGCTTATGTAAAATAAAGCCTGTTTATGTCGGCGCATAAGAAGTTATGTTCATGTACGATGATTCGTCCGTTGATAGTAAGTTGCGCGGATTATTGAAGACTTTTAGCAAAATAATTTTAAGGGTTTTCGCGGCAGGACTGGCGCTGTTATTTGGATTTTGGTTGCTAGTTGCGTCATATATGGCAGCTGGTTATTTGACATCTGATTATGTAACGCACATCAGGACTGACGCATGAGATTTTTGGATTCGAATCATATTCTTATCATTGGGGTTAGGTATTTGGTTAATAACAACGCTTTGGCTAATGTGGTGCATATAACGTTATGATTGCCACCACTTGATAAAACGTCGCCAATCAATCATAGGCAACGTTTAAATTGATATTTGAATGAAGAATGGTCCTTCCAATGTTTAATGTCTGACTTTCAAAGTCTGATTTTCAATGTCTCATGCTTAATGATTGTGACCAATATGATTATTACCCTCTGTTTGTTGTTCTGAGATATCGCAGACCAGTGCATCGCTATGTGCCTCAGTCTGCGGATGTGATGCGCTTTCTACCTGAATGGTCGCATGATGGATGCCGAGTTCAAGCAAACTTTGTTCTAAATTGGCAATCAATATGCTTGATTCATGAATACTCATTTCACCATCGACAACGGCGTGACAAGACAAGGCATTTAGACCACTGGTAATACTCCAAACATGCAAATCATGGACTTCTTGTACTTGCGGATGGGTAAGCAGTTTTTTTTCTACATCCACTAAGGATATGCCTTCTGGCGTGCCTTCCATCAAAATATGTACGGAATCACGCACGACGCGATAACCACTAAATAATATCAGTATCGCGACAATCACCGAGGCCGCTGCATCCGCCCAAACCCAGCCGAAGCTCATCATCAAAAGCGCGGCAACAATAGCGGCAACCGAACCCATTAAGTCACTCAATACATGCAGGTAAGCACTTTGCATATTAAGGTTGACTGGTTTTTTACCCGCATTTTTTCCTTGAGTGTCTTCAAGACTGTCTTTATGACTACCAGCATGACTGTGACCATGTGCATCTTCGCCGCGACTGCCTCGATGCATCAGCCACGCAACCAAAATATTGACCAACATACCGATAGTAGCAACGATAAGCATGCCTTGGGTAGCAATTTCAGGCGGTGAATTAAAGCGCTTAATCGCCTCATAAAAAATCATTAGCGCAATAATGACCAGCGTCGCACCATTGACTGTTGCGACTAAAATCTCAAAGCGTTTATAACCAAACGTCTTTTGATGAGTGGCTGCTTTTTCTCCAATTTTAAATGCCATTAACGTCGCGCCAAGTGCGATTGCATCACTGAGCATGTGACCTGCATCAGATAATAGCGCCAAACTGCCAGTCAGCCAGCCACCGATGGCTTCAATAAACATATAGCCTGTGATAATGATAAAGCTGAACAGCAAAGTACGCTGATAGCCCTTGGTATCTCGCGGGGCTGTTGTTTGCTCTAAGTGTTCATCGTGATCGTGAATGGCTTGATTGTCATGAGTGTAGTTGCTCTCATCCTCTTTATGCAGATGGTTAGCCACATTAACAGTATCATTTTGATGAGAATGGTTGCCTTGTTCAGCGTTTGATTTATTTTGACTCATAACAACACTCAGAATGACAGAAGAGGAAATTTGATTGCTTATAAGGCTGGACTTGCTGTGCACAAACTAGCCAGATATAAAGAATTTAGCATATTTAATAAATGCTTGCTGTATCTAGGCAGTAAACCATTGGTTACTATTTAGAATAACGTTCTTGAGGGCGTATCCTCAGTTCAATCGATTATCCTCTAAATAGGGACACGGCCTAGTAGCGGACAGAATAATCTGAGTTAAAAAGTGATGGTTAGTAATTGGCGGCTACCAACCAACAGGGTCGATATCCAAAGTGAGTTTAAGGTACTTGGCACTTGGCAAGGTCAATACGGGCTGCCACCATTGGTTTAATACATGGTGTAATTGTTGTCGATTTTTGCCTAAAAGTAGCAGTTGTACGTGGTAGCGACTGTTCTTTTTACTCATTGGTGCATCGATAGGTCCTAGTACGGCGAGATTATGTCCATTTGGCAGAATGGCGATGGCATCTTTAAGGGCTTGCGTCGTGGCAGCAAGGGTTTTGCCTTCACAGCGTATCAGGGCAGCATGACTGTGTGGCGGTAAACCCATCATTTTACGCTCTTGCAATAGCTCGCGAGCAAAAGACAAATAACCGTCTTTGACCAGTTTTAATAGTAATTCATTATCTGGTTGCAGCGTTTGAATGAGTACACGACCAGATTTATCACCGCGACCGGCACGTCCTGCGACCTGAATCATCAATTGCGCAGTATGTTCTGGCGAGCGAAAGTCGGCGGACAAGAAACCACGATCGGCGTTTGGCAAGCAGACAAGCGTAACATTGGGGAAATGATGACCTTTGGCGACCATCTGCGTGCCAACCAAGATGGCAGGATTGCCTTGATTGATACGCTGATAGATATTCTCCCAGCTGTCTTTACGTCTGGTGGTATCGCGATCGATTTGGATAATGGGGTAAAGCTCTTTGCTGGTTTGCGGATTGGCAAAAATTGCATGCAGGTTTTCGCTGAGCCTTGTCGTGCCCATCCCTTTGGCATCCAAATTTTGACTGCCACAATCAGGGCAAACTTTTGGAATATAAGCTTGCCAGTCGCAGTGGTGGCATTTTAGATAGGAGCTACTATAAGCGTTGTGTTGGGACTGGCTGTTATAATGAACGGTTAGATGCGCGTCGCAGCGTGGACAATCTGCCTGCCAACCGCAAGCTTCGCATAGCAAAACTGGTGCATAGCCGCGACGGTTTAAAAATATTAATACTTGATCGCCCGCTTCTAGCGTTTGCCGTATTGCCCCAATAAGCGCATCGGTCAGCCCAGTATCATAGCGCGCGCCGTCGTCCGTCGTTTGTTGATGAGTGCTTTGCAGGCGCGCATCAATCAGCTGCATGGTTGCAAGCTTCGCATTACCGGGACGAGTTTGCAGTTGGCACTCCACCAGCTTACCGTCATCGACCAGTTTTAGATGCTCAAGAGATGGCGTCGCCGTACCCAGTACGACAGGAATATTGGCTTGTAGTCCGCGATAAAGTGCCACGTCAGCGGCATGATAGCGCAAGGTATCTTGCTGCTTATAAGAGCCATCATGCGCTTCATCAACGACAATTAAGCCCAAATCTGCAAAAGGATATAGCACCGCTGAGCGCGTGCCAATAATGATTTGAGCGTGACCGGTACGGCAGTCTTGCCAGCCTTGTAAGCGATGAGTATTGTTCATGCCAGAATGCAATAAGACAATGTGAGCGGCAAAGCGACTGGCGAAACGCGCGCGCGTTTGCGGTGTCAATCCAATCTCTGGTACCAAAATCAACACCTGCTTGCCAGCTTCCAATACGGCTTGCATTGCTTGCAGATAGACTTCTGTCTTGCCACTACCAGTGATGCCATTTAATAAAAATCCCGTGTAGCGATTGGCTTCATGAGCCGCAATAATGGCGGTAACGGCGAGTTGTTGCTCGTCATTGAGATCAAGGGGCATTTTTGCTAATTTAACAGGCGCAGGTGCTTGTTTGGGCTGAATATAGCGCTCGATTAACCCTTTGTCTTCGAGCGCTTTTAAAAAACTCCTCTCCATGCCTTCTAGTAATAAAACATCTTCACTCGCGCCGCGCTCGCCATGCAGCTTAAGCATATCAAATTGTTGTTTTTGTTTTTTGGCGTTGGCACGAAAGTCATCGTCGCTTACCTGTGGCAAAATTCGCCAATGGGTAATCAGTAAATCCAGCGGCTTACCTTGACGAACGAGCGTTGGCAGCATGACTGCTAAAACGTCACCAAGCGGGTAGTGATAATAACGCGCCAGCCAATGTGCCAGCTTTAGCATACTGGTCTCTAAAATAGGCTCAGCATCCAAGCATTTATTGATAGGTTTTAGCTTATTAAGTGGCACGCTGCTATTTGCTTCTGGAATATGAGCGACGACGATACCGATTAAAGTTTGACGACCAAAGGATACTTCGACACGGCAGCCAATATGAGGCAAAGAAGGGCTTGATAAGGCGTTGATATCTGCTGGTACGCTATAGTCAAATACCCGATAAAGGGGCACGGGTAGAGCAACTTGTACCAACATAAAATGCGTTCCCAGTTTCAGGTAAATGGACTTTAGATAACCAGCTTTTGGATAACTGGGTTGTAATATTGATAAGAATAATAGCAATAAGCCCAAATATTGATATTTGGGCTTACTTTGGCCTTACTTTTTAGCAGTGGCTTTTTTGGCGTAATGACTTGAGAATTAAGTGCGTCTATGTATTAAGCCTTACTATTTACATGATGATATGGCTTAAGTTACTCAATATATAAAATTGACTCAATCTCGACCACACCGCCTTTAGGTAACGCCGCTACTTGGACGGCTGCACGGGCAGGATATGGCTCGCTCAAATTGGCAACAAACACGTCGTTTAGTGCCGCAAAATCACTCAAATCAGTCAATGACACGTTAAATTTAACTACGTCATTTAAGCTGCCATCAGCCGCTTCACAGATGGCTTTGATGTTTTCAAACACTTGCTCAGCCTGTGCTTTAAAACCTTCTTTTAATTCCATGGTATCAGGGTCAAAACCCAATTGTCCTGAAATATAGACGGTGTTACCGACTTTGACGGCTTGTGAATAAGTACCAACGGCAGCAGGGGCTTTATCAGTTTGAATGGTTTGACGAGTCATATTATATCCTTTTTATCTTTTTCTGGTTTGGTAGGTAAGGGCGCATTATTCATCATTTACATCTCGTTTTTCACCATACAAATGATGACACGCTCTACGTTTATTTGCTAAAAATCAAAAAACACAGTTTATCATTATTTCAGGTCTTTCTAAAATTTTCTAAAACCATTATTCAATGTTCTATTGAGTGAGTTTTGGTGGCAATGTATCACGCGCACTACACCTTGTTACCAGCACTACAGCTGATACAGCCTGATGATGTTTGGGAAACCTAGCAAGGAGCGTAGCTCGCGAATGCCTTGTGCTAGATGATTGCGACTGCGAACGATGATATGGATGATGGTGTCACTACTGCGCACGTCTACTTTTTCTACCCCTATATTTAGTTGGCGTAAATGATAGATGACTTCAGTAATCTGTTCGTCGCTGAGGGCAATAGATAGTTTTAAATAGGCTGGAAAGCGAATTTTTCCGGTATTTTTTATGTCATGTTCGCCAGCGTCACCTTGTTTTACGGCCTTGTCATTACGCCAGCGCAGTTGTATAACCTGATAAGGATTGTCTTTACGAATATCGTCAAGTGAAAAGCACTTGTGTCGATGAACAACCAGACCGTGACGGGACAAGTGACCGACGATAGGATCACCATAAATAGGATGACAACAATTGGCAAAATCAAGCTCAACCCCAGACGCATTGACTATCAGCTGCTGTGGTTGGGTCATATTATCGCTGTGTTCTTGTGCTTGCAAATCATTGACTTCATCGCTAAACAAGCGAGTCACTACCAGCTGTGGTAATAACGTACCAGAGCTTATTTGCTCGAATAGTTCGGATTTTTCGGTCAAGCCACGCCATTCAGTGAGGTTTTTCCAATCACTATCGGTTAAATCATCGAGACTTTTTTGATAGGTTTTTAGCGCCCGATCTAAGGCTTGTTGACCATGGTGCTGCTTATCAGCAGGAGACAAGTCTTTAAACCAACGCAAAATCTCTTCACGCGCTTTATTGGTCACGACAAATCCTAGCCATTCTGCTTTTGGTTCTGAGTGGCTATTGACTTCTATTTCAACCAGCTGTCCATTCTTAACGACTGTGCCAAGTTTGGCTTTTTTACCATCGATATTGGCGCCAACGGCTACATTGCCGACCATCGGTCCGACAGCGTAAGCAAAGTCTAGCGCGGTTGCGCCTTGTGGCAGCTCATAAGCGCGACCCTTTGGACTATAACAGATGATTTTACTGGAGTGTAGGTAATCCATCAGCTCATTAATGGTAGAGACTGCCGCTGAAAAGTCTGGGCTATTTTCATCTAAGCTGTCTTCATCGACCAAGTCTTTCATATTGCGTAATGAGGCTTGGATAACCGATTGGCTAACGTCTGAGGCATGCTCTGCACCGATGACACCAAGCCGCGCTGCGCTTTGCATTTGCTTGGTTAAAATCGTCACTTTGACGACATCGTTATCGCGCTCATAGATAAGCGTGAGCGACTGATTGCCACCCGGTAGCGGACGACGAATATTATCAGCGATATGAGAGTCATCAATCTGGTATTTTTTAATTAAGTAATAGGCCAGCTTGTCACAGGCTTCGACATTATCGAGGACAATCTCAAAGGCATAATGACGGAGCAGAGCGTTGATTTCACCGCGATTGCGGAAAAACTGACGGTAGATGACCACGCGATTGTCTAAAACTTTGACCAGACCATTCAACCCCAAGTTATTGAGGACAATACTCAAATAGCGATGGATGGCCTCTCTTTGAAAGTTACGCCCAAGCCCGTGCTGTAGTAGCTTGTCAGACAGTTTGTTGTACATGTCAGAATCAAGATTACGGTAACAAAGCACCTCGATATAATCGGCAATATCATTAAGACCCATTAGCCGCGCAAACGGCACATAAAAGTCCAACGTTTCTTGTGCTGTAGTGCGTTGTTTTTCGGGGCGTACTGCATCCAGTGTCGACATATTATGTAAGCGGTCAGCAAGCTTAATAATCAATACACGTGGGTCGGCAAGGGTGGCTGTCAAAATTTTATGAAAGGTGGCTGCTTTGTTTTGCTGTTTATTGTGTGAGGATGATTTTAGCTTAGTCACACCGTCGACCAGTCTCGCCACTATTTTGCCATAGCGTTGCTCAATCTGCTCATCGCTCACCTCGGTGTCTTCGACCGTATCATGCAAAATCGCTGCAATAATCGTATCTCGATCCAAACGAAAACCTGCCAGTATCTCGGCCACCGCAATCGGGTGGGTGATATAAGGCTCTCCTGATTTACGCTTATCTTTGATGTGCGCAATATCACCGAACTCACAGGCATCAATAATATCACGGCGTTCAGCAGCAGTGAGGTAACCTACTGAGCGCAGTAAATTATATTGAGCCTCATCGACTAAATGATGGCTGAGTTTGGGTAAGGTTTGACTCATAAAGTAACGATCCTATTTTCCATTACCTGTTTGCCTGACTGTCTATCGGGTAAATGGTGACTGAATGAATGCTGGAATACTATAAATATAAAAAATTTCGAGAAAAAAGATAAAAATAGGTAGACCATCCTCTAATTAATCGTAAATCGCATTCAATGTCAACTGCTAAGCGAACAGGTGCTATAAAAATTTAGAAATTCTAACTCAATGGTAGGTTTTCAGGTATAAATGGTGACTAAAACAGTCAAAGCAATATCACAGCAATCAGCCATTACAACCAAAAAACCACAGCCTATGCTGTGGTCTCTCGTCAATATGTCATCACTGTATGGATTTGTCTTATAAGGCAGTGGTTAGCTTTATAGGCTTCATACGACAAATCTTCAATGCTGTATCTTAATAATACAGTGTCTTAAAAACCATGATCGCCTGACAGTGCCAAATCTAATGAACTGGTGGCAAAGTTGTGCTCTGGCTGATTTAGGATATCGCGAGTGATTTTACCAGCAGCGATTTCACGCAATGCCAATACCGTAGGCTTGTCATTATCCACATCAACCAATGGTTCTGCGATACCTTTGGCCAATTGACGTGCGCGTTTGCTTGCCACCAAAATCAGTTCAAAGCGATTATCAACATTATCCAAACAATCTTCAATCGTCACTCGTGCCATATGTAGCTACCTCGGTTGTTTTTATTAGTCACGGAGCTTGCCCGCCACTCAATAAAAATAATATCAAAATATAAAGGGGGATAGCGAGACATTATAGCATTTTTTGCCCAGCCGCGTAGTTGCTTTTTGCGTGTCTATTAACGTATCTATTAATAGGCGCTCATCGACTAAGTTGACAGTAGTATTTCGCTCTTGCTTTACTCTTCTACTTTATTACTAAGTAAATTGCTGATGGTGCGATGATACCGCTGCTGTTGACGCTTAAGCGTCTGCCTGTCCGCCACGATAATGGCTTTTAGCTCAGTCAAAGCGACCTCAAAATTGTCATTAATAATCACAAAATCAAAATGGACATATTGCGCCATCTCAGTCACTGCGCCAGCCAGACGTTGCTCTATTACCTCCATAGTATCTTGCCCACGCGTCGATAGACGCTGACGTAAAGTGGCAATACTTGGCGGTAAAATAAAAATCATAATGGCGTCAGTAAAGATTTTTTTGACTTGTAGTGCGCCCTGCCAATCAATCTCTAAAATAACATCGACGCCTGCTTCTAATTGCGTTCGCACGCTTTGCTCCGAGGTACCATAGTAATTACCAAAGACCTCAGCATGTTCTAAAAACTTGTTTTCACCGATGGCAGTCACAAACTTTTCGACATCGGTAAAATGATAATGATGACCATCAATCTCGCCGGGACGCGGCGTGCGCGTGGTGTGTGATACGCTGACGGTTAAGTCATTAGTCGTGGCAAGTAGCTGCTTTACCAGTGAGGTTTTGCCCGTACCTGAGGCAGCGGTAATAATAAATAATGAACCTGTCATACAATTTGTCCTAATGGAGTGTGTGCTAGTCAAATCTGTGCGAGTAAAAGAGCCAAAGCTGTTTTAGTAAACAATTCAAAACTGGTAAAAAGAAAAATCGCCATCATGTATGGCGATAGACATTGTCATCGATGCACTATTATAAACTGCTTTTGTGGCTTTTATTTTAATTAAAGCTGCCTTTGACCAGTCGTTATCATCGAAGCGATCTAAAGATGGCATAGGGCAACTTATTATAAATCACATTTTTAGTGCATTAAGTGCAGTTAACGCTGCCACTATGGATAAATACTTTGAACGTATGAATATGTTTGCTTCTAGTTAAAACAGCCTCTAGTACCGTGCTATTTTCAAAGGCAATAAAAGTAAATTATGCTAAAGTAGCGTAATGAATTCATCCCAATTTTTGAGTTAAAGCTTTTGACAGTAATGTCGTGTATTTAAGCTTTAATAATAAATTATCTAATGATAGGCCCTCTTATGCAAATTTATCTTGCCAATCCACGTGGATTTTGTGCTGGTGTGGATCGCGCGATTGCGATTGTGAACGAAGCATTGACACGTTTTGAACCGCCCATTTATGTTCGTCACGAGGTGGTACATAATAAATTTGTCGTCTCTGATTTGGCCAATCGCGGTGCGGTCTTTGTGGAAGAACTTCATGAAGTGCCAGATGGCTCTATCGTTATTTTTTCTGCTCATGGTGTATCAAAAGCTGTCGAAGATGAGGCTGAACGCCGCGATTTGACCGTATTTGATGCCACTTGTCCGCTGGTCACTAAGGTACATATCGAAGTCGCTAAATTTGCGCAAGAGGGTATGGATGCGGTATTGATTGGGCACGCTGGACATCCCGAAGTGGAAGGCACGATGGGGCGCTTTAACCGTCGCCACGGCGGTCACATTCATTTGGTTGAAAACGAAGCCGATGTGGCAGCATTGAGCGTACAGAATGCCGAGCGTTTGGCGTTTGTCACTCAAACAACCTTGTCGATGGATGACACAGCGCGCGTCATCGATGCACTGCGTGAAAAATTCCCTAGTATCCAAGGTCCGCGCAAAGACGATATCTGTTATGCCACGCAAAACCGCCAAGATGCGGTAAAAGACTTAGCCAGTCGCTGTGAGGTGGTCTTGGTGGTCGGCTCGCCCAATTCATCCAATTCCAATCGTCTGCGTGAGCTGGCTGAGCGGATGAATTGCCGTGCGTATTTAATCGACAATGCCAGTGAGATGGATAAAAGCTGGTTGGATGGTGTGCAAAGTATCGGCGTCACCGCTGGCGCATCAGCACCCGAAGTACTGATTCAAGAAGTGCTACAGCAGCTGCAAGATTGGGGTGGTGATTTACCGAGTGAGCTATCAGGCATCGAAGAAAATGTCACTTTCAGTCTGCCTAAAGCCTTGCGTATCCCAGTCACCCAAGTGGGTAAGTAGATAAGGCTTTGTACAAGACATCTAATAGGTAACGTATAGTAGGTAACGCAAAATGAAAAAGCAAAAAAAAGGATTTGTATTGGCAGAAGCCACTCTCGGTGAGGTTAACAAACAATTGAAAGTGAATTTGTTTGTCATCGTGGTAGTGGGATTCGTGTTAGGCAGTAATATTCTGCATTTTATGCGAGAAAAGAATGTTTTTTATGGCGTATTAATTGCCGCGATGGTCATTGCATTATTTTTTGTCATTAAGAGTCGACAGGTTCTTAAATTAAAACAACAAGAGCTTATCAAATAAATCATAGGACAGTCATGTCAGCTTATTATAACTTTATCAAACGCGAACAGCGAGAAGACGGCGTCAACGTCGCACATTATCAGCCAACCAAACATGCCCAAGGGGCTTGGAATGAGCATGAACAGCATATGGCGCCAGCGACAGGATTGCTCACAGCTGAGCTCAACGGTTATGCGCCGCAAGAAAACATGCGTATCGCTCGTATCAGCCTAGATATCTTAGGATTGATTCCACTGGATGACTTTACCGTTACCACGCGTTGTATTCGTCCGGGCAAGACCATTGAGCTTATTGAAGCAGTCATGAGCAGTCGCGGTCGTGATGCGATTATCGCGCGGGCATGGCGTCTAATGACCCAAGATACCAGCGATATTGCAGGCATTGAAGACCAAAAAGCGGTACATAAGCCCGAAGAGTTGCCCATTTGGGAAGACATGAAAGGCTGGCCGGGCGGGTTTATTGAGAGTGTGCGCTTGGTCGCTGATGATACGCAGCGTCGCCCAGGACGCGGTATGGTCTGGATTACTAATGATGTGGAGATGATCGAGGGCAAGCCAACTGATGACTTGGTGCATCTATTGGGCATGGTCGACACGGCCAATGGCGTTGTGCCGCGCCTTGGGCTTGGCTTGTCAGAATTAGAATGGATGTTTCCCAATACGGATTTGCAAATTCATATGCATCGCGCGCCGCAAGGTTGCTGGCTTGGCATCGAAGCGGTGCAGCAGTATGGCAATGATGGCATTGGCTTAACGAGCGCTGTGTTACATGACATCAATGGCCCTTTTGGTCGTAGTGAGCAAATATTGACGATTCGTCCGATGCCGCGTTAATTGCTCTGTGGTATTTAATTAAGCTCTATTTGATATGGTCAATTCGCTTTAAAAAAGTGATAGCAAGGCTAATAGAGAGTGCTTGCACTGTTAATATTTATCGATGTTAATAACAACCATCCTAAGGAGTAAAGTATTTGGATGAGTAAAAAACAAGTTAAGTGGTTCTGAAAAACAAAACGAAAGCATGTAATTAATTAATTATACAAATCAATGGTAATGGGTTGTAATAGTAACTAACCACAGAACATGACTGTCATTAGACATTACTATGAAAAAAACAAACCGTTTTTCGAACAAGCTGACAACTATTCTGGAACTATTAATAGAAGCGTATTCAGAATAGATTTTGTACTTTAATCCATTTGCTATTCACAGGAGTATGACTATGAACAATGATATAAATAACGATATGAGCGATAAAAAATGTCCTTATGCACCGACCCAATTGACCATGGGCAATGGCGCACCAGTGGCAGACAATCAAAACAGCATGACTGCAGGCAAACGCGGCCCATTATTGGCGCAAGATGTTTGGCTCAATGAAAAGTTAGGAAATTTCGTCCGTGAAGTGATTCCAGAGCGCCGTATGCATGCCAAAGGTTCTGGCGCATTTGGTACTTTTACCGTGACCAATGACATCACTAAATATACCCGTGCGGATATTTTTAGCGAAGTGGGTAAACAGACTGAGATGTTTGCGCGCTTTAGTACCGTCGCAGGTGAGCGCGGCGCGGCTGATGCCGAGCGCGACATTCGCGGATTTGCTTTGAAATTCTACACCGAAGAAGGTAACTGGGACATGGTGGGAAATAATACACCTGTGTTCTTCTTACGTGATCCGCGCAAATTCCCAGACTTGAATAAAGCCGTCAAACGTGATCCACGTACCAATATGCGTTCGGCGACCAACAACTGGGACTTTTGGACTTTATTACCAGAAGCTTTGCATCAAGTTACTATCGTGATGAGTGATCGCGGTCTGCCAGCATCGTATAGAAATATGCATGGTTTTGGCTCGCACACGTATAGTTTTTGGAACGAAGCCAAAGAACGTTTTTGGGTAAAATTCCATTTCCGCACGCAACAAGGCATCAAGAACTTGACCGATGCAGAAGCGGTAGAGGTGGTTGGTTCTGATCGTGAAAGTCATCAAAAAGACTTGTACGATGCCATCGAAAATGGCGATTTCCCAAAATGGAAAATGTATGTGCAAATCATGCCAGAAGCTGAGGCGGATACTGTTCCTTATCATCCGTTTGACTTGACCAAAGTATGGCCAAAAGGGGATTATCCGCTGATTGAAGTGGGTGAGTTTGAATTAAATAAAAACTCTGACAACTACTTTGTCGATGTGGAACAAGCCGCATTTGCGCCAAGTAATTTGGTACCGGGTATCAGCGTTTCACCAGATAAAATGCTACAGAATCGCTTGGTCAATTATGCTGATGCTCAGCGTTATCGTGTCGGTGTCAATCATCAGCAGATTCCTGTCAATAAGCCGCGTTGCCCTGTGATGAGCAATCATCGTGACGGTCAAGGCCGTGTCGATGACAACTATGGTGGTCGTCCGCATTATGAGCCAAACAGCTTTAGCCAGTGGCAAGAGCAGCCTGATTATGCTGAGCCACCATTAAAGGTTGACGGTTATGCGGCGCATTATGACTTCCGTGAAGATGATAGCGATTATTTTAGCCAACCTCGCGCATTGTTTAATTTGATGAGTGCTGAGCAACAACAAGTGCTATTTGAAAACACAGCAAATAATATGGCTGGTGTGCCGGACTTTATTCAGTATCGCCACATTCGCAACTGTAACTGGTGTGATGCTGCTTATGGCGCAGGCGTTGCCAAAGCACTAGGCTTAACGGTTGAAGATGCGATGAATGCTCGTGAGTCAGATCCAGCGCTGCATTTGCCAAGCTGCTTATAGTTGATAGGTTTATCTAAAAACGTATTACTAAATCTATTTGCTAAACCTATTATCGATATAACGACACCGCCTTAGGAAACTAGGGCGGTGTTTTTGTTGAATTGTACTTTTTAGCTTGAAATTTTCTGCTGCGCCCCTATTAGTATAAACAGCTTAGCGATATTCGAAATTGAACTGCTTAATTTATAGCTGAGTAGAGAAAGTTGAATGCTTGCTATTTTATGATACGTTTTTGACATAAATTAAAGGAGTTTTTTATGAGTGAACAGACCCCAGTTGATAACCAAAAAGTTGATAGTATCAATGTTAATAAAAGCAGCCCAGAATTAAAAAAACATACCTTTGAGGCGGAAGTGGCGCAACTGCTGCATCTAGTCACCCATTCGCTTTACTCTAATTCTGATATCTTTGTGCGTGAGCTGGTTTCAAACGCCTCTGATGCCTGTGATAAATTGCGCTTTGAAGCGACCAATGATGACGGTCTTTATGAAGACGATGGCGAGCTAAAAATTCGCATTGCGGTCGATGAAGACGCCAAAACCATCACCTTTACCGATAATGGTATTGGCATGAATGAAGCCGATGCCATCGAAAACTTGGGTACAATTGCTAAATCAGGTACTAAGGCTTTCCTAGACAAGCTATCTGAATCACAAAAGCAAGATGGTCAATTAATCGGACAGTTTGGGGTTGGCTTCTATTCAGGTTTTATCGTTGCCGATACGATTAGCGTTGAAACACGTAAAGCGGGCGAACCTGCGGATAAGGGCGTACGCTGGGTATCTGATGGTACGGGTAGCTTTACGGTTGAGCCTATCACGAAAGAAACTCGTGGCACCGCCATTACTTTGCATTTAAAAGAGCAATATAGTGAGGGTGAAGACAGCTATTTAGACCGTGGCAAAATTAAACAGTTGGTTAATAAATACTCAGACCATATCAGCTTGCCGATTCAGATGCGTAAAGAAGTTTGGCAAGAAGATGTCAAAGAAGATGAGAACGACGACGCACCTGCTGGTGGCGAGATGGTATTGACCGATGAATGGGAAACTATCAACAAAGCCAGCGCGCTATGGACACGTATGGCATCTGAGATTGAAGATGAAGAGTATATCGATTTTTATAAAAATATCACCTATGACATGGACGCGCCACTAGCATGGACGCATAACCGTGTCGAAGGTCGTGTTCAGTATACTCAGCTATTGTATATTCCGAAAAAAGCCCCTGTCGATTTATATACTCGTGACCAGCAGCATGGACTAAAGCTATACGTGAAGCGCGTCTTTATTATGGATGAAGCTGAGCAATTATTGCCAATGTACCTGCGTTTCGTCAAAGGGGTCATTGATTCAGCCGACTTGCCATTGAACGTCAGCCGCGAGCTATTACAAGAGTCGCGTGATGTGAAGTCTATCCGCGATGGTAACGCCCGTCGTATTTTGACGTTGCTGGCCAGTCTAGCCAACAGTGAAGACAGTGATAAGCAAGAAAAATTCGCGCAGTTCTACGCTGAATTTGGTGATGTTATCAAAGAAGGCGTTGGCGAAGACATGGGCAATCAAGAACGTATTGCCAAATTGCTACGTTATGCGACCAGTACTCAGGATAGTGTGACCACCAGCTTTGAAGACTATAAAGCGCGTATGAAGGAGGGTCAAAAAGCCATCTATTATCTAACGGCTGACAATCTAGCGGCTGCTAAAAATAGCCCACAGTTAGAGCTGTTTAAAAAGAAAGGCATCGAAGTTATCTTGATGACTAGCCGTGTTGATGAATGGGCAATGAACTTCTTGACCTCATTTGATGAGACACCGCTACAAAACATCGCTAAAGGTGCCGTTGATTTGGGCGACTTGCAAGACGAAGCCGAAAAAGCTGAAGCTGAAAAAGCGCAAGAAACCATGAAGCCTGTTGTCGATAAACTTAAAGCAGCGTTAGGCGAACGTGCCAAAGACGTTAAAGTATCGACGCGTTTGGTTGACAGTCCTGCCTGCTTGGTCGTTGGTGAAGGTGAGCTATCACCACAAATGATTCAGATGCTTAAACAAATGGGTCAAGATGTGCCAGAAAGCAAGCCAACGTTAGAGGTCAACCCTGATCATCCATTGATTAAAAAGTTAGAGACTAGCGAGCAATCTGACGTCGATTTTGATAAATTGGCGCAAGTAATTTTTGACCAAGCATTGCTAGCAGATGGCGGTCAGTTAGATGATCCAGCCGCTTATTTAAAACGTGTGAATGAGCTTTTGATGAGATAGTAGTGAGTCTTTGATACAGTCATTATTGAGAAAAAAGGAGGTCTTGGATTCAAGACCTCCTTTTTTATATGTTCTTAGCCAAATTTAAGCGAATTTTACAAATCAGCCTTATCCTCTTGACCGACAATCCGTTACAATCGCGTTATATTAGCGAGCTAAACTGTTTAGTCATATTTTTAGTCTTTGCTATTCGTCTCTTAAAATTATCTCATTGTGAATTGCATGTAATCTTGATGTCCATATGCTATATAAAAAATGTGAATTAATGACATTTCGTAGGTAGCTGCCACACCAAAAATCATCATCAACTCACTTTCTTTTCTCGACTGGCTAGAGGTTTAAGTCTTTGTCACTTGCGTCGTTAAAAACCGTATCGCTTCAGCATTTTTCGCTCAATTTCGCTGCCAATATTATTGCAACCTTGTGGATGCTAGTAGGGTCGACGCGCGCGTTTTCTTGGGTAAAACCGACCTTTATTCAATTTGCCGTATTTGCACTATTGGCACTCGGTAGTAATGTACTGTTTTCTTGGTTAGCCGCGGAAAATGGCAGTATCTTTAATGAGCAAGGGTTGGTCAGCTACTTGATTTGGCCGATGATAATTTTATTGGGCGGCATCATTTTGGCACGGCGTTCTGGCAATCAAACGTTGGTATTTGTGCCCGTGGTATTGTGGCTAGTGGCTGATACCTTATCTGCGCTATTACAAAGTTTGGTGCAGTTTTTGGGCAGTTATGGTTGGTTGCCAGATTGGAGCTATTCACTTTTACCCATACTGTTTTTGGTGCTGTTTTTATGGCAGACCTTGGCGTTATTATGGATTTTTTCTCGTCGTCTACGTATACCGTGGTGGGAGCGGGTCATTGTATTGGTAGGTGCAGTCGCACTGTTGACGATTTGGCAGCGTAATGTCGCGGACCAGCCTATATTTAAGCAGATTCCTGTAGAGCCTGTTTTAGCAGAAGCGGCATTATATGAGCAGCCTCGTCTGTTACAGCAAGCATTAAATAGTATCGATCCTAGCATTTTAGGCAAGACCGACTGGTATTTTATGGGAGTGGCAGGATTCTCTGGTCAAGACGTTTTTCGCTCTGAGATTAATAAAGTACGTGAGCTGTTCGATGTGCGTTTTGGCACTAGTGGACATTCACTCTCATTGATCAACAATACTTATAGTTGGCTTGATGAGCCAATCGCTACCAAAACCAGTATTCTGCGTGGATTAAAGAAAATTGGTCAGCAGATGAATGCCGATGAGGATGTGTTATTCCTAACCTTGTCCTCACACGGCAACGAAAATATCATTCAATTAGCAAATCCACCATTAGCAATGGAGAATCTAGACGCCGCATGGTTACGGGAGGCGCTAGACGCTTCAGGTATTCGCTGGCGGGTGGTTGTGGTATCTGCCTGCTATTCAGGCTCATTTATCGATGAATTGGCATCTCCAACCACAGTGGTCATTACCGCATCAGCGGCGGATAAGGCATCGTTTGGCTGTACCAATACTGCTGAGATGACCTATTTTGGGCAAGCGTTTTTTGCTGAAAGCCTGCGTGGCAATACCAGTTTTGAATCTGCCTTTAAAGATGCCCGTTTGCGTGTGAATGAGCGTGAAAGTGCGATGGGTTTTGAACCATCAGAGCCGCAGATGGTGATTGGTAGTCTGATGGAGACTGCTTTGCCAGCATTCGAACAAGTATTGTTTGATAAAACTCGACCACCAGTCGCCAGCATTATTAATGACAGTGATTCTATCGCCATTAATATCGCAGAGGATAGTGCTTCTGGTCAGCCAGTGGCTAATACTGCGATCACTGCCAATTAACAACTAACAGTAAATCCAAAACCCGCAACCCAAAAATCACGATGAGCCGTATTAAGCTCGTTCAGTCTAGAATCTGTAATACTGACACTCGCTTTCCTTACTACTTTAATTCTTGTGAATGGTATAATGATTGAGTACTAAGTGAGTTTGGAGAAGTGCTAGTATTACTTTACCAATGCTTTTTATAAGTCATCGTGTACTTTACTTTGGATAAAAAGGATGTCGCTTATGAACAACTCTTATAAACACAGTTTATCTACCAATTCAAAAATCACGCAGATCAGCGTCAACCGCTGTTTCGATGGTGAGCAGCATTACTATAGCCATCAATCATCATCGACCAAAACGCCGATGACCTTTAGCATTTATCTGCCAGATGAAGCGCTTGCTGGTCGCCGTTGTCCAGCGATTCTATATTTATCAGGTCTCACTTGCAATGCTGATAACGTCACCCACAAAGCGCACTTTCAGCAAAAATGCAGCGAGCTTGGTATGATACTTATCGCGCCTGATACATCACCTCGAAGTAGTGATGACAGCGATGTGCCAAACGACGACCGCTATTTTGTTGGTCAGGGTGCCAGCTATTATGTCGATGCGACGCAAGCACCTTGGTCAGAGCATTTTAATATGCAAAGCTATATTGTTGATGAGTTATATGACTTGTTACGCTCAGAATTTCCTATTGATAGTATCGGCGTGACAGGGCATTCGATGGGCGGTCACGGAGCATTACTATTGGGCTTTAAGTTTCCAGGCAAGTTTGTGAGTGTCTCAGCATTATCGCCTGTGTGCGCGGCCAGTGAGTCGGCATGGGGGCAAGCCGCTTATACAGAATACTTCGGCGATGATAAATCACCATGGGCGCAGGCAGATGCTGTGCAGATGATTGAAAAATCGGGGCAGCAGTATGCAAGTATCTTGGTAGATCAAGGCGCGGCTGATAATTTTTTAGCAGAGGGTCAATTACAAACCACCAAATTACAACGCGCTTGTGACAAAGCCAATCAGCCCTTAACCTTGCGTTATCAAGCGGGTCACGATCATAGCTACTATTTTATCCAAACGGTGATTAACGATCATATTGAGCATCACTGGCGTATGGCACAAATGAGCTAAGTCCAGTATTAGAATGATGATCTGATCGATAAATTGACAGACAGTTACGCTGATTATTTAGTCAAGCGTACTTATTGATATAAAATAGATTCATATAAAATAGAAGTTGGCTGAATATCTGTTAAGCCTCTTTAAAGGTAAGGTTTTATGGCAAGTAATCTGACAGCATTAGTAGCCGATGGTTTGGCTTGTAAGCAGCAAACCGTTCAGTCATCGCTTGCGACCATGCAAGCCGATATGACCGCGGCTCTAAAAAATAATCAGCATGCTGATATTAGTACTGAATCAAATGACAGACAGACACGTTCAGATGAGCTTATCGCAACCGTAGTCAATGAGTCGGGTGATAAAGTGCTAGATGACGCGCAAGTCTCACGAGTGATAGAAATGGCATGGGAGGACAGAACACCGTTTGCGGCGATAGAGCATAGCTATGGTCTCAATGAAGCAGGCGTGATTAAGCTGATGCGCCAAACGCTAAAGCCGTCATCTTTTCGCTTATGGCGTCAGCGTGTCAGTAATCGCGCGACCAAATATCAAGCTAAGCGAGGCTTCGAGGTCGGTCGTGCTTATTGCAAAACCCAGTATAAGCAGCGCTAGTGGTTTGAGTTCTTAATATTATTGCTTTAAAGGCTCAGTTTTTTAAGCCAGTCCTTAGTTTCTTTTTATTTTATTCGTATTTTATTTCAACAGAATCAGGTAGCTTAACTATGATTATTCCTTCTAAACCTTATCTTATCGCTCCATCAATACTCTCAGCTGATTTTGCACGTCTAGGTGAAGAAGTTGAAAGGGTGTTGGAATCAGGTGCTGATGTGATTCATTTTGATGTAATGGACAACCATTATGTACCCAATCTCACCTTTGGCAGTATGATTTGTAAGGCGCTGCGTGATTATGGGATTGATGCACCAATCGATGTGCATTTGATGGTCTCGCCAGTTGACGGCATGATTGAGCAGTTTTTGGAAGCAGGTGCGAGTGTTATCACTTTTCATCCAGAAGCCAGTGGGCATATTGATCGCTCTTTACAACTGATCAAAGATGGCGGTGCTGAATGTGGTTTAGTATTGAATCCCGCAACGCCATTACATTATTTAGACTATGTGATGGACAAGGTAGATCAAATTTTATTGATGAGCGTCAACCCAGGTTTTGGCGGTCAGTCATTTATTGAAGGCACGTTAGAAAAAGTGCGCCAAGTCCGTCAGCGCATCATCACCAGTGGTCGTGATATCAGATTAGAAGTAGATGGCGGTATCAAAGCCAGTAATATCCGAGCCATTGCCGAAGCGGGTGCTGATATGTTTGTGGCAGGGTCGGCGATCTTTAACCAAGATGACTATAAAGTGGCTATTGATGCTATGCGTGCTGAGCTAGCTTTGGCTAATGGTAATGAATAACCACGGTCTTATGTGACTGGTAAATACGTTCGTCAGTCATTTTCGTCATAAAAGAATAGTAGCAAAATGTGCTGTATAACGGATAACGATGCATAACGGCAAGTTACGTAAAGGTGAAATATGGACACAAAAAACTCAATCAATTCGTCAGAATCACCTGAGTCAGAGCAAAGCACTGAGCAGCCAATTCAGAATGAGATACAGCAACGCAGTCTGGTGCCAAAGGGTATTACTATTGGCTTAGCTGTATTTGCCTTGGTTCTAAGTTTGGCAGGTTACGGCTTTCGGCTAATGGTGGGTGATGATACTGGTGAAGTATTACGTCATGCTGCGATCATTGTGCCTGCATTTATGCTGGGCATTCCCGTGTTTTTTTGGCTAGGTTCGAAGATACTTAACAAAGTTAAAGGCATGCATATAGAGAGCTGGAATGCCATTAGCTTGGGTTATTTAACCTCTTGTATATCGATGCTTTGGTTAATGGGTACTTACAGTTAGAGTCTTATGAGCAGAGATAAAGCTGTTTGGTAATATAGTGCACTGCAATATTTATGATAGGCTGTTTTTATACAATTTTTAATTATTAAGTCACGCGCTGCAAGCGTGACTGGAATTTTACATGAGAATCATACCGACCAAGATTGCCAATATCATCTATCCAAAAGACCTACCCAATGGCTTATTCACCAGCTTAATTATCGCCTGTTTGCTGCTAGGGCTGGCATCATTACGTAACGGTACTGATTTACAAGGCTGGCTCAATGTCGTCGAAAACTGGCTGCTTATGCTGTTGATATTTCCGACCGCCACCGCCACTGTAGCCTTACCATTTAAATATCGAGATCCGACATTAGAGTTAAAGCTTATGTACTATCTCGGTATGTTTGTTGCCTTCTTATTTACTGTGGCAAAATTACGCTACTGGCGCTAATACTATCAGTGATAGCATACCCAAAGAGCCTTTATGTATAAGACTTATGTGACAAGCCTTGAATTTCAAGACCAAAGCGTCCATTGTATGACTAAGATAGTTTTACCCGTATTACTGTAAAACAATAATGTTGCGACGCGCGATTTTTCTTGCAAGTATTAGACGGGACAATGAGGAACCAATTCATGCCATACGATATCGATAATGATATAGAAGTAGATAACGAAAGTACGGATCAATTTGCAGGATTTGCCAAAGAGACTACCCTTGAGTTGGTAGAGGCAGAAGATGGTCGCTTATTGTTACGTGACGCGGAACAAGACGAAGCGCCGCTGATGACCATTGATTTTTCTGAAAAGCTTAAAGAGCTGCTCGGTAGTGACACCCAAGCGATAGGTCAGCATATGATTCATGCCGCGATTCAGGTCATTATGCAAAAGCAGATGAGCCAATGGCATGCGCATGTTTATGACAAAGAGCCGACGCACTATAGTTAGTGATGAGTTGCTGTTAAGCTGGCTAGTAGTAGTCAATTAAAATAGTTATCATGAAAAGTAGCAAGCATAAAAAAGGGTATATCAATTGATATACCCTTTTTTTTCAAATAACTTATATATAGAAAGTATTTATGAAAAATACATTCCATAAAATAGCAATTATTTGATTTTAGCTTCTTTAAACATCACGTGCTGGCGAATTTTTGGATCGAATTTCTTCATTTCCATTTTGCCAGGCATAGTGCGTTTGTTTTTAGTAGTGGTGTAGTAATACCCAGTACCAGCTGTTGATACTAATTTAATTTTATCTCTCATGATAGCTTTCCTGTAAATGAGGGGTCTTCAAACGATAGGTACGGATCTAAAATATTAAGTCGCTACATAAGATGTAGCAGAAAAGCAGCTTAAACGACGAAAATTATCGAGATATTAAGCTGCCAGTCGTTACTTATACTTTTTGACCTTGTGCGCGCATATCTGCTAACACTTTATCGATACCAAGTTTGTCAATAGTGCGCATACCTTTGGTAGACACACGTAGACGTACAAAACGATTTTCAGACTCTACCCAAAAACGATGGTTATGAAGGTTTGGTAGAAAGCGACGACGGGTTTTGTTGTTTGCGTGCGAAACATTATTACCCACCATAGGGCGCTTTCCAGTCACTTGGCAAACTCGAGACATGGCGAACTCCTAATCTATGAGGTATGAGTTTTTCTCATACCAGTCTGGGCAAGTTGCACGTTTTTGCGGCATGGACACAGCAAGCGGCAGCTTTGCACCAAACAAAACTATATGAATGTTGAGTTGATATTGCTGTTATCTAAAGGCAAATAACAAGCGTACCAATTCAGAAAATTTTAAAGCCGACATTTATACCATAAAAGTGATGAATACTCAAATATTTTTATGATTATTGTCGATCTAAAGGATGGCTATTATACCCTGAAATTCACTGGCTATGTTGTTGATTATTTAATAGTAAAAATTAATTTTTAGTTGTAAGTTATGACAAAAGTCAGTAAAGTTGCTGTTATATATTTAATACAATCTGTTAATACAACGGGTGTTAATGTAAATCTATGTATCATTACCAATCTACTATGATTCTGTGTAATGATTTTTGTTTATTTGCTCGAATAAATTACTGCTGACGCGGAGTCCAAAACATGTCATATAGCTCATTACCTTTTACCTCTAAACTGTTTCAGCTTACGGCGTTATCAATATCACTAACTCTAGCTGGATGCGGTGGTGGTGATGGTACAGATACAATTGCGCCAGCGCCTGATTTAGGGATTGAGCAGCCTGGTACTGGTAGCAGCGGTGAAGATGGAACAGGAATACCAGTAAGTGGTATCAATGTAACACCTATAACTTTGACAGATCCAAATGGGAACATGACTCGTACTATTACTTCAGTTGGCGCAAGCGCAACAGTGATAGTAACTGATGGTAATAAAAATCCAGTAAGCAATGCTTTGGTATCTTTTCAGGCTGACGGTGTTACGTTTGGTACTAGTAATAGCACTGTTTTGACGAATGAAAAAGGTGAGGCAACTATATCTGTTAAACCTTTAGATAGTGCAGATACAGGAAGCTATCAGCTCAGTGCAACTGTCAATTATAATGATTTGACCAAAACGACTCCGGGTTATAACTTTTCTTTACAATCTATACAAGTGTTACTAACTGAATTTGCATTGTCATCTAGCAATTTAGATTCAGGAGCTAATACAAATATTACTCTCAGAACAAAAGATGCAGTCAATGATGTATACCAAAACGATGTTACTGTAAACTTCACTACTAGTTGTGGTAGCTTTGATAGTAATAGTATCATTTCAAGCAATCAAGGCGATGTAAGTACAACTTATAAAGCTATTGATGGTAATGGCAACTTATGTGAAGGCACACAAACCATCACTGCTACTCCTGCGAATAATCCAGCAAACAAACAAACAAAGACTGTCAACATCGCTGGTGTTGAAGCGAGTTCAATATTTTACACGACAACTGAGAAAGTACAGTTAGGTGCGAGTGACAGTGGTTCATCAAATTCAGGTCAGATAGAGTTCACTGTATATGCTAACGGCAGACCTGCTGCAAACCAGCAAGTTGAAATCAGTAAAATACAGGCGCCTACAGACTTTAGTTTTGTAACATTAAATAACCAGACCTCTAGAACAATAACCAGTGATTCACAAGGTAAGGTCGTAGTCAACTTATATCCTGGTGCATTACCCGGACCTGTAGAAATTAAAGCCACTCTAAAATCGAATACTAGCATATTTGCATCATCAAAAGACGTCTCTGTAGCGACAGGACGTGCAACTCAAAATGGTGTCAGTATTTCGTTGAGCAAAAACGTATTAGCTAATAGTGTAGATGGCGATACTGCAACTATTACAGCACGATTAGTAGACAGGGTAGGTAACCCTGTACCTGATGGTACGGTAATGAGTTTCGTCAGTGAGGGTGGTAGAGTAACGCCAAGTTGCGCGACTAACAAAGGAGTATGTACGGTTGAGTTCAGTACCCAAAATCCACGCCCAGTGGATAATCGTGTCGCAGTAATTGCTTATGTAGAAGGTGATAAAGACTATATTGATAAAGATGGTGATAATCAATTTAGCGCTGGTGATATATTCACGCATAACATCGGCGACTTCTTCCGTGATGATAACGAAAATAACAATTATGATTCTGAAGCTGGCGAATTTGTATATAGAAGAGGGGCTACTGGCGCTGTTTGTGCACCTTCTTCTAACTCTCAACCAAATATTGCAGATACTTGTGATAATAAGCTGTCAGCTATCTTACGCCAACAGTTTATACTAGGTTTAGCTTCCGATAGTCCAGTATATGAGGGCTTACCTGGTTCTCTTAATCCTAATTTAGGAAAGACGGCAATCACCCGAGCTTTTAAAATGTATGGTAATAGTGCACGTACGGTCAGCATGCCGTCAGGAACTACCATTAGTGTTGTAGCTGAAGATAAGACTGACTACTCTCCTACGGTAGAACTGGCGAATGGTGTAATACAGGTATCAAATGCTGAGCCAAATACTACGGCTATTGTTAAATCAGGTTCAACCTCTATTAATGTTTCAATCAGTGGGAATGGTACGGGTTCAGTAAGTACCACGTTGCCAGAAGGTTCATCCGTGACTGTGGCAAATACGAATGTGACCTGTGAAGCAGAACTTACTTCTGGCAATTTGAAATTACCTAGTATTATTAATCTAGGAGTTGGTAAAGTAGTTGATAGCGCGGTAAGCTATAAGTTCGAATATAGCGGCTGTCGTCCTAATGATAAAATCAAAGTATCAGTAACGACACCAGCTCCAGCCGCTACTACGACAACGACCACAATACCTGTCATGTAGTAAGCCTATTACAGTATTGCAAATACAAAAACCCCCAACCACGCGTTGGGGGTTTTTGTATTTATAATCTCAATAACGAAATACAACCAACTCAATCAGCAAAGTTAGGTAAAAGCGATTAGAATAGTCGGTTTCCTATGCTAATGACCGTATTGAAAGTCAGTAGCAAGTTTAATTTTTTGATTGGGCGCACTATGTCAGACACTGCAACGATTACTTCAGTAAAACACTCATCTCATAAACTATCTAGTAACCTGTCTAACAAGACGGCAATCGATACTGCCACGCTATTGATTAAATGCCGTGATCAAGCCGGTATCGTGCAAGCGGTATCTGAGTTTATTCATCGCTATGGTGCTAATATTATTACTCTCGATCAGTATTCAACTGCTCATGAGGGTGGTCAATATTTTATGCGTTTAGAGTTTGCTTTAGCAGGATTAAGCGAGATTATTGAGAATTTTGAAGCCAGTTTTGCGCATACGGTAGCCAAGCGCCATAACATGGCTTGGCGTTTACATGATAATGCGATTAAGACGAAAGTTGGCATTTTAGTATCAAAGTTTGATCATGCATTGTTGGATTTGTTATGGCGGCATCAGCGAGGTTTACTTGACTGCGAGATTACCTCTGTTGTTAGTAATCACGAAGACTTGCGCCAATCGGTAGAGAACTTCGGTATTACTTTCCATCATGTGCCAGTGACCAAAGACAATAAATCAGAGGCAGAAGAGCAAATTCATGAGTTGATGGAAGGCAATGATTTGCTAGTGTTGGCGCGTTATATGCAGATATTATCGTCTGATTTTGTCAAGCGTTGGCCGATGCAAGTCATTAATATTCATCATTCATTTTTGCCTGCATTTGTGGGAGCTGATCCTTATCGTCAGGCTTATGATAAAGGTGTGAAACTCATCGGCGCGACCGCGCATTATGTCACCGCTGAGCTTGATCAAGGCCCTATCATTGAGCAAGATGTACACCGAGTCACTCACCGTCAAGGTGTGACGGAGCTGCGCGCTATTGGTCGTGATATCGAGCGTAATGTCTTGGCACGCGCTGTGAACTGGCATGTACAAAACCGCGTGATTGTAGCGGGTAATAAAACCGTGGTTTTTAATTAGCATTTAATTAGAGCGAGTTCAAATTGAGAAGTGCTGGTTAACAGAAGGTTAAAAAAAGCCGTGAGTATTATTCATTAATACTCACGGCTTTTTTCTGGACCTATTGCTATTGCAGCGCTGATTTTATATCAGCATCTCTAACACAAACTTGCTGCCCACAAAGCCGATGGCTAATAGGATAAAAGCATAGATAGTCATATTGGCGGCACGTTTGCCCCGCCATCCAGCATGCCAATTACCGACCAGTAGCGCCCCAAACAATAACCAAGACAGCAGGCTAAACACGGTCTTATGCACAATATGCTGCGCCATCAAATCCTCTACATAGATAAAGCCAATGCCCAATGCGATACTTAGTAGGACAAAACCGACCAATAGCATATCGAATAATAGACTCTCCATACTTTGTAGTGACGGTAGTTTATTCACCCAAAAACGATGAATAGAGTGGTGCTTGAGTTCGCGTATTTGTAGGCGTAAAAATAGCGCTTGCACCGCTGCCATCAGCAGCACACAATAGGCGGCAAGTGATAGTAATATATGAGCTTCAAGCCCAATACTGATATTTGTAATGGGTTGATAAGGCGCACGGCCAATATAGCCAATTGTCAACCCTACCAATGCTGTTGGCGCTGCCAGTATGCCCAGACTGACGATAGGGCGATACAAGCAAAATAAAAAATAGAAGAACAAAAAGAATAAGCTGATTAGGCTAATGATATTAAAAAGATTAAAGTTTAGCCCGTAAAGCGTAACAACATAAGGATAAAGTAGCGCCGCATGCGCGAGCATGCCGACCATCAATAATCCCAAACTGATGCCTTTATGGATAGGCTTATCCCGAGTCAGCGCCCAACTAAGGTAAGCGCTGACTAAGATATAGGCTAGGCTAGCAAGTAAGAATGCAAAGTGCACAGATATAATGCCTCATCTCATACTGAGCGTAAAATAGCCGCTCAATTTAATGCTAAAGTGGTATTATCGGAATGATTAGAATAATCGTCCAATTTATCATAAAATGGGTGCCAATTGAGCACCAACTTGCTTATTCCTTATAAATGCTTGGCCAAGTTTGCTTGAATAAGCGCTCATATGCCTAGCTTATAAAGTGATTGTCTATAAGTCATAAAGTGCCGCGCCAAGCTTTGGTAATGCTGTATTTGCAAAATCATTATAATTTTGGCGTCGTCTTGGTGCTATAGTATTGATAATAGACTATTTTTTATCATTGTTTTTATAAAGATACGATTAAATACTTTACAGTATTCCCTAATAATATTTATCCGCCATTTAAGCTGAAGCTAGTTTCACCTAAGTATTGTTTTAAGTAAATATTGTTTTCACCAAGAATTATTTTAACTGAGAGTTATTTATGTTTGATACCTTAACAGAACGCTTGTCGTCGAGCCTGCGCAATATCGTCGGTACTGGGCAGTTGACCGAAGACAACATCAAAGATACCCTGCGTGAAGTACGTATGGCGCTGCTAGAAGCCGACGTCGCGCTACCCGTCACCCGTGACTTTGTGAAGCGCGTCAAAGAGCAAGCGCTTGGTGCAGAAGTGCTCAAAGAGTTGGCGCCAGGGCAAGCCTTTGTCAAAATCGTCCATGACGAGCTGACCGAAATGATGGGCAGCGCCAATCAGCAGCTTGAGATGACGGGTAAGCCACCAGTTGTTTATTTACTGGCTGGTTTGCAAGGTGCAGGTAAAACCACCACGGCTGGTAAGTTGGCGAAGTTTTTACAAGAGCGTCATAAGAAAAAGGTGATGCTAGTATCCGCTGACGTCTATCGTCCAGCGGCGATTGCTCAGCTTGAGCAAGTGGCAGGTCAAGTGAATGCCAAGTTTGTTAATTCAAGTAGCGACGAAAACCCGATTGATATTGCCTTACGTGCTATCGAAGAAGCAAAGATTCAGTACCAAGATATTTTGATTATTGATACCGCTGGTCGTCTGGCTATCGATGAGACTATGATGGCTGAGATTAAGGCGTTAACTGCAGCGGTCAATCCGTCTGAAACGTTATTTGTCGTCGATGCGATGACGGGTCAGGATGCGGCAAATACTGCCAAAGCCTTTAATGATGCGCTGCCATTAACGGGTGTCATCTTAACCAAAACTGATGGTGATGCGCGCGGTGGTGCGGCACTTTCTGTACGTGCCATTACTGGCAAACCGATTAAGTTTTTAGGTCGCGGTGAAAAATTAGACGCGTTAGAGCTGTTCCATCCTGAACGTATCGCTCAACGTATTCTTGGTATGGGTGACGTTTTAAGCCTAGTCGAAGAAGTGGAACAAAAAATCGACCGTGATAAAGCCGAAAAAATGGCAAAAAAGATGCAAAAGGGCGGTGATTTCGACCTTGAGGATCTATTGACCCAGTTCCAACAAATGAAAAGCATGGGCGGCATGGCAGGCTTCTTAGATAAGATGCCAGGTATGGGTGGCTCGGATATGCAAAAAGCGGTCGAAGATGCTAAGCCAGAAGAAAAAGTACGTGAGATGGAAGCGTTGATTAATTCGATGACGCCATTTGAGCGCAAAAATCCCGATAAAATTAATCCAAGCCGTAAGCGCCGTATTGCCGCAGGTTCTGGACGTGAGATTCAAGACGTCAATCGTTTGCTTAAACAACACAAGCAAATGGCAAAAATGATGAAAATGATCTCTAAGCCTGAAGGCATCAGTAAAATGATGAAGTCGATGCAAGGGCTAATGGGTGGCGGTGCTGCAGGTGGCGGCGGTGGCGGTCCTTTATTTGGTGGCGGCGGTCAGCAAGGCGGCGTCAAGGATGTGAATCCACAACAAATGGCTAAGCAGATGGGTCTGGATCCAAACAACATGCCAAGCACCGAAGAGATGCAAAAACAAATGCAGGAAATGCAGAATCAAGCGCCAAAAAAGTTTAAAACCCGTTTTTAATTGATAGATGCTTAGATTGCTATAGTATTGAATTCTTAATGAAAACCCCAAGGTGCAAGTCGCTTTGGGGTTTTTTATGTCTGTCATGTTCCCATAAATATTGATGGATTAAGTATGAAAATTTAGAAATTAATAAAATTTGCCTATCCTAAATGCTATGATAGGCGCTGTTTTATAATGCTAAGTCAATAGGTCGAGGTTATGATGTTTTTAGCAATGGATACCGTGTTTGATCAGTGTTCGATCGCGATTTTAGATGTCAGTGGTCAAGTGCTATCGAGTCATACGGAGACGGGTAAACGCCAGCAAACCCAGCAAATTCTGCCAATGATTGACGCCGCTTTGTCCGAGGCTAAGCTCAACCTTGCTGATTTACAAGCCTTGATATTTAACCGTGGTCCTGGTGCCTTTAGTGGCATACGGATTAATACGGCAGTAGTACAAGCATTGTCTGTCGCCCATGATATTCCTTGTGTAGGAGTCTCAAGCCTACAAGCGATTGCGCAAGCGGCGTATCAAAAATATGGTGTGACCGAAGTGTATAGCGCCCTTGATGCGCGTATGCAGCAAGTGTATTTTGGGCAATATGTGCTAATAGACAACCTTATGCAGGCGGTTAATCAGGAAAATGGCGAAGATACCGAGCAGTTGCTCGATTATGACAGCCAGACCGTGCTTAATATTCCCATTGCTGGCAATGGTGCGCCGTTATTAACATTACATGACGGTCAGATCATTCAGGCAGATATTCACCCTGATGCTACTGTGATAGGGCAGCTTGGTATTGCTCAATTTATGACGACAGGAGGCACAGAAGCCTCGCAAGCTTTACCAAAGTATCTGCGTAATCAAGCGTGGAAAACACTTAAAGAACAAGGTAAGGCGTAACCATCATATTAATGCCAGCCATTATCAGCGCTATATAAAATATAAAAATACTCTAAAACACTATTAGCCAATAGATCCATATTTAGGAAAGCCATCGTGGATATCATTTTATTAATTCAAGCTGTTATCATGGGTATCGTTGAAGGTATCACTGAATTTTTACCCATCTCTAGCACTGGCTACTTGATTTTATCAGCGGATTTGATGGGCTTTTGGACCAAAGAAAAAGTCGATTTATTTGTGGTAGTGGTGCAGCTTGGCGCTATCTTAGCGGTCATTTATGATTACTGGGACAGACTATGGCAAGCGCTGATGGGTCTGCTGACAGGCAAAGCTGAAGGCATGAGTAATCCACGCCAGCTAGGACTTAGCTTGATTGTGGCGACTATTCCGGTGATGATCGTTGGCTTCACCTTCGCTGATGAGATTAAATCATATTTATTTAATCCCATCGTCGTGGCAATTATGCTGATTATCGGTGGCTTCTTGATATTCTATGTAGAAAATCGCCCTAAAACGATTATTGCGCAAGAAGCAGAAGACGTCAGTCTAAAAACAGCGTTGATGATTGGTCTGCTGCAATGTCTGGCATTGATACCGGGAACATCACGCTCAGGCGCGACAATTATCGGCGCGCTATGGCTCGGCGTTTCACGTAAAGCTTCCGCTGAATTTTCTTTCTTTTTGGGTATTCCAGTCATCGTGGGCGCGGCATTATTGGATTTGCTAAAGCATCATGACGTATTAACCAATAGCGAGGATTGGCTGGTATTAGGTATAGGGACGGTGGTGTCATTTATCGTCGCCTTACTCTGTATCCGTTTGCTAGTAGAATGGGTCAGTCGTCGTGATTTTAAAATATTTGCGTGGTTACGCATTATTACTGGCATCATTGTATTAATAGCGGCTTGGGGTTTTGGTTATCAAATGGCAGGCTAGAGCCGATTGTAGGATGAGTCTATAAGCCGCGAATAGGAAAGTAGAGATGACTGCTTCACGCCAAGGGTGCAAAGAGAGTAGTAACATTATGCACTGCCAACTATACTATGTCAGCGAGTCGCAGCATAGTCAGGTTGCAGATATACAAGCGCTGATAGTCGCACATCAGCTGCCCATTATTTTACACCTTGAGCTGTTTACCGATAAGCTTAGTCAAAAACGTCGCCAGCAGTTAAGCCAGACAGCTACCCAACCTATCTTGTTGTTGGATGAAAAAAATAAGCTATCATGGCTGAGCGATGGGTTAAGCGTTGCACCAGAATGGGATAAGCTGCAACGCCGTGTGGTGAGTGCGGGGCGTAAGTCTGAGTTATTATTACAAGCAGTCAAAATTACATCTGACAGTCATGTTATTGATGCCACAGCAGGCTTTGGTCATGACAGCTTGATATTAGCCAGTACGGGCGCACAGGTCGTTATGCTCGAGCAGCAGCCCTTGATGGCATTGTTATTGTTAGTAGAGCAGCAGCGTATGAGTGGGCTAGCAAATTGGCAAAAGCTGATGCACCGTCTGCATATTATCAATACCGATGCGCTTGGCTATTTTGCAACTCTAGCAGCTGATACGATAAATGACACTAAAGAAATTGATAAGAAATTAATCGATGTGGTGTATCTGGATCCGATGTTTCCGGAAGACAGTTATCAAGATAGCAAGACGGGTAAAGGCGCTAAAGTAGGCAAGCATATGCAAGCCTTACACCAATTGGCTAGCCCACCAACGCTAGAACAAGAAGAACAGTTGCTACAAAGTGCGCAAGCAGTCGTCCGTCAAAAGGGACAAAACATAAACACACAGGGGCGCGTGGTCGTTAAGCGTCCGCAATTTGCGCCGTTACTTGCGCATCAACAACCAAGTGAGAGCTGGCATAACGAAGCCGTACGCTTTGATGGTTATTTTTTTTAATAGCCGTTTCTCATCATAATAAATGCGCCTAGCGATTGAACTTAGCTGTTGAACTAAGTTATTTGACTCAGTTATTGAGCTTAGAGTGCGCAGTTAGCAACTCCATATTTGTAAAATTTAAAGTGATTGGATTTAGGAGCAGGGAATGTCGACGCTAATTATTTGGATCATGGGTGCAGGATTATTATTAATAAATATCATGTTGCGCACCCGAATATTAAGGCTAGAAGCCCGTTTAAAAGAGTTCAGTCGTCCTGAAGATTATGTGGCATTTTTGCGTCAACAAGCCGCACAAAAAGACAAAATCCCTGCCATTAAAGCTTTACGTAAACAATATCCTGAGCTGTCGCTCATCGAAGCAAATAAACTGTGGCAACAAATTCAGTAGCTCGCCAATGTATTAATAATTCAATGTAATAGCACTTAATATAAGAGCTGCCGAAAAAGTAGGCAAACACGCACAAAAAAACCTTCTATTAATGATAATAAAAAGCCATGACATTTAACGACAAACTACAAGCCTACCTGCAATTAACGCGCTTTGATAAACCCGTAGGTATAGAACTATTATTATGGCCAACGCTATGGGGCGTAATGCTGGCGGCGATGGGTCAAGCGCAACAGCAAGGGGCAATGGCAGGTCTGCCAAGCCTAAAGATATTTTTGATATTTGCACTGGGCGCGATTTTTATGCGGGCGGCAGGTTGCGCGATTAATGATTTTGCCGATCGTAAGGTCGATGGTCATGTGACGCGCACCAAAGGACGTCCATTAGCTGATGGGCGTCTGTCTGCTAAAGAAGCAATCGCTGCTTTTTTAGTATTGGTATTACTCAGTGCCAGTTTGCTGTTCTTTTTGCCGATAGCCGTATTTTACTGGTCGCTTGGCGCAGTGTTATTGGCATTCATTTATCCATTTATGAAGCGTTTTACCCATTTGCCGCAGGTGTTTTTAGCAGCGGCTTTTGGTTGGGCGATACCGATGGCGTATGTGGCGATACAAGGCGCGCCTGATATCTGGTGTTGGTTGTTGTTTATTGCTTATATGTGTTGGACCGTGGCTTATGATACCCAATATGCTATGGCTGACCGTGAAGATGATTTAAAAATTGGGGTCAAATCAACGGCGATATTATTTGGTCGCTATGATGTGATTATTATCTCGCTGCTACAAACATTGTTTTTGCTTATTATGGGTGCGACCATTTGGCATTACTTTGCACCGACAAGCTTAGGCCTGACGCCAGTATTTGGCTTGGCGTTAGTGGCGATGATGTTTGCTAAGCAAAATAGTGCTTGTGCTACTCGTAATGCAAGAGCCTGTTTTCAGGCGTTTTTAGCCAATATATGGGTAGGGCGTTACGTCTTTGCTCTCATCGCAATCGCTTGCCTATGGACGACTTTTAATGGATAACTTCAAAAAGCTCTCAAAGTCAAAAGCGAAAAAATCTTCTGATGCCAATGCACCTGTTATCGATTATCAAGCAAAGTTAGCTGAGCACGGATTAACACGCGAACAAGTGATCGCCACCGAGCGTAAATTGGCTAAGTTTGCTAATACGATGGATTCGCTGGTACGTGTGCCTTTTACCAAACAAGGCATGGGTGCAGATGCGGCGCTTTCGACGATTCCGCTGGCAGGAGATTTAGCAGGACTGGCTTTAACCAGCTATGCTTTTGTATTAGGGCGTCAGCTAGGTGTGCCAGCGCATAAAATGACGCCTGCGGTCAGACTGGCACTCATTGATATGGTCGTTGGTATCGTACCGGGTATTGGCACGCTGCTCGATATTTTTATTCGCCCCAGTCGTAAGACTTTAGGCATCGTGCATGAGCATCTGCACGATGAATATGGCATTACTGAAACGATGCATATGGATCGACCATTTTTACATCAATCGCTAGAAGACAAACAGCGTAGCCGTTTTGGCGCTTTTTGGCACAATCCTATCATTGCATGGCTGTATTTGCACATTCCTGATCTGTTGGGATTGATCGTTATTGTAGTGATTGGTTGGGGACTGTGGGCAGTAATCAGTTGGCTGGTTAGTCTGTTTGGCAAAGTAACTGGATTTGGCTAGAGAAAAGTTAATAGCATTAAAAAGGCGGCAAATATCATAAATATTTGCCGCCTTTTTAATGCTTAAGAGATTTCTTTTATGTAAATTTTCAAAGGTTCTAAGCTGTATTTTTTAATCAGTTACTCAGTGATGACTTCTGCTTCGGCACTGACTGCATCAAAGCTAGTAATTTTGTTATTTTGGACAAGGTCGATAGTACCACCACCAGCATGACTGACCAGTTCGATGCTGCCATCGCTTGATCGATAAGTTGGGTTATTGCCTTGACCTTCAGGTGCACTTAGTGTCATTTTTGGTTTATTAGGTAGGTTAATGATAGCGTTGAGTACGCCTGCTGCTGAGGTTTCAAAAACGACCGAGAGTGATTCACCAGCCGCATTTTTATAACGGACATCAGTAATTTGCGCGCCTTTAATGGCTTGTTCTGGATTTGGTGCTGGGGCAGTATTGTTTGCTACCGAGTCTGTTGCACCAAGGTCATTTTCTAGCTCAGTTAAGCTTACATCTTGTTCTGAGCTTACTTCAGAATTTGCGATATCATCACCATTATCAGCGGTCGTATCAACATTAATATTGGTAGTCACGGGTGTGGTTTGTACTGCCGCTTCAGAGATTGTTTCGTTATCTGTCTCAGGCTCTGGTGTTTTTTGGCAAGCACTCAATAGTGAGAGACTTAAAAAAATAGCAGAAATTGCCTGAAAAAAGAGTTTTGATTTTGCAATTGTAAGAGCATCGATTTTCATGATAATACGGCTATCCATTGGCAGAGTTTTTGTTTAAAGTATAGTGAATGACGTAGACTTATTTATCCCTCACAGTCAAATATGACCGTCATGTGCTATTACTATCAATTTCTTGCTTACTATCTACAGGCATTACTTATTTCAGTTTTAGGTTGTCGGCTGCCATACCGCTTTCTTTATACACGTCATCTAAGTATCGACGGCTGGCAAGTAGCTTGTCTACAACACCACTTTGGCTTTGGATATTGAGCTTTTGAGAAAAGTCTAAAATCGAGTTTAATTGATCTAATACCATGTCATAGCTGGTATTTTGTTTGTCGGTATCAATAATGACTGTTTTGGCATAATGTTGATCGAGGCTAAGGTAGTCGCCAATCAATTCTGGAACACGTGTGGTGATGAGTTTATTGAGAGTAAATAGCTGTGATTCAGTGATTTCTTCATGATGGGTGGACTCATATTGTTGTCCAATATTGTCCATAGTCACTCGAAACGCCTTAGGTACTTGCTCGTCATAAAGTAGCTTGATAAAAGGATGTCGAGCTGAAAAATTAATCATGCTGAGCCCGTTAGCTCGCTCATGATTTACCTCGTTGTTTGCAGTCATATCTGCTTTAGACTGGGTAGCGACAAGATTCGCAGAAGCTAAGTATTCTTGATGCCGCTGTATAGAAGCAATCTGTGTGTGCTTAGACTTTTCTTTCATCACAAAAAATATGGGCACAATAACAATTAGGCTAAGCAAAATGAGTAAGGTAAAAAAAGACATGTCGGGACTCTGTCATAAAAAATGCTATTTATTAAAAAAAAGTTTTTAGATTACAATATAACATGCTTGTGTTATGTTAAGGCAAAATAGCGGTCGATAAAAGTTGTATCTCGCTACTGTTTATCTCGCTATTATGTATCTTACCACTATATATCTTTTACGACTAAGTGCTTGCCTATTTCTAATTAAGGAAGATGATGAATAATGACACGATTACTAAGAGTCAGCTAGCCGCTTATAAACCAACTACTGCTTATGTCGGGACTTCTTGGGCGGTGATGTTGGTGGGTGTCCTAGCGTATTTACTTGGCTTATGGAATGCACAGAGTATGTTATTAAATGAAAAAGGCTATTATATAGCGGTGCTGGCGCTAGGTCTTTATTCAGCAATTAGCTTGCAAAAAACCCTGCGTGATCGTAGTGAAGGTATTCCAACAACCAATATGTATTATCTAATCAGCTGGGCGGCTCTTGGATTATCCATTGCGCTAATCGCTATTGGGTTGATGAATGCGGGAAGTTTAAGCTTAAGTGAAAAGGGCTTTTATATGATGGCATTTACCATGAGTTTATTTGCTGCAGTGACCATTCAAAAAAACACCCGTGACGAAGCACAGATTCGCACTTTAACTGCACCAATGATTACGACTGATACTCAAAGTAGTACTAAAATTGGTCATCAAGAGTCCCGAGACTCTGACACTGGAAAATCACTTTTTGGTGCGGTTAAATCTAGAATGGAAGGCAGTGATTAAACCTTTGACTAAAAATCTCAAGTAAGCGGTGTTTGTAAACGCGTACGATTTGGCGACAGGCGCGCAAGCATCGCTGTTGATAAGGGGGCAAATGCTCCTAACATCATATCTGTTAGCGCTTCAGCACATATTGGTGCAATGGCATACCCCTTAGCTCCCATGGCACTCATGACCCAAGTTCGTTTACTGTCTGCTAACGCTCCAACGATAGGATGATAATCAGGCGTTTGCGTACGAATCCCCGCCCGTCCTTGCCACAAACTAATATCTGTTGGAATAATCGAGTCCATCTCGGGAATGGCAGTCACTAGTTTGTCTCGGCTAATCTGATGCTCTTCTGTGCGAATATCTATGTCGGTATCATTGCGTATAAAGCTTGCGCCTAATAAAAACTGAGAGTGCTGTTCTACAACATCGTTCAATTGTGCATCGCCTGTTTGCGCGGTAAATAACGCACAGTAACCGCTGTATTTAAGCGGTATTTTGGGCAATATGGTGAGCTGCTCGTTTGTGGGCGTAAACCAAGAAAGCTGACCACGAATTTTACGACAATCAAAAATACGCTTGTCCAGTTGATGACTCTCAAAAGCTGCGCAAATGACCACATTATCAGCGCTAATGGATATCGTCTGCTTATCCTGATTATTGCCTGCAATACAAACACTTTCTTCTGTTTCGCTAACACTCTTAACGTCTACTTGCTGAAAGTGGATGAGCGGATGCATTAGGATAGTATCTTTTAATGCTTGTGGATTGACCAAGCCAGACTGCGGTAAATATAAATTCTCTGATAAATCTTGTGTTTTTAACCCGCTGATAGTTTGCGCCTGCTCATGGGATAGTGTGGTGGCCATTTCATCGTGATAATCAGCGATTTGCTCTGTGCCAATATTGGCTTTCATAAGCAGATCAAGAGCACCCGTTGGTTCAAGTATTGGCACTAATGCTGTTTTTTTAGCGTCTACACTTAAGCATCGATATAGCCTGCTGCTATAGAGATAGCCTATGGTATGCAAATGTTCGTCGACATGATGAATGGGCGTCATCTTGGGGGCAAGTAGGGCGCGAGGGTTGCCTGATGCGCCCGCCAAAGGTGCTAATTTATCTAGCAAAGTCACTTGAATACCATGATTGGCCAGTGACCAAGCCGTTAATAGCCCCGAAACGCCAGCGCCAATGACAACGCTATGGGCGGGCAGGTTGTCAGTGGGTTTGGAAGATTGGCTATCGTTGTCGGGCGCGGCGGTGCTAGCATTATTGTAAGAGGTGATGTCTTTACTATTGGTGTCTTTACTATTGTTGCCATTATTATTGTCAGTTAAATTTATGGTATCCAGCATGATCGCCGTTAGCATTTCGTTCTTACGACCAAAGCCTTTCACTTTTTTAATCTGAAAGCCACAATCTTGCAGCGCACGTTTGACGATGCCGGCACAGCTATAGGTGGCGGCAGTTGTATTGGGTCGTGATAAACGCTGCATTTGTGCAAAAATACTATCCGCCCACAAGGTACTATTGCAAGAGGGCGCAAAACCATCCAAAAACCAAGCGTCAACATAAGGTGCATGCGAGCTAGAAGAGTTATTTGCCAATTTGGCTAAGCTCTCAGCTGCGTCACCCAACCATATATCAACGGTCAAATTATCATCAAAGAAACTCAAACGATGACAGCCCGCGATAAGAGGCGGATAGGCCGCTAATAATAGCTCAATCAGTGTTGTCAATTCAGGCGCGCGCTGTCCCCATAAGTCAAGTATTTGGGTAAGGTCGGTACGAGGTATCGGGAACTTTTCAGTGGTAATAAAATGCAGTTTTGCAGTTGCTAATTGAGGGTGTATATCCCGCAGCTGTCGCCATAGCTGCCATGTAGCGAGAAAATTCAGTCCAGTACCAAAGCCCAATTCAGCAATCGTAAAGCATTGATTTGGTGCAAGATTGGTCAGTCGTTCAGGCAATTGATTGTGCGCCAAAAACACATGACGCGATTCCGCTAAACCATCAGCATTTGAGAAGTAAACATCACCAAACTCACCCGATACCGGCACTTTATTACCCGTATCATCCATCTGCCAATCAATCTTGGCAGGGGTGATATTTGATGAGTGAATGCTTAGTGACTGAGTGTTTTTGGAGGGTGTCGACGATGTATCAGTATCTTTTGATTCGAACGTGGATTTAGACATAGACAGTCACATAAGATAAATCAATAAAAAGCGCGTGGTACTAGTTACCAGCGTTCACGGCGGACAAACACCAACCAAGAAATAAAAATACCGACCAACAAGCTAATTAAGACAGTAAATGCACCGTATAAAAAAAGCTGACCTTTGCTCTCGTAGACCAAAACATTTACTTGAGTTTGCAAGTCATTCAACTCGCGCTGCAACTGTGCATTACGGCTTAATAGCTGCTGATTGGCATCGGATAACGCCTTATCAGATGGTTGTAATTGCGCCGCCAATGTATCGCTGATATTCATCACTGAGTTTTTCGTTGGTTGAGCGGTCGATATTGGTTGAGCTGGCACGGGTGTCGTGAGTGTTGGATCAGCCACATCGATAGCTGTCACCGTCGGCGCAGCCTGTGCTGAAACAGTAGCCATAAAAATCATACTAACAATGCTACGCTGATAAGAGCGACTTTTTAACAAAGATAGGCACTGAATCACGATTTTGCTACTTTAACTGATGCGCTGTCATCCGCTTTTGGCAATGTATGGATAAAGGGTTTGATATCTACGTGACTGTACACGCCATCACGTAAGTAAGGCTCATCGTTTGCCCATGATTGCGCTGCTTCTGCAGAGTCAAAGTCAGCAATAATTAAGCTGCCTGACATCTCGCCTTTGCCATGCTCGATGGGTGTTGGACCAGCGATAATCAGTCGATTGTCATGATCTAAAGCTTGCAAGCGTTCGACATGTTCAGCGCGGGTAATCTGACGTTGTGCGCTGCTATTGGCCACGTCATGACCAATAATGGCAAATAAGGACATGAGACTTCCTCGATTAATAAAAATTATGATTAATTTAAAGTGTTTTGCTTAATGCGCCCGAGCTAATTGCGATTAATGATTGTCGCTATTGGCATTTAGAAATAGCATTGGCTTTATTATAAAATGATGAATTGAGTATTATTTGACGGTTTTATCCGTGAGCGCAGGGTTGAGGTGCTTTTTTAATACGGCAAACTGGGCGATGACGAATACCAACATAATCGGAATCCAGCCATAAGTTTTAAAGTTAATCCATGCCTCATCTGACATCGTAAACGCTGTGATATAATGCAGTATGCCCATAAAGGCGAAGAATAGTGCCCAAGCGAGAGTGAGTTTTTTCCAACCACTCATCGTCAGCAAAAAAACATCTTTCATTGCCAGTTGCATCAGTGGCTTATTAATCGCAGCACTGACTAAAAGTGTTAGTGCAAAGATACCGTTGATAATGGGTGACTTCCAACGCAGATAGATATCATCACGCAATAATAAAGTACCACCACAAAACAAAATGGTTAATAGTAAGACAACCCATTGCTGTTTATCAAAAGTGCCTTTTTGGCGAATAAAATGAATGGCATAAACAATGATAGTGGCGATGAGCAACGCACCTGCCCCCGCTAAGATACCGCTGTAGCGAGCAGCAATGAAAAAGGCAATTAAGGGAATAAAGTCTAATAAAGCTTTCATAGCAAAGGGTATGTCCGACAAAAACGTATGGGGTAGTTTACACGTCTACTGCGCCAAAAAAAAGCAATCAACACGATAATCATGCTATATCACAGGCCTGCGTAGCAATATCTCATGATTATGACTCATAATCATGACAACTGCCAAATATAACGGCTTATTGGCAATGTGCTCATTTTTTTATTTTCTACACTTTTAATTTTTAATGCTAAGGCTTCTCTTATGAAATTCGATTTACATTGTCACAGCACTTGCTCTGATGGTACTTATGCACCAACGGAAGTAGTGCAGCGCGCCCATGCGGCCGGCGTCAATGTATTGGCATTGACCGATCATGATACGCTGGCAGGAATTGATGAGGCGCGTGAGGCTGCCATTGCCTGCGATATGCAACTGATTAATGGGGTCGAGATAAGCTGTGAGCACACACTTATTGGTGGATATGGCAAAAATAAATCAACCAATAAAATCATCCATGTGCTGGGGCTAGATTTTACCGATCGCGAAAGAATGCATGCAACACTGCAGCAATTACAGGATAGCCGTGCCACGCGTGGTCAACGAATCACTGAAAAGCTCAGCGCGCTATTAGATATTAACTATGACGAGCTGTGGCAAGCCGTACTTGATAAAGCAGGCGGCAATCCACAAGCGGTCGGGCGCGCGCATATTGGTCAAGTATTGTTTGAGCGCGGTGAAGTCAAGACGGTACAAAAAGCCTTTGATAAGTATTTAGCAGACAATAAGCCTGCTTATGTGGCGATTGATGCACTGAGCATGGCTGATGGCATTGAGCTGATCCATGCTTGTGGTGGCAAGGCGGTGTTGGCGCATCCCACGCGTTATCAGCTTTCAGCAACACGAGTCCGTAAACTGATTGAAGAGTTTGCTGGTCTTGGTGGCGATGCTTGTGAGCTGCCGTCGAATAGCGAACCGGTTAGTACTCGCAGAATGGTCGATCGCAGTATCGCTCAGCATAATCTTGTCGCCTCGATCGGCAGTGACTTTCATGGTAGCAATATGCCGTGGCGTCGTTTGGGTGATGTACCGACAATGAACCCTGATCAGCAGGGAGTTTGGCAGTCTTTTGCAATGTTTTCTTAGCCGAAAATTTATTGCTGAATACAGTTTTGAATGTTAACTCAGCTGAAATATCAATTGACAGGTTATCCAAAAACCATGCGTCATATATTGACGCATGAAGGCACTAAATAGATTGATAACTGCGACAGAAATTGCCACACTAGGTAAGTGGGATTTATTTTTAAAAATGAAATTGTCGGGGTTAACTCCCATTTAGTTTACAAAATGTAGTACCGACACTCGCATTCTTATCTACTTAAGTTTTTGGGAATGGTATAAGGTAAAAAGTCATATCATTTATTATTATTGATTCAGGCTTTTGATTTTTATTTAATGGTTTTAATGTCGACTTAATAACTTTCAATATTTGCGGTAGCCCTACTATGGCTGTATCGATATCTCATCTAGGCTACACCAAGCTATCTCAAGCAATTTTTGAGTGGCAAGCTGCTGATAAAACGTCATTACTGGCTTTATTTATGGTGATGGAGGTATCTTTACACTGGCTATGGTGTTTGTTTGTTTGGTGGCGCCGCGATGTTTATGACACCTATGTCGATATAGCCCTGTTGTATCCACTATGGTTCGGCGTGACACTGGTAGCTTTGTTTTTATTATGGATGACCAGTCGTTTTTCACCTGTCAAAAAAGCCAATAGCAATTTGTATAAATGGCAAGGCATACTAATTACGGTTTATAGTGCCTATATTGCAATGGTTATTTTAGTTTTAGGACATAGTAGCTTGGTCGCGGGCGTCTCTTTAGTCGGCGGTGCGATACTGGGGATGATGCTTATACGTCGGCGCTATGTATGGAGAGCGTTTTTAGGGCACGCAGCCGTCATTCTGGCAGTCACATTTATTCCTTATCTTGGCGTTACTTTACCCAATCTGCGTCAAATGACGCTCACGGTCATTCCTCTTGATACCTATTATAGTTATATCAATTATAGTGAAATTACGACAATCGAAAACGCCATCTCTGCCTCTATTTTTCAAAATGGCACGCTAAATTGGGACAGTGTTGATCAATTGCGCCGATCTTCCGCTTTTTTTTGGCGTTCTACACATATTTATATGGCGCTACCAAAAGCTATTTTTATTATCTATATGTTTCGTACTTTGTTACTAATATTAGATGACAGTAAAAAGGAAATTCTGCAGCATGCCAATCAAGATGAGCTAACCCAACTCAAAAGTCGCCGTTACGGGATGATGCAAATGAAGCAGGTGCTGAAGTCAGTAGAAGACCATCAAGATATCAGCGTTATTTTATTGGATTTGGATTGGTTTAAAGAGGTCAATGACAGTTACGGTCATGAGATCGGGGATCGAGTATTGGTGGAGGTCGCGCAGACGCTCTTGCAGTCTTTAACTGATGAAACAATCGTGAGTCGCTATGGCGGTGAGGAGTTTTTGATTGTATTGCCAGATACGAAGCACGACACAGCTATGATAATAGCTGAACAATTACGGCGCGTTATCGCCAAACACGTCATCATTCTCGATGACGATACAGCCTTTAGTGTGACTGCCAGCTTGGGGCTATATACACTGACCCATGGTGAGCGTAATTGTATAAAACAAGCCTGCGAAACTCTGAATAAAAAGGATGCCTCGCAGTCGCTTGCTAAACCGCAGAGAATCCCCTCGTATAGTAGCAAACGCGTGAATCGTAAAATTCCCGCAGTGCAGCTACCTCATGATATTTGCCAGCGCTTAATTTGTATGGCAGATAAGGCTTTGTATGAAGCCAAAGGCCGTGGCCGTGATCAAGTGGTGAGTGCCAACGAGATGTTGGCAGCAAAAAATAATAATATTGAAGCGCTTTATGGCACATAGCTGGCTGCCATAGTCGAAGGGTCAACTACGTTTTAGTGTATTAATTGTTTTACTAAGCTTGCCAAGACACTGGTGGCAAAGCTACCTGTCGTTAACGTAAAGCTCAGCACCAATGTCTGTTCATTATCTTTATCCTGCCATTCCCAAGACAGCGCTTCAATAGGTAGGCGCAGCGCGCGTCGCTGTGCTTTTACATCGCGCTGCTCTAAGCCATTGGCTAAGCGAGCCAGTAGCGGATTTTGCTGAATCACATTTTTCTCAGTACTTGCCGCCATGCCGCTGACTTTATCATTATCCTTGCCCCATAATGCAGCAGTGGGATGGATATCACCCGTCTCAAGGCGTTCACGCAACGTGTCGTCTATGGCTTCGCTAGTAAATATTGACCCTGAACCCTCTAAGTTAAACACTTCGCCTGCCAGCCCAGTATTCCAGCTGCCATCACGTACACGTAACGCCAATATCTCATTGAAAATTAAGCTACGTGCGGCAGACAGCTCCATTGTATTCTGCTCACGTGGCGCGTGCTTGCGTTTGCTCTTTTTGGGTTGTGGTCGACTTTGCTGTAGTGGGCGGGCAAACAGCGATAATGCTTCTCTAATATTATTGCCATTACGTCCAAAACGCTGAGGGCCGAAATAATTGGGCACGCCATTTATAGCGATGCTTGCTAAATGCTGCTCGACATCTTGCTTCGCCGACAATAATTGCTCAGGTGCTGGCAATGCTGTATCAAAATCAGCAAATTGGATATCACGCAAGGTGATGATAAATTGATTGGCGCGATGCGTGCCGCGATTGAGCTTTTTGTTGTGCCATTTCTGGTCGATGATCGTGACCGATTCATCGGCTCCGATATCGACTGGTGCAAACTCAGCAGCAGGCAGTTGTTTTTTTGGGATTCGCAAGCTAAACCACTGGGTTGTCAATGCATGGCGATCCTTAAGACCTGAATAACCAACATCGCGCAGAGGAATCTCTGCCCACTCTGACAGCAGTTTGGCAAGATAAGCGGTATTCATCCCTGATTTTTGGATATGCAGCCATAAATGCTCACCTTCACCGGTGAATTCGAGCGGCAATAGCTCATTAACGATAAAGTCTGTTGCGTGGGCTTTATAGGTTGCTTGCTGCACAGGTGGTTGAAGAGGCTGCGGTAACTGCGCAGTATCCGTCGCGGCGGTAATATCGATACTTGCCATATCAAACTGCTCATTATCAACTTGATTGTTTTCAAGAGCGGATTGAGGGCTAGCATTAATATCGGTCATGTCATCACGAGAAGTCATAAAGTCGTCTTTTATGTTGAGGATAAAATTTAAAAAGAATAGGTAAGCATAGGGATTAACAGTTAACGATTACGTTTTGCAACGCAGGAAACATACAAAAAAACAGCGTGTGCGAAAGTGTCTTGTTACTATCAATGGATATCGTTTTAAAAAAGCATTTAAATAAACGTATCGAGAATGGTGTTTTTCGTTGAAATTGGCTGATGCGATAGAGTTATTTTCAACACGTTTGATTCAGGGAACCATTATAACTGTTAAGGAAGACTTATGACCAATGCAACGATTGACACAGTGACTGTTAATAAGGCCGATATTGCTAGTGGCGGCATGAAATCTTACAAGCAAGATGATGATAGTATCATTTTGATTACCCGCGACGACGATGAGTTTCAGGCGTTCGATGGCAAATGCCCGCACGCAGGCGCAGATTTAGGCACAGGCTTACGTTGTGGCAATCGCGTGGTCTGTCCTTGGCATCATGCGACTTTTGATAGCCGCGATGGTACTCTGTTAGAGCCAGTCGCGACAGCAGGCTTGACTCAATATGAAGTGACCGATAACGGCGACAGCTTAACGGTGAATACCTCAGCGAAGATAGACAAAAAGATTGCAAATGATAAGCTTATTGATACGCATACGCTCATCGTGGGTGGTGGCGCAGCAGGTTTTATGACAGCGCATCAGCTGCGTAACACTGGCTATGGTGGCAAAATTACCTTAATTAGTGCTGATGATAAAGCCCCTTATAACCGTCCATTATTGTCCAAAGCATTTTTAGCGGGCAATATGCCTGAAGAAAAGCTTCTACTAGGCGGTGCAGATTGGGCGAGCAAGCACGATATTAATTTGCGCTTGAATCAAACTGTCAGCGAAGTATCGCCCAATGAACGTACCATTATCATTAAAGATAAAAATGGTCATAGTGACAGACAAACCGCTGATTTTTTAGTGGTTGCAACAGGCGCTGAGCCAAAGATACCGCCTTTTAAAGGCGCTGAGCTTGATGGCGTTTATACGCTGCGCAGTATGGATGATGCCAAATTGATAAAAGCGGCCAGTCATGACCAGCGTGTGGTTATTATCGGTACTGGCTTTATCGGTATGGAGGTTGCTTCCGCATTGGCACAAGCAGGCACGACGGCTTCTATTACCGTCATCGGACAAGACCATCGCGTCATGGGAAATATTGTCTCCGAAACCGTCAGTAATGCGCTGATCAAGCTGCATGAAGAAAATGGCATTCAGTTTGTCTTTGATGCCACGGTCAATGAAATCACTGAGGTCAAAAGGGTTGTTAATCAGTCTGAGAATGAAGAAGAAAACCAAACCTTGTCACAAGTGGGCGGTGTCACGCTGGTGAACGGTGAGCAAGTTGATGCAGACATCGTGATTTTAGGGACTGGCGTAGCACCACGTATAGATCTATTCGAAGAAGTAAACGCGCCAGATGGCTTGCAAGTGGATGAGCATTTACAGCTGCGTGATGGGGTTTATGCATTGGGTGATATTGCAAAAGCTTCTGGACAAATGGGGCGCATGCGCATCGAACATTGGCGCGTGGCCTTGCAACATGGCTTAGTGACTGCGGCTGCGATATTAAATGATGATAGTGTCAGCTCGCTCGCCGCGCGTATCCCTTTCTTTTGGACGATGCAATATGGCAAAAGCCTACGCTATAGTGGACATGCCGCGACACCCGATCATAACATCTTGTTTGGTTCACCAGATACGTTAGATTATATCGAATACTACTTTAATGATGATGGGGAAGACACACGTGCTAGTGCGGCTAGCACTTTAGGGCATGATAAAGAATTGGTTGCCTTTTCTGAACTGCTCCGACGTGGTTATGCGCCAACGCGTGCACAGCTTAAGGCAGGATTTAATATTATCGACCAAGCACTGGCGTTATCGCCCTAGTACTCAAGATGGATACATATTACTATTAAGGCTGACCTATCGATTTGGGTCAGTTTTTTTAATACAAACAAGGAAAGGAAAAATTATAATATGAATAAAAACACTATAGATAAAAATTACTTGGATAGAGAGTCCGTGTTTTTGCGACAAGCGCAAGCCGATGATATTAATGCACTTGAGCAATTGTTAAATCGCTGTTATCGCGAGACCGCAGGTTGGACCAATGAGGCGGATTTGATTGGTGGTATTCGAACCACGTCAGCCGAGCTCGCTGCTGTGATTAATGACCCTAATCACTATTACTTTGTCTATCCAAAAACGACAACGGGCGACCGTGATGGAGAGGAAACGGGTGAGATACTCGGTTGTATCGCTGTCGATATCAAAACCGATGCTGACTCAAACAACAAAGCCTACATCGGTATGTTTGCGGTAGATCCAGAGTTGCAGGGGTATGGCATTGGCAACGTGATATTGCAAGCAGCAGAAACCTTTGCTACTCATCATCTACAATCAGATGAGCAAGCAGCAGATAGAAAAACTGCACGTTTGACCATGTCTATTTTGAGTCATCGTCCTGAGCTGTTGGCTTACTATCAGCGCCGAGGTTATGAGCTAAATGGTAATAAAATGCCATTTCCAAATGACGGCAATAATGGTGAGCCAAAGCGTGAAGATTTAGAATTATTGGAGTTAGAAAAAATGGTTCATTAAAGAATATTGAATGTTTAAAGGCTGATTTTATTAACCCCAAAAATGACCAAAGGTCATAAATAGCCCAACACTTAGTAATATAAATGCCACGATGATTAAGCGCTTGAACCAGTTAAAAGCTGGCAAGCGCGTGGCATTGTCATCAGACATCAGATAGGCAAACAAAAATAACAAACTTGCTGCCAAGGTCATAATTCCCAGACCAATCGGTAATATAAAAAAGTACACCTGCCACACAGTTATCTCGCAACGGTTTTGAATACCACATCATAGCAGTATCGTGAATGCACTGTCAGTATACACCGCACGTTAATTCCTTCATCTCATTAGATTATTAAAGGTATTTATCATAAATCCAAACTTGTATTCTAAAATTAAGTTGGGTATCTAGAAGTAATTCTGTATAGTGAAGTAACATTATAGATACATTGAGATTGAGATGACTAATCTGAAAAAATTGGCAGTCATAGCATTACTAACACCGCTATTTGTCGCATGCTCTAATGCACCTTCTGAAAGCACAGTTGAAGCGTTAATCGAGGCACAATACGAGCAAGCCAATAGTATGATGGACGATGCGATGGCGAACGCAGGCAATGATGAGATGGCAAAGGCGATGAGCGGCATGATGGAGGGTATGATGCCAAAGCTTGAACGCGTCGAAAATATCAACTGTGATACTGTCGAGGGTGACAATACTTATATGTGTACCGCTGATATCACTCAGACAATCGCGGGGGAGAGCCGCACTAACAAGACCAATTTCAAGGTTTATCAAGTGAACGATGAATGGGTATTAGGTAATTAGAACCAAAACTTAATATTTAAATAATTTTATAAAGGAATATATCCAGATATGCCTAATAGTACCCAACAATCCCACGTAAATATCAATAAAGACGCTAGCAATAACGATATTAATAATGTTCAAGCAAGTAGCCATAGAACAGATATGCAAGCTGCTAGTACCAAGCAGGACTCTACAAACATAGCTCTCCTAAACTGGTTAGGCTGTTTGTTCTTTGGATTTATTCCACCACTCATTATTATGCTAGTCAAAAAAGATGATGCTTATGTGCAAACACAAGCTAAAGAGGCGCTGAACTGGTCGATCACTTTCGTTATCGGCTATATTGGCTTATGGATTGTGGCAATGATACTTGGCTTTATTCTAGCCTTTATATTTGCGCCTTTAGCGATGATTCCAATGCTAGCACTGGTATTATTTGGCTTCTCGCACTTAGTGTTTTGCGTAATGGGGGCAATCAAGTGCTCTTCTGGCAAAGATTTTAGAGTGCCTTTTAATATTCGTCTGATTAAGTAACATCAATTTAGTGGTTAACGTTAAAAAAATATACTGATATAAAACAACCCCATAAGTTGTTTACCACTTATGGAGTTGTTTTATAGAGTAGGCTTTCTATTAATACTACCTACTCAAATTAACGCATTGTCACAAACTCTTCTGAGCCAGTTGGATGAATGGCAACCGTATTGTCAAAGTCCGCTTTAGTCGCGCCCATTTTGATGGCGACGGCAAAGCCCTGAATCATCTCATCGACACCAAAGCCAAGACCGTGTAGACCAATGACTTTTTCCTCATCGCCCAAGCACACCAGTTTCATCATACACTTCTGACGATGCTGGGTCACCGCGCTATACATCGAGGTAAATGTTGAGGTATAGCATTTGATATTATCCTTGCCATAGCGTTCAACCGCGTCGATTTCAGACAAACCAATCGTACCAATAGCAGGATGGGTAAAGATCACCGTTGGTATCAACGTATAGTCCAAATGCTCATTAGGTTTGTTGTTAAACAAGCGCTCTGAAAGACGACGACCTGCTGCAATAGCTACTGGCGTCAAATCCACACTGTTTTCGATAATATCGCCGACCGCATAGATGTTCTTAACATTGGTATTTTGAAACTTATCGACTTTAATTTTGCCAAACTTGGTCGTCTCTACACCCGTCACTTGCAGGTTGATATTGTCTGTCGATGGCGCACGACCAATCGCCCAAATCAAGCAATCTGTCGTGTCTAGGCTGCCATTTTCGGTACACAAAGTCAGGCTGCCATCTTCGTTTTTATTGACTTCCGTGAGCGTGGTATTGGTATGCAACTGAATACCGTCTTGCTCCATCTCTATGAGCAATGCCTCTACTACACTGTGGTCAAATGAGCGCAGCGGCGAGTGCTGGCGTACGTATAAATGCACCTCAGCGCCCAAACTGTTCAATACGCCTGCGATTTCAACAGCGATATATCCAGCTCCTACAATTGCCACGCGTTTTGGCAAATGATTCAACGCAAAAAAGCCGTCAGAATCGATACCGTATTCTGCGCCCTTGATATCTGGCTGAATCGGGTGACCGCCGGTGGCAATCAAAATATGGTCAGCGGTAATCAGCTCACCATTTACTTCTACCGTATTGGTATCGACAAATTTGGCAAAGCCTTTGATCACTTCTACGCCATTTTTGGCCAAGTTATTGTCATAAGAGCGATGAATATTTTCGATATATTGTTGACGGCTCTGCACCAGTTTTTGAAAGTCAAAACCTTTAACATCCACATCAAAGCCATAGTCTGGTGCATATTTATGAATAGCCTCGGCAATTTGCGCGCCGTACCACATCACTTTCTTAGGTACACAGCCCAAATTCACACAAGTGCCGCCCAACTGGTTGGCTTCGATAATGGCACATTTTTTGCCATAGCTCGCCGCACGGTTGATGGAAGCAATGCCACCGCTACCGCCGCCAATGGCGATATAGTCATAATGTTTTGTCATGGTTAAGTCTCTTTATTCAGGAAGTATTGATGCGTATTGGTGCAATTTTGCCGTCTATTATTTTTTAATTCTGTTGTTTTGAACTCTATTGTGATGGGTATCATTATTAATCTTACAAGGTTTTGCTTATAAGGATATGCCAGCTAGCATCAGAATATAAAAGCATTTAGGCAAAAATAGCCTGACATCTAATCATCCTATCTAAACCCAACTGGACTCATCTAAACTTACTTAAACAATGGCACGTCGTCTATAAAATAACAGTCCCGGAATGGATAAGCCAAGCACCAATCCTGAGGTGACAAATAATGCTTCAAACAAGTACACCATCATTTGGCTAAATAACTCGTCTGAAAAACCAAAATAACCAATCTGCACCATACTGACCATCGCTTTATAAGCGGCGATACCGGGCATCATACAAATGACACTAGGCGAGATAAGTGCTTTGGGTGGTAGCGTATACTTTTTAGAAAAGTATACACCCAAAAAGCTGGCAAGCATTGCCCCAAAAAAGCTGGCAACCACGAGATGCACATGCTGATAAACGAGAGCAGTCTTTAATCCGAAGCCAAAAGCAGTCATCAGTAAACAAGGCAGAATATAGCGTTTGGGTACGCTGAACATCAGCGTCCAACCAAGGGTAATAATACATGAAAGCACAACAGTTTCAATGAACCACATCTCAAAACCCCCAATGCTGTATGCGTAGTAAAACCAACGCCATCACGATACCAACGCACGCGGATAGGGTGAGCATATAGGTAAATACCGCACGCCCAACGCCAATATTGACATAGCCTTTTAAGATATCTGAGAAAGAATTGATCAAAGGAAAGCTAGGCACCAGTAGCAAGACGCTAGAGGCAACCGCAATATCGGCATTATTACCAATATCAAAATAGTAGGTCGTCGCTCCAATTAAAGAAGCAATAAAAGCGGTCACAATGACGGTGATAAAAGGATTAAAGTGGTGTTTGGACAGATAAATACGGGTGAACATCGCTACCATACCCGCAATAAATGTCACGGCGGTAATCGACCAACTGCCCCCATTCAAATACGCAAACGCTGCGCAAGACGCACCAACAAATATGCCCACCAGCCACGTTGGGTATACTGTCTTATCTAACTCATCAAAGGCAAGGGTCGTGCGGTCAATCAAATCGGTACTATCGACGGTAGCTTCAGTTTTATTGATAATTTGCTGGATTTGTACCAATAAATTGACATTGATGCTCTGATTGATCGTGTCTCTGGTGGTGGTGATACAGCGCTCGTCACAGATGGTCGTCAGGGTGATGGCGTTAAAATTCAGTGAACATTCGACGCTGTTCATCCCCAAAGCAAGCCCTAAACGTTTAGACAAGTCCACGACTACGGCAGACTCAGCGCCATACTGCATGAGGAGTAAGCCGCAGCGCACGCATAGTCGAGTAATGCGTTGCTGCTTTACATAACTGATAGAGGTCATGGGTGAGATACGCAGGTTGGTATTGATACGCTATTATAAAGGGTCTGGGAGCTGACGCGCAGACATTATTGGACATTATGTTTGATGCTACGATAAATTATAAACTTTTTGGCAAAGAGAAAATAGAACGTACGGTAGCTGCGCGAGTGATAAATGTGATACGAGCATTTATTTAGGTGGGATCTATTGCAGGATGCTCTCTGAGCAGCGATTCTAATTAAAGGAATAAAGTTGTAGGCGTCAAATGGAGGTTGGCTGGGGCTTGTGATATCAAACAAATAATAGATTATAAAATTAATAGACTTTTGTTTTCTATAATGATAATCTCTTCCTCGATAATTTAGACACATTACTTACATGATAATTACATATTAATTGAATTTTAGTTACGTTATCAATTATATGTCGCTCTCAATTAATGTGTGGCAAGATATGAATTTCGATAGTGGAATGTTAAGCCTATCAATTCATTGCCTTTAGCTTAGTTATTTAACTCAATTGCATCTCTCAACTAGGACGTCTAATGACCACTTTTCATAAAATAAAAAATGCTCTATTGCTGACTACTATTACTACTTTAGCAGGGTGTACTACGGTAGCCGATATGGCAGGGTACGATACGGCTTCATTAAATACCGATGCGGCTAAAAGTTACTCTCAAGTGGTCTCTAAAGCCAGTAGTCAAGGCGCGGTAGATAATACTTCTGCTACCGCCATTCGAGTTAAAAACGTCTTTAATCGTATGAAGCCCTACGCCGTTCGCGCTAATACAACAGGCGTCCCTTTTGATTGGCAGGTCACGGTTATACGTTCACCTGAATTAAACGCTTGGGCAATGCCGGGTGGTAAGATGGCTTTTTATACCGGTATTGTAGAAAAGCTACAGTTAACAGATGCAGAGATCGCTGCGATCATGGGACACGAAATGACCCATGCGTTATCTGAGCACAGTAAAAAAGATGCTGGGCAAAAAATTCTGACCGGCTTAGCGCTGCAGTTAGGTGGTGCCGAACTACAGTCAAGAACAGGGTTAAGTGATGATGCGTTGGGTTTGATTAGTGACTACGGACTTGATAAGCCATTTTCTCGTAGTCAGGAGTCACAAGCCGATGCGGGTGGTTTACGCTTAATGGCGCAGGCAGGCTACAATCCAGAATCTGCCATTTCAGTATGGCAAAAAATGGAGGCTGCCAATGGTCGTAGCAACACCATAGCTACTTTAATGTCTACCCATCCAAACTCTGGGCAGCGTATCGCTAAAATTCAGGCACTTTTACCTGAGGTTACGCCAGTTTATCAAGCGGCTGCGAAAGCACCTGCTAACGCAACTAGTGGGGCAACGACTGGAGTAACTACTAGAACCATTAAACGTAAATAACTCAGTAAATGCTATCAAATCAGTGAATGTTATCAAAAAAGGTAAGTCTTTTGACTTGCCTTTTTTTTGCGAAGAAATATTGAAAAGTGGCTGGTTTGGACTTTATCTGACGTCTGGATATTGGGTATTGTACATCCAGCTAGCCTACGCTGGCTAACCAAAACGTCTATTGAACTCAGACTCATTCATAAATAATAGTATGATTACTTCGAAAAGAGAAATTACTGCTGGTATAAATGTCCAACAGAACAATAGATATAAGATACCCCAAAAGACCTGATTTAAATAAAATTTATGTATCCCAAAACCTCCTAAGAATAAAGCTAACAATATTGCAACACCTTTACTTTTTCTACTACTGTTTAGTCGTACGATAGTAGTAGAATTTTGAGCCGGCAAAGGAGGTGGGACAGTTTTAAACGGTGCAGGTTTAGCAATAGGAAAGCCACAATTAGTACAAGAAGCGCTTTGATTACTAATAGACTCAGAGCATTCAGGGCATTTAATTAAAAACTTCATTTTAGAAGTTGGGAGCCCACAGTTAGTACAAGAGACGCTTTGGTCGCTAATTTTGTGTGTGCATTCAGGACAATCAATAATGGCCATATATTTTCCGTTTCTTACAATTTTTTAGTTATAGTTTTAATATCAATTGTTACTTATGCTGTGTTTCTTCAATTTGAGAATAGACCTAAAAACTTTGTAAAATATAGTGAATCTCTTCTTTAGCTAGAAAGTAAATGATGATGCAGCTAATGATAAAAATATTTGTATGATTGAAAAATCCGTAATCGTCAGGTTCCCCAACTTCTTCGAGCTCTTTAAGAAGTTTAAGCTCTTTAAGTTCCTCAGATGAATGTTGAATATTTTTGAACGGTGCAGGTTTAGCAATAGGAAAGCCGCAATGATTACAAGAGGCGCTTTGATTAATAATCGACTCAGAGCATTCAGGACATTTAATTAAAAAATTCATTTTAGAAGTTGGGAGTCCACAATTAGTACAAGATACGCTTTGGTCGCTAATTTTATGTGTGCATTCAGGACAATTAATAATTGCCATATTTATTCCTGTATTTAGCTAATAGATGGCTTATTCCCACAGCCAAAATTGACTATATTCGTTCTGTCTAATTCGCTTCTGGACTTATTTTGATACATCACTTACAAATAACACCGATTTGTATCCACTAATTTTACTCATATAGTTTATCTTGCATACAATTGGCACGCTCAATTGCCTTCCACTGACTATATTCCGGTTCGTCCTTCCCTAGGTAAGCGCTGTTTACTTTTATAGCTTGTTCACATATTGCTCGATCATCACTTTTTCTGCGTTCTATATCACTCTCTTTTTTATAGTCCGCTGCTTTATTAACTACTTTTTCGTTGTAAGATTCTTTTGTTTTTATTGGTGTTTCGCGTACTTCATATTCTTTCTCACTACCCGAAGGGGCATTTGATAATAAAACTTCCCTCGATCTTGCTTCTACTGACATGACCGGCTCTGGCTTGAATTGCTCCAATGTTACCTTTTCAACTACTTCGTTCTTTGGAGCTTCTAGCGTTACTACTTTCTCAACTACTTCATGATGTTCTATTTTTTTTGACACTACTCTTTTGGTTTGACATATGAAGTTAACAATATCTTGATCTGTCCAATCCGGTGTTGGCGTATACCAATCCCCTAGGTCTGCTGATATTAAGGCCTCAAGATTATCTGATGAGGTTTTTCTTATCTTATCGTTTGCGCAGTCAATTTGCATTTCTCCATAAGCATCACTCTCGTTCCCTCTACGTGCATACTTAACATTTTCAATGCCATAAGATGCAAAGTGAACCGCCCCGAGTATATCGGAGGCTGATCTACTTGAGTCAGGCAGCAATGCCTGACAGGATTAAATTATCATAATACCGCTTTTCAAACTCAAAGGGTGACACATAACCAATCGTGCTATGCAGTCGTGTTTTATTGAACCAGTCCACCCATTCAAGCGTTGCCAGTTCAACATCATTTACACCGTTCCAGCTCTGCTTTAAATAATGAATCACCTC